>CAZIUJ010000012.1:0-19908 GCA_964542345.1 uncultured Alistipes sp.
GATCCAATCCATAATACATCTGATCGCCTATAGGAGTCTTATTTATGCTGTATACCCAGAACGACGAAGCGCCCCACACGGCCAGCAGGGTAGACCAGAAGAGGTGCCGCACGGCAACGGAAGCGGCGACGGCGGCGATGCCCATCACGAGGAAGACCCACCAGCAGCGGACGCCGAAGTGGTATTCGCCTTTGATGACGAGCGGGTGGAAAAGCCCGATAATGAGGAACGTGGCGATGCCGATCACCAGACCGGCGAGGTTGTAGTGCATGAGAAAATCCATCATGGCGCGAAGATACGAAAAAACGAGACGATTCCGAAAAAGAACCGTCTCGCAAGAATCAGGTAAAAATAGTCCCGGGACTTAGAAGTTGTACTGCACCATCACGTTGACACGGTTTGCATGGTTCTTGGCGGAATCCATGTTCTTACGCGTGCCGTAGAGGTATTCGCCAGCCAGCTTGCAGCGCGGGGAGAGCTTGTAGAAGATGTTGCCGAAGATATACTGGCCCTGCCGGTACTCGTTATCGGAGAAATAGCCGTGGTTCTGCTCGACGCGGGCCATCGAGAAGCCGCCCGAGAGGCAGACGCGGCGCGAAAGGTTGATCTGCGCGGCAGCCTGCCAACCCCACATGGGCATGGTCTGAATCTGCTCGGCATTCTCGGGGTTGGGCGTGAAGTCGAGGCCCGAACCCGTCAAATCCTGAATATAGGGGGTGATGCCTTTGCCGTAGACGCCGTTCATGAAAAGCACCAGCGGACGGGCGACCTTGATGCGGCCGCTGAACTGGGCACCCCAGCCGAGCAGGGTCGTGTTGTTGCCCGTGCGAGCGTTGTGGAGGTACATGTCGCGGATGACGCCCGAAATGCGAATGTGGCTCTCGCGGTTGTTGCCCCACGCCAGCTGAAGATAGGCCGGGAAGTCGGGCACGCGCTGCCGCAGCGGCTCGAAGTTGTCGTTGTAGCTGCCGCTCACGCGGGGCATTTCGGCGGCGACGCCGAACGTCAGGCGGTCGTGGGCGAAGGTGATCTCGTAGCGCAGCATCGTGGCGAAGTGGAAGTTATAGGCGTTGGGGCCCTGGAAGTCGACGGTCATCGGCGCGGCCTGCAGGTCGCAGAAGGTCGTAACGTCGCGACCCAGCGTGAAGCCCCCGAGCGAGACGTAGGCCGAACGCAGGCGGGGCGTATAGCTGCCCTCGCGGCCGCCGCGGAAATCGGCGTCCATGAAGACGACCACGCGGCCCAGCGCCCCCGTATTGGAAATTGCTTTCAGGAAGACGCGCGACGTGGAGGCGTCCATCATCAGCTTCTGACGAGAGTTGTAGTTGCCCGGAACGGGAATGTCGTAGGGGATGAAGTCGATGTTGTCCGAAATGCCGTTGAAATCATAGCCGGCACGCAGCGTTACCGAGCCGCCCAGGGCGAACGAAAAGCGGTTGTTCTTCGTGGCGAAGACGAACTGGGGACGCTCCGCCTGCTGGAAACCGGAACGGTGTGTGTCGATGTAGTCCTGCGTGGCGTTGGCCACCGTCGTGCGGTTGCGCTCGGCCGCCTCGCGGGCCGAACAGCCGCAACCGATGTTCTCGGTCTCCTGCACGGAGATCAGGTAAACCGTCGGCGAATACTCGCCCTCCGGGGCCGGGTTCGAATAACGCTGAGCCGAGGCGGAAGCAGCGAGCAGCAGAGCCGCCGTCAAAAGTCGAAATGTTTTCATAAGCCGAATAAATTTGGTTATTTTAAGGAATTGCTCATCCATACAACGGGTTGAATTTCACCCGGCAAATTAGCAAGTTGTATGCCAAATGGCGGTTCCGGGCCGCCGGACCGGAAAAAGAGGCCACGGCAGCGGAGAGTTGCAGATAGACGGGAAATCGCTATCTTTGTGCCGATCAAGCCGCCCGTGCGGCGCCGGGGACGAGGTGCTCCGGCATCCGGTTTGCAGGCGGCCGCAAAAAATCCGAACGTCCGACAAGATGATACTCTACTCGCTTCTGTTCCTGCTGGGACTCTGCGCCGTAGCGGCCGACATGCACCACTACCGCCGCCTGCGCCGCGAAAAAGCCGCCGCAAGCCGGCGATACCTCTTTATTATATGGGCGGCGCTCACCGATGCGCTGCCCCTCGTCGCGGCGGCTGTCGGCGTGGCGAGCCGCGACAACACAACGGGCTACATCCTTTGGACGATGTGGATGTTCTGGGTTTGGATGGCGACGGTCTTTCCGCGCGTCTGCTACTTCTTCTTCAATGCGCTGCACCTGCCGCGCACGGGCATCGCGGCCGGGGCCTGCGTCGCCTTCATCCTCGTATGGGGCGCGACGGCCGGACGCACGGTGCTCAAGATCAACCGCGTGGAAATCTGCGCCGACCGCCTGCCGGCCGGATTCGACGGCATGCGCATCGTGCAGCTTTCGGACCTCCACCTGGGTACGCAGCTGCGGCCCGAGCGGGAGCTGCGGCGGCTGGTGGACAGCGTGAATGCCCTGCGGCCCGACTGGGTCTTCTTCACGGGCGATCTGGTCAACATCCGGGCGGCAGAGCTCGACACGCTGGCGATGCGGGAGCTGAGCCGCCTGCAGGCCCCGGTCTACGCCGTAACGGGCAACCACGACGTCGGCACCTACCTCAAAAACAGCTCGGCGCAGACCGTAGCCGAGAATCTCGCGCAGCTGGTCGAGCGGCAGGAGCGAATGGGGTGGCACGTGCTGCAGGACACGACCCTCTGCCTGCATCGCGGGGGCGACAGCCTGACCCTCACGGGCATTTCGTACGACCCGGCGCTGCACAAGAAACGCCACTCGGCCGGCGTACGCACCGACGGGGTAGCGAAAGCCTACGCAGGAGTTTCGCAAGGGCTTTACAACATCGCGCTCGTGCACCTGCCCCAGCTGTGGGACCAGATCGCCGAAGCCGGCTACGGCGACCTCACGCTGGCCGGCCACGTCCACAGCATGCAGATGAAAATCCGCCTTTTCGGCCGGCCGTTCTCTCCGGCGAGCTGGATATACGGCCGCTGGAGCGGCCGCTACGACGAAAACGGCAAGACGCTCTACATCAACGACGGCATCGCTAGCGTAGGCTACCCGATGCGGTTGGGCAGCGCGCGGCCCGAAATCACGCTTATCACGCTGAAACGATGCTCGTAACCCTCTCCGTCGCCGTTACGGCCGACGGCTACATGGACGACAACAATCCCGGGCGGCTGGTGGTCTCGACGCCCGAGGACCTGGCCGAAGTCTACCGCCTGCGCACGGAGCACGATGCCATGCTGGTCGGTGCCGAGACGCTACGGCGGGACAATCCGGCGCTGCTGCTCCGCGATCCCGAAGCGCGCCGTCGCCGTATTGCGCGCGGCCTGCGGCCCGATCTGACGAAAGTAACCCTGACGCACTCAGGGCGGCTCGATCCGGCGCTCCGCTTCTTCCGGGAAGGGGATGCCGACATCTATGTATTCTCGCCGTACGAAATTCCTGAACTGAAAGACGTTGCTACGGTTATTTCAAGCGACACGGCAGCCATTTCGGCAAGCCGGATCGTTACCGAGCTGGAGAAGCGGGGCATCGAACGGCTCTTTGTCGAGGGCGGGGCGCAGACGCTGGCCCTCTTTCTGCGAGAGGGGTTGGCCGACCGGCTGCGGCTGGCAGTGCGACCGACGCTTCGCTTGGGTGCGGAACGCGGAAAGGCACGCTTTCTGTTCGAAGCGCCGAAAGGAGTCCCCGGCCGCAAAGAACGCTACGGCGAAATGGAAGTAACGACGTGGCAGCTGCGGCCCGAGCCGACGGCGGAAGACCGGCAGTGCCTGCGCATGGCGGTCAACGAGAGCCGCCAGTGCCGGCCCAGTGCGACATCGTACTGCGTGGGAGCCGTAGTGGCCACGCCCGACGGACGGAAATTCTGCGGCTACACCCACGAAACGACGGCGACGCACCATGCCGAGCAGGAGGCGATCGCCAAAGCGCTAGCGGCGGGAGCGCCGCTGCGCGGAGCGACGATCTACACCTCGATGGAGCCCTGCTCGCAGCGGGCGAGCGAACCGGAGAGCTGCACGGAGCTGATCCTCCGCCACGGCATCGCCCGGGTCTTCTTCGCGCTCTACGAACCGGACCACTTCGTCCATTGCCGCGGAGCGCAGCTGCTGCGCGAAGCGGGCGTGGAGGTGCGCTACTGTCCGGAACTGGCGGACGAGGTGCGCGCCGTGAACGGCCATTTATGGAGATAACGGGCCGCAAATTGCGCCCAAAAGGACCTAAAAATGTCCGAAAGTGCCGGAAAGCGAAAAGAATGACGAACAGATTGCTATATTTGCATCCCCATAATTCAACGAACGATATGAAAACAGCTGTCAAGACCCTTTTCGCAGCGATGACGCTTCTCCTGCCGGCAGCGCAGACGCAGGCCCAGCAGGGGCCCCGCACGCTCTCGCTCGAAGAGGCGATCGCCGCGACGCTGGCGGACAACCCGGCCGTGAAAGCGGCCGAGTACGAAGAGAAGGCGGCCGTGCAGGAACGCCGGGCGACCATCGGTCTGCGCATGCCCAAGATCAGCGTAACGGGCGCCTATGCCTACCTGGGCAAGGACATCGGATTCGACCTGAACGAGATGAAAGCCCCCGTGCAGGGAGTCGCCGGGCAGGTACTGGGCAGCGGGCTGGTGCCGCCGCAATACATCCCGCCGATCCAGCAGCTGCTCGACCCGATGCTTCAGTCCGACTGGTTTCTGAAGATTCAGGATCGCAGCTTAGGATTCGTAGGCGGGCAGGTAACGATGCCGATCTGGTTGGGCGGCAAGATCAACGCAGCGGGACGTGCGGCGAAGATTCAGGAACGCACGGCCGAGGCGCAGGGCGACCAAACGCGCCATGCGCTGATCTCGGAGCTGGTGGAACGCTACTTCGGCCTGGCGCTGGCGCTGCAGGTGGTGGACGTGCGCGAACAGGTGGTCGACGGGGTGCGCAAGCACCTGCAAGACGCCGAGGCGCTGGAACGCAACGGCATGATCGCGCAAAGCGAGAAGCTCTACGTAGCCTTCAAGATGGCCGAAGCGGAACGCGAGCTGGCCAACGCACGCCTGCAGGCGCAGACGATTTCGAGCGCCCTGCAAAACACACTCAACCGCAACGGCGAGCTGTTGCCCGTAACGGCGATGTTCATCGTCGACCGCATCGAAGAGCTGGACTACTACCGGCAGGCGGCCGCGGCGCACAACCCGCTGCTCCAGCAAGTGGCTCTCAAGCGCGATCTGGCGCAGGAGGGAGTGCGTCTCCAGCGCAGCGACTTCCTGCCGCAGGTCGTGGCGATGGGCGGCGGCTCGTTCTACAACTACCAGGTAACGGGGCTCGTGCCCCGCTGGGCCGTGGGCGTAGGCGTGAACTTCAAGATTTTCGACGGCCTGAACCGCGAATACAAATACTCGGCGGCCAAGCAGACGGTACATCGGGTAGAGGAGCTGCAGCACAAGGCCGACAAAGACATCGCCGTGCTGATCGAACAGCTCTACAACCGCCTGCAGAACTACCGCAACCAAATGACCTCGATCGATGCGTCGTTGGCCTTCGCGGAGGAGTACCTGCGCATGAAGAACGCGGCCTTTCTGGAAGGCATGGCCTCGTCGTCGGACCTCATCGACGCGGAGCTCAACCTGGCCGGCGTGCGCACGGAGCGGCTGCAGGCGGCCTACAACTATGACAAGCTGCTGGCGCAGCTTCTGGAGGCGGCGGGGCTGAGCGAAGAGTTCCCGGCCTATGCCCGCCGCGACGATGCGCAAGCGATCCTTTTCGACAAAAAGTAAAAAACGACCCTATATGAAACGGAAAAACGTATTCGGAATCATCGCCGCAGCGATCGTGATCGTCCTTGCGGTGATCCTCATCAGCCGCTACCTGACCAGGCACACGCCCCTGCTGATTCAGGGCACGGTGGAGTGCACGACCTACAAGGCCTCGTCGAAAGTTCCCGGCCGCATCGACTGCATGAAGGTGGAGCAGGGCGAGCGCGTGGAGAAAGGACAGCTGCTCTACACGCTGTCGACGCCCGAGCTGGACGCCAAGCTCCGGCAGGCGGAAGCGGTCAAGAGTGCCGCCTCGGCGCTGGATCAGGCGGCCGTAGCCGGTGCCCGCATCCAGCAGATCGACGCGGCGCGCAACATGTGGCAGAAAGCGCAGGCGGGGCTGGAACTGGCCCGCAAGACCTACGAGCGGGTGAAGAACCTCTATGAACAGGGCGTCGTGCCGGCACAGAAGATGGACGAAGCCTCGGCGAACTACTCGGCGATGAAAGCCACGGCCGAAGCGGCAAAAGCCCAGTACGACATGGCGCGCGACGGAGCCCGCAAGGAAGACAAAGAAGCTGCCGCGGCGAAAGTCCGGCAGGCGGAAGGCGCCGTAAGCGAAGTGGAGTCCTACATCAGCGATGCGATGGTCTACGCGCCCGTCAGCGGCGAAGTGTCGACGATCATCGCCGAGCAGGGCGAGCTGGTCGGCAGCGGCTATCCGGTGGTGGCGATTCTCGACACGAGCGACATGTGGGTAACGTTCAACGTGAAAGAGACCCTGCTGCCCTGCATCCGCAAAGGAACGCGCATGCAGGCCTACATCCCGGCATTGGACTACGACGTGGAGCTGGAAGTAACCTACATCGCCGTGCAGGCCGACTTCGCAACGTGGTCCGCGACGCGCACGCAGGGCGGATTCGACATCCGCACGTTCGCCGTGAAAGCCCGTCCGGCGGGCAACATCCAGACGCTGCGCCCCGGCATGAGCGTCCTGGTCGACTGGGATCAATTCGCGAAATAAGATGGCCTTTCTGCGCAATACCCGGGCGGTCCTCGTACGCGAACTGCAGCGGCTGGCGCAGCGGCCGATGTACTTCGTGCTGATGGGCCTGCTGCCGCTCCTTTCGTTCGCGTTCTTCGCGGTGCTCTTCCACAAGGGCGTGGCCCGCGACATCCCGATCGCCGTGCTGGACGAGGACCATACGACCCTCTCGCGCAAGCTGACGGAGATGATCGGCGAGACCCCCACGGCGCGGATAGCCTACGGCATCCAGTCGATGGAGGAGGGCGAGCACCTGATGCGCGAAGGGCGCATCGCGGCGATCGTGCAGCTGCCGGCGTTCTTCGAGAAGAACATCCTGAGCAACCGCCAGACCCATGCCGAAGCCTACATCTCGGGCACCAACATCACGGTGAACGGCCTGCTGGCCAAAGACATCCAGACCGCCGTAACGACTTTCGCAGCGGGCATTCAGATCCAGCTGCTCACCAAACAAGGCCTCACCGAGCGGCAGGCGATGGCGCAGCTGCAGCCCGTGCGTTTCGACAAGCATGTGCTCTTCAACCCCTACGTCAACTACGGCTACTACCTCTCGCCGAGCTTCATGCCCATGATGCTGCTCATCTTCATCGTCATGACGACGGTCTTCTCGATCGGCTCGGAGCTGCGCCACAGCACGGCCCGCGAATGGCTCCGCACGGCCAACGACTCGGTGGGAGCGGCCCTTACGGGCAAGATGCTCCCGATCACGGTGTCAATGTTCCTGCTCGCGCTCGTTATGTTCGGCATCATCTTCAAAGTAGTGGGCGTACCCCTGAACGGCAGCTTCGCGCTCATCCTCACGGGCACACTGCTCTTTATCCTGAGCTACCAGTCGATCTCGGTCCTGATCGTCGCGCTGATGGCCAACCTGCGCCTCTCGCTCTCATTGGGCGGCGGCTACTCGGTGTTGGCTTTCACCTTCTCGGGCCTGACGTTCCCGGTCATGGCGATGTACCCGGCGATGCGGATCGTGAGCAAGTTTTTCCCGTTCACCTACTACACCGACCTGTTCGTCGACCAGATGCTGCGGGGTGCGCCGGCCGTCTGCTCGCTGCCCGACCTGGGATACATGGCCTTGTTCATCGTCTTACCGCTTCTGTGCCTGCCGCGTCTGCGGAAAATCTGCACGGAGGAAAAATACTGGGGGAGATCGTGATATGAACCGCTTCTTTCGACAACTCAAATCCTATCGGCAACAGCTGGGTTCGGTGATGGGCAACGAATACCGCACGATCTTCACGGACGGCGGCGCGATACTCATCCTGATCTTTGCCCTGCTGATCTACGCCACGGTCTACTCGCTGGCCTATGCGCCGCAGGTGCTGCGCAACGTGCCGATCGGCGTCATCGACCAAAGCCGCACCTCGACGAGCCGCAGTCTGGCGGAGAGCTTCAACGCGGGCCCCAACACCTACGTGGCCTACAACCCGGCGGACATAGAGGAGGCCAAACAGCTTTTCTACGACCGCGACATCTACGGCATCGTCTACATCCCGTCGGACTACGAGGAGAAGCTCCTGAGCGGCCAGCAGGCCGTCGTGGCGATCTACTGCGATGCGAGCTACTTCCTGATGTACCGTCAGGTTTTCCAGGAGGTGGTAACCTCGATCGGCAAGACGGGCGCGATGGTGGAGTTCCAGCGTCTGATCGCCAAAGGAGCCAACATTCCGCAGGCGCAGGCAACGACCCAGCCGGTGATCTACCAGGCGCACAACATCTTCAATCCCTACCTGGGCTACGGCACGTTCGTCATGCCGGCGATCATCATGGTCATCATCCAGCAGACGATGCTCATCGGCATCGGCATGATCGGCGGCACATGGCGCGAACACCGCCTCTACCACAAGCTTTGCCCGCCGGAGCGGCGCCGCATGTCGACACTCCCGATCGTGCTGGGCCGCGGGCTGGTCTACGCCTCGATCTATGCGGTAACGAGCTGCTACATCCTGATGCTCCACTACCGCCTGTTCCACTATCCGATGAACGGCGCGACGGGTACGATCATCCTCTTCATGGCGGTCTACATGGCGGCGTGCATCGCCCTGAGTATCGCCCTCTCGACGCTTTTCCGGCACCGCGAAAACTCGCTGCTCCTGCTACTGTGGACCTCGATTCCGCTGCTGATGCTCAGCGGCGTGTCGTACCCGCGCGAGGGAATGCCCGAATGGCTCTACCGCTTCGGGCAGATCTTCCCGAGCAGCCACGGCGTAACAGCGTTCCTGCGCATTCAGACGATGGGAGCGTCGCTGGCCGAAGTCTTCGCGGAGATCAAGGCGCTGGTGATCCTGACGGTGGTCTACGGCGGACTGGCCTGCATCGGCACCCACCTCGTGCTCCGGCAGGAGAGCGCCGCCGGCAGCGGCGAAGAGTGATCTTTCGAACCGCGGCGGCAACTCCGGGGCAAAAAAAGGCGAAAAACGGAATCCGTTTTTCGCCTTTTCTTGTGGCCGGCCGGCTATCTGGGCCGGAAGCCGCCCGGAGGAGGTCCGCCGGGACCCGGGCCCATCATGCCGCGCGTAGCGGGCTGCCCGACGCCGTCGTAGTCGCGGAGGTTGGTGGACCCCCGCTTGCCGAAGTGCCGGAGGTTGTAGGTGAACTGCACCATGTAGTAGCGTCCGACGACGCTGTTCGTGGCGTTTTGCGTCCAACCCGAACCCACGGTGCGGGAGAAAGCCCGGTTCTGATTGAGGAGGTCGTTCACGCCGATCATCACCTCGCCCCGCTGGTTCTTGAAGACCTTCTTGCCGATCCAGGCGTTGCAGAGCAGGTAGTCGTCGTTGTAGTCGTTCGTGAAGCCGATATACTGCGTGTAGGCGGCGCTGGCCGTGAGGGTGAAGCCCAACGGGAAGACGACCTTGAGGTTGCCCGACGCCGTGTGGTTGAAGAAGCGGTTCTTGCCGGCCGCGGCGTCGATCGAGTTCTTGGCCTCGTTGTAGGTGCCGTTCCACGAGAGGGTGAAGTCGACTTTTTCGGAAATGTTGCTGCCCAGGACGGCGCGGAAGTCGTAGCCCATGTTGGAGGTCTCGTTGCGCTCGCCGTCGATGCGGCTGGGCGAGAGGTTGTAGATCACGCCCGCCATCACGTTGAAGTTGCTCTTGAGGAAGCCGATGGGGAAGCCGTAGCTCAGGTGCGTCATCAGGTTCCAGTAGCCGTTCATGTTGACCGGCCGCGAATACTGGAGGTAGTGCCGGTCCTCGCCGTCGATCGAGACGGTGCCGTTGTAGCGCACGTCGTTGGTGATGTAGTCCGACGCGGCCTGCATAGAGAACATCCACATGAACGTGCGGCCTTTCTCGACGTTGGAGTTGGTGTAGTGGAAGTTGACGCGGTGGTTGTACGACGGGTTCAGATCGGGGTTACCGCTCGATATGTACTGCGCGTCCGAGATGTCGTAGATGCTCTGCAGCTGCGAGATCGAGGGGTTGTCGGTGTAGGACGAGACGAACAGGCGCAGCGAATTTTCGCGGTTGATGTTCAGCTGGCCCATCATGAAGTAGAGCACGTTGTTGTAGCTGTGGCGGATCTTCTCGGCGTCGTGCTGCATGATCTGCCCGTCGAGCGACGAACGCTGGTAGTAGACATTGGCCACGAACGTATTGCGCTCTTTGGAGTAGCGGAAACCGGGGCCGACGCGCTGCGTGAGGTAGTTGCTCTCGTAGGAGCTGGAAAGCGACGGCGTAGGCTCGATGCCGGCGATCGAGAAGTCGTCGGCCGTTTCGTAGCTCTTCTTGTCGCGCTCCTGGTGGTCGTACTGCGCCCGATACTGCAGCGACAGCTGCGCGAACTTGGAGACGGGCTCGGTGTAGGTGAACTCGCCGCGCAGGACATAGCTGCTCGACGGCGCCACGCTGCGCAGGTAGCGCAACTGGGTGTAAGGCGCTGCGTCCCAGCCCCACGGGTCCTCGCCCTCGGGCCGCACGGACGAAATCTTCGCAACGTTGGAATGCGAATCGGAAGTATTGGAGAAGTTGGAGTAGCGGAACGTGCCGTCCAGCGTAATGGTGCGCCCGACCTTGCCCAACTTGGCGCGGTAAATGGCGTTAGTGCGGATGTTATAGCCGGAGCGGGAGGCATCGTTGAACTTGTCGGTGGGGGAGTAGCCCGTCTCGCCGTACTGCCAGCCTTTCGTCCAGCTCTGCGGATCGTTGGACTGCCAGCTGAAGCTGGGGCGGATCATGAGGTTCTGGTTCTCGGAAATCTTCCACTCGAAGCGGGCGTTCAGACGGTGGTTGAAGGCCTCGGTCTCGGAGTAGCCGTGCGTGGAGAGGGTGTCGACCGCAGGCGTTTCGTACCACTTTTCGACCGTGGAGCGGTTCTTCGTATCGGTGTTGTTGAAGAAGTAGCTGCCCTGAAACGAAAGCTGGTCGCGCTTGCCCCACGTGTCGGAGTAGTTGACGCCGATGGCATTGACCGTGGCCACGCCGCTCTGCGGCCGCACCATGTACTGGCCCACGCCGCCGCGACGGCCGCCGCCCGTGCTGCCCGAGACGCCGAGGATATCCTCGAACGAGAAGTTCTGCTGGTTGACGTTGTTGAACAGGCCGATCAGCGAAACGCGGCTGTCGCCGTTGAAGAGGTTGACGTTGCCTCCGGCGAGGTACTTGAAACGGTCTTCCGAGCCGCGCTCGGCGTCGTAGCCCAGACCGGCGTAGACCTTGCCGAACTGTCCCTGCCGCATGTTGCGGTGCGTAACGATGTTGATGGCTTTGTAACCCTCGCCGTCGTCCATGCCCGAGAACTCGGCGGCGTCCGAGAGCTTGTTGTAGACCTCGATGCGATCGACGGCCTGCGCGGGCAACGACTTGATGGCCGTCGTTACATCCTCGCCGAAGAACTCCTTGCCGTCGACGAAAATCTTCTTGACCTCCTCGCCCTGCGCCTCGACCGTGCCGTCGGTAACGGTGATGCCGGGCATTTTCTTCAGCAGGCCTTCGACGTCGGCGTCGGCCACGACCTTGAAGGCCCCGGCGTTATAACTCACCGTGTCGCCTCTCTGCGAGGTGCGCAGGGCTTTCGCCTCCTTGACGACGGTTTCGATCTGCACACCGGGTTTCAGGCGCAGCTGACCGAGATTCTGGCGCGCGGCCTCGACCTTGAACGTCATGTCGTAGTTGTTGTAGCCGAGGAACGAGACCGACAAGGTGTATTCGCCGTAGGCGAGCGACGGAATCGAGACGGCTCCCTTGTAGGCCGAAGTGAAGTACTGTTTCTTCTCGGGCGCGTCGACGGGAGCCACCGTCAGCACGGCCCCGGCCACCGTGTCGCCCGTATCGGCGTCGAGGACCGTAGCGGTAACGGAGCCTTTCTGCGCGAATGCGGCGGCGGCGACCAGCGTAAGCAGGGTTGTCAGCAGTATTTTTTTCATCAAGAGATAGAATTTATGCGAATTTCGGCGGCCCGAAGATAGCTTTTTTTCGGGAGACCGCCAGCAGTTGCGGGGTGAATCGCCCAAAAAAGGGTGTCAGTCGCCCGACACCCCTCGAAAACCCGGCGGCGATCAGTGCTTGCCGCCCTTGTTCTGCTTGCCGTCCTTGCCGCAGCAGGCGCCCTTGTTCTGCTTGCAGCCGCCCTGCTTGGCATCCTTGTGCATCTTGCCGCGGTGTGCGCCGGGATGCGAACCCTGCATCTGCGACCACTTGTCGTACTGGTCGGCCGAGAGCACCGACTTCATGTCGGCGGCGTGGGCCTTGCGCTCCTTCATCATCTGCGAGCGGTGGGCCTCCATCTGCTGGGCCTGCTTGAGGTTCAGGGCGTAGACCTTTTTGGCCTGGTTCTCGTCGAGACCCAGCTCGCGGGTCTGACGCTCGGTCTGATGCCGGGCCATCTGCTCCACGGTGGGACGCTCCTTGACCGAGCGGTTGTTCTGCTGCTGTTTCTGCGCGAAAGCGCCCGGGGCGGCCAGCAGGCAAAGCGCTGCGGCGACTGCAAAAATACGTTTCATGGCTTCGAAAAGTTTTAAGTGAATGAATGATCTGTGTTGCTGTTGCAAAGGTAGGGCCAAAATGCGAAACCCGGGGCGGCACCCCGGGCGAAACGGCCGTTCCGGCCGGTCAACCGACTATTCGGCGGGTTGAGCCGACCGCAGCCACGCCTTGAATTCGGGCACGCGGGCTTTCGAAATGACGATCCGCTCGGGCGTGGGAACCTGCAGCGACAGCGACAGGCGGCTGCCGAACCAGACGACGATCTCCTGCACGGCGCGCCGCGCGACGATGAACTGCCGGTTGGCACGGAAGAAATCGCCCTCGGGCAGCAACGTCTGCAAGGCTTCGAGCGTACGGTCGAGAGGGTAGACCTCGCCGTCGAACCCGTAGGCGGAAACCTTTTCGTCGGAGGTATAGCAAAAGGCGATCTTGTCGCGGTGCAACGGGATGATGCGGTCGCGGACATGCACGAGGAAAGTCTCCTCGCGGCCGGCGGCCATTGCCCGCACGCGCGAACCGTAGTCGCGGCGCTCGGAGCCGGTCAGGCGCCGAAACTTGGCGATAGCGCGCTCGACATCGGCGCTGTTGAGCGGCTTCAGGAGGTAGTCGATACTGCTGACTTTGAAGGCTTCGAGGGCATATTGGTCGTAGGCCGTGGTGAAGATGACCGGAGCGGTGATCTCCACCGTGCGGAAGATGCGGAACGAATCGCCGTCAGCCAGGTGGATGTCCATGAACAAAAGGTCGGGTTGCGGGTGGCGCTGCAGCCACTCGACGCTCTCGGCGACGCTCTCCAACGTGGCGACGACCTCGATGTCGGGCGCCGTCTCCTTGAGGAGAGCCTCAAGACCCCGGGCGGCGGCAGTTTCGTCCTCGACGATCAGGGCTCGGAGCATGGGGCGGGATTTTGAAGCGGCACGCGCACGGTGAACGCCGCGGCGGTGTCGATGATTTCGATGTCGCGCCCCGTGATGAGGCGCACGCGGCTGCGCAGGTTCTCCAGCCCGATGCCGGTCGAGGGTTCGGGTTCGAGCTTGGGGGCCTTCGCATTGGAGACCTCCAACCACGGACCGACGACCCGCACGGAAACGCGGAGCGGGTTGGAACGGGTAATGGCGTTGTGCTTCACGGCATTGCCGATGAGCGGCTGCAGCGAAAGGGCCGGCAGGGACCACGCCCGGCAGGCATCGGGCACGTCGACGTCCAAAAAGAACTTGTCGGCATACCTGATCTTGAAGAGGTAGCCGTAGGCCTCGATGAAGTCGAGCTCCTCGCCGAGGGTGATCCACGTATTCTGCCCGTTCTGGATGATGTAGCGGAACGTGTAGGAGAGCTGATCGATGTAGACGAGGGCCTTGTCGTGGAGCTTCTCGCGCACGAGCATCGACAGCGAGTTGAGCGAGTTGAAGAAGAAGTGGGGGTTGATCTGCCCGACGAGCATGTTGTAGCGCGTGGTGAGGTTCTCGTTCTTGAGGCGCTCGTTCTCCATCGCAACGGCCTGCTGCTGCGAAATCAGGACGTAGATCCAGCCGTAGAGGATCGAGACCACGACGGCGAACGAACATTTGAGCAGCAGCACGTAGTCGAGCATGCGCGGCGCCATGAAGTTGAAGATCAGGCGTCCGGTTTTCCACTCGGCGACCGGTGCGAGGAAGTAGAGCCCCGCGGCGACGGCCACGCCCCACAGGCAGCGGACGATAAAGCGCCGACGCGAATAGCGGAACCGCACGGGCGTGAGGATCGAGAGTAGGATGAACGAAATCAGGAGGAAGTAGAGCAGCTGCAAAGTGAGCAGCAGGCCTTCGGACGGACGCTTGAAAAGGGCACCGTAATCGAACTCCTCGCCGTTGCGCCGCAGGACCCGGTGCAGCTGGAGGTGCGCCCCCTCGGCGGTCGGAGAGGAGTAGGAGACCGTGAGCGTGTCGCCGTCGGCAAGTTCCAGCCGCCGGATGCGCTGCAGGGGGATGTAGATGCTATCGCCGCCCTCGCCGAGCAGGTATCCGTGGCCGTCGGGCACGACGCGGAGCACGCCCGAGCGCTGCGGTTCGGCCTGCACCCGCACCTCCTCGGACTGGGATCCGTCGTTCTTCTGGTCGACGAGCAGCAGCAGCAGGTAGGAGAAGTTGACCACCAGGCTGACCGCCACGGCGACCAGCAGGTTCAGCACCACGTAGGAGTATCGGGAAAAGCGCGGATTCATCTTACTCCTCCTGCGTGAACCACGAAGCGTAGAGCCGATAGTCGTGCGCCGTGCGGCGGATGATTTCGTCGCGCTGTTCGGGCGTAACCTCCCGGACCTTGCGGGCCGGAACGCCGGCGTAGAGCGAGTCGGGTTCGAGCTGCGCGTTGGAGAGGACGAGGGCCCCGGCGGCGATGATGCAGCCCGAGGGGATGACGGCATTGTCCAAGAGAATCGCCCCCATGCCGATCAGGCAGTTGTCGCCGATGCGGGCACCGTGGACCACGGCGTTGTGGCCGACCGAAACGTCGCTGCCGATGATCGTCTGCGAGGGGTGTTTGGCCCCGTCGTAAATGGTGTGGAGCACGACGCCGTCCTGAATGTTGGTGCGGTCGCCGATGACGATCTTGTTGACGTCGCCCCGCAGAACGGCGTTGTACCAGATCGAGCAGTCGCGGCCGACGGTAACGTCGCCCAGCAGGACGGCCGTCTCGGCCAAAAAGGTATTTTCACCCACTACGGGTTCGTGCCCGCGGATTTTGCGAATCAGAGCCATTGCGTCTATTCCTGTTTTTTGGCCTCCTGCCACAGCTCCTCCATGCGGTCGAGCGGAAGCTCGTGCAGCGTACGGCCCCCGGCGGCGGCCTGCTCCTCCATGTAGTTGAAGCGGCGGATGAACTTCTTGTTCGTGCGCTCTAAGGCCGACTCGGGGTCGACGCCGTAGAGGCGGCAGGCGTTGACCAGCGAGAAGAGGAGATCGCCGAACTCGGCTTCGAGGTCGGCCTGCGACCCCGACTTCATCTCGGCCTCGACCTCGCCCAGCTCCTCGCGGACTTTCGCCCAGACCTCCTCGCGCTGCGGCCAGTCGAAACCCGTGGCGGCGGCTTTCTCGCCCACGCGGTAGGCCTTGACCATCGCCGGCAGCGAGCGCGGAACGCCCCCGAGCGTGCCGCTCTTGCGGTTCTTCTTGCGCAGCTTGAGGGCCTCCCAGTTCTCCTTGACCTCGTCGGGGGTGTTGGCGTGGATGTCGCCGTAGACGTGGGGATGGCGGTAGATCAGCTTGTCGCACAAGGCGTTGGCAACGTCGGCATAGTCGAACGCCCCGGCTTCCTCGCCGAGCTTCGAGTAGAAGACCACGTGCAGCAGCAGGTCGCCCAGCTCCTCGCGGATGCCCTCCATATTATGGTCGGTGATGGCGTCGGCCAGTTCGTAGGTCTCCTCGATGGTGTTGCTGCGCAGCGAGTCGAACGTCTGCTCGCGGTCCCACGGACATTCGCGCCGCAAGGTGTTCATCACCTCCAAGAGCCGCGCCGTGGCGGCCAGTCGTTTATCCTGTTCCATATAATCTATTTCAGACGGTCCTATTTCGGGAACAAAGGTAGCAAAACGGCAGAAAAAAAGTAACTTTGCGAAAAACAAAATTTACCCTGCGACGATGAAACTGCGACTTCTTGTTCCCCTGCTCCTTGCCGCCGCCATTGCGGCGGCACAGCCCGCCCCGGGCCGCCGGACACCCGGCGAGGGGGCTTTCGTCTTCACGCCGGCCACGACTTTGGCGGCCGACGAAGCCCTGCGGCCGCTGGCGGAGTATGCGGCGGAATACTTAGGCTGCGAAGTGCGGCATGCGGCGACGGGCGCAAGCGCCGTGGTGCTGACCCTCGAACCGGGGCCGGAGACGGAAGCCTACTGCTTGGAGGTCGCGCCGGACCATATCCGCATCGGCGCGACGAGCTACGGCGGGGCTTTCAACGGTCTGCAGGCCCTCTTCCGCCTGCTGCCGCCCGAGGTCTACGCCCGCCGGGGCATCGCCGCAGGAACGGCCGTGCCCTGCGCCACAGTGGAGGATGCCCCGCGCTACAGCTACCGCGGCATGATGCTCGACGTAACGCGCACGTGGATCGACGCCGCGAAAGCCATGCGTTACATAGACCTGCTTTCATACCATTGCATCAACAAGTTGCACATCCACCTCGCCGACGACGAGGGGTGGCGCATCGAGATCAAGTCGCACCCCGAGCTGGCCGAAACCGGCGGATTCCGCGGCAGCGATTCGCCCGTCGTGGCGGTCTACGGCAAGTGGTCGGAGAAATACGGCGGCTACTACACGCAGGAGGAGATGCGTCGGCTGATCAACTACGCGGCACGCCGCAACATCGAGATCATCCCCGAGATCGACCTCCCGGGCCACAGCCGCTGCATCGGCTCGCTGCACCCCGAAATCCGCTGCGACTATCCGGCCGACACCGCAGCGACGGCCGGCACGGACTACCGCTCGGCGTGGTGCGTGGCCCGCGAGGAGAACTATGCGCTGCTCGACGATATTTTGGGCGAAATCTGCGACCTCTTTCCGTCGGAGTACATCCACATCGGCGGCGACGAAGTGGAGGTCTCGCAGTGGGAGCGGTGTCCCCGCTGCCGAGCGATGATGCGACAACTGGGAATCCGGGATGCACGCCGGCTGCAGGACCGCTTCATGGAGCGGCTGACAGCGATGCTCGCGGCGCGAGGCAAGCGTCCGGCGGTGTGGGACGAAGCGGCGGCGAGCGGACGCTTCACGCGCGCGAGCCGCGTACACGGCTGGCAGAGCATCGGGAGCTGCCGCGCCGCAACGTCGCAGGGCTACCGCACGGTAGTGATGCCGAGCCAATGGTTCTACTTCGACATGCGCCAGTCGCCCCACGAGGAGGGACACAGCTGGGCGGCGGTCTTCGATGCGCGCAAGACCTACGGATTCGACCCGGCGGCAGAAGGATTCACCGAAGCGGAAATGGCGCGGATCGAGGGCTTCGAAGGGGCGTTCTGGACCGAAATCTATGCCTCGCACGAACCCGAGACGTGCGCCTACATCGACTACCTCTGCTTCCCGCGCATCTGCGCGCTGTCGCGCTTGGCATGGAGCGGCAACGCCGAGGGGTGGGAGCGTTATTATAAGGAGCTGACCACGGAGCACTACGACCGGCTGGCGGCAATGGGCGTGGAGTTCCGCCTCTTTCCGCCGCAGCTGAGCTACGAAAACGGGATGTTCACGGCGGCGACAGACGACGGGGCGGAGATTTGCTACACGGTGGACGAGGGCACGCCGCATCGCTACACGAAGCCGCTGCGCACCTCCGAGCCGCACCGCTACCGTTTCTTCACGCGCTACAAGACGGGCCGCAGTCCCTACGTAGCCGACAAATCCTACTACCGCACGATCGCGCCGGCGCTGACCATCGCCTCGTCGATGCCCGAGAGTCCGCGGGCCCCGTTCAGCCGCGCGGCCGAATACCGGAGCACGGCGCGGACACTGCGCACCTGCCGCGAGGGCGACTGGCTGCTCTACACGTTCGAGAAGCCGGTGAAATGTCGCGAAATCTACCTCCAGACGGGCTATGCCCAGCTGCCCAAGACGCAGATCACGACGGGCTATGCGGAAATCTCCGGCGACGGCGAACACTTCGAGCGGGCCGGCGAGCTGGAAAACGGCAGCATCGTGCTCCGTCCGGCGGAGCCCGTCAAGGCGATCCGCCTGGTGGCGACCTGTTCCGGCAACGGCACACCCCTCGTAACGATCCAGCCCCCGCAGATCAAGCCACGGCTATGAAACAAATCCCTGCCTCCTTTCGGAAGCAGGGATTTTTCTTGCAGGACAAAGGCGCCGGACGCTAACTGCGCACCGTCGCGCCGCACTTCTGCTCGAACTGGGCCGTGAGGCTGGCCATGACGCGCTCGATGGTCTTCTCGTCGAGCGTGCGGCTCTTGTCTTCGAGGAGGAAGCTCAGGGCGTAGGATTTCTTGCCCTCGGGGAGCTTGTCGCCCTCGTAGACGTCGAAAAGCGAAACGCTCTTGAGCAGCTTGCGCTCCGTGGCGAAAGCGACCTCGCGCAAGGCGGTGAACGTAACCTCGCGGTCGACCAGCAGGGCCAGGTCGCGCTTCACCTCGGGGAACTTGGACAACTCCTCGGCCGCGATCCGATGCTTCTTGGTCGAACGGACCAGCGCGTCGAAATTCATTTCAAGGAAATAGACCTCCTGCTTGACGTCGAGCATGCGGCGGATGCGGCCGCTGACGGTGCCGATCTGCAGCAGTTCCTTGTTGCCGAGCGAGAAAGAGAGACCCTCGCCGAAGAGATCGCTCGCAAGCGGCTCGCAACGGAGGGCGTAGATGTCGATGCCGAAGCGGCGCAGCAGCTTTTCGGCCATGGCCCGCAAGGTAAAGAACGACGACTTCTCGGGCCGTGCGTTCCACGACTGCGGAACGGAGAGGCCCGACACGGCGATCGCCAATCGGTACTCCTCGGAGTAGGCGGCCAGCGGGTTTTCGTCGGTGCGCCGCTCGGCATCGCAGAAGTAGCAGTTGCCGAACTCGTAGAGCTTCAGATCGCCGTTCTTGCGGTTGGCATTGAGGGCCACGGCCTCCAGCATGTGGAACAGAAGCGTCTGCCGCATGACATTGAGGTCGGCGCTCAGGGGATTGAGAATCCGCACGCAGCGCGCAGCAGGGCAGGCGGCGAGACCTTCGTAGTAAGCCCCTTTGGAGAGCGAGTTGGACATGATCTCGGTGAAGCCGTTGGCCGTCAGAAAGTCGGCGGCGAGGTTCATCAGCTTGCTGCGGTCGGGCTGCGGCGCATACGAAAGGGTAGAACGCACACGCGAGGGAATCTCGACGTTGTTGTAGCCGTAGATGCGCAAAATATCCTCGATAAGGTCGGCCTCGCGCTGCACGTCGACGCGGTAAGGCGGCACGGCGACCGTCAGCACGCCGCCGTTCTCGGCGAGAATCTTCACGTCGAGAGCCGCGAGGATCGTGCGGACGGTCTCCTCGGGAATATGCTTGCCGATCAGGGCGTCGATGCGAGCGAACGAAATATCGAACTTGAAATCTTCGGCCGGGGCAGGGCAGAGGTCTGTGATGTCGCTCGAAATCCGGCCCCCGGCCAGCTCCTTGAAGAGGAGGGCGGCGCGCTTGGCGGCGTAGACCTGCATGTTGGGGTCGATGCCGCGCTCGAAGCGGAACGA
>CAZIUJ010000013.1:0-19636 GCA_964542345.1 uncultured Alistipes sp.
TCATCAACGGCTGGATGACGGCCGCCATGGCGTTGGCCTGCGGCGCTACGAGGGCTCCCTCGCCTACGAAGCCGTAGGATTTGTTCAAAACGATCATCACGCCGGCTACGGTAGCCGCGGCAACGAGCGTGCCGAGGAACTTCCACGTTTCCTGTTTTTTCGGCGTCGTGCCGAGCCAGTAGCCTATCTTGAGGTCGGTGATGAAACCGCCGGCCATGGAGAGGGCCGTGCAGACTACGCCGCCGATGACCAAGGCCGCCGTCATGCCCGTCGAGCCGCTCAGACCCACGCTTACGAGAATCAGCGACGAGAGGATCAGCGTCATGAGCGTCATGCCCGACACGGGGTTGGTGCCCACGATCGCTATGGCGTTGGCCGCCACGGTGGTGAAGAGGAACGCGATAACGAAGACCACGGCGATGGCCGTGAGCGACTGCACCCAGCCGTCCAAAAGCCCGACATGGAAGAAGACGAAGATCGAGAGCAGCGTGGCGACCAAGATCGTGAGGATGCGTTTCATCGTCAGGTCGCGGTCCGTGCGTTCGGTCTCCGCCGCCTGCCCTTTGCCGCTGCCCAGCTCCGAAACGGCCAGCCCTACGGCCTGGCGGATGATGCGCGACTGTTTGACGATGCCGATGATGCCCGCCATGGCGATACCGCCGATGCCTAAGGGTTTGCCGATGAACTGGAAGAGGTTCTCGGCCGTCAGCAGCCGCTGCGGGTCGGCCAGCAGGTCGGCGCGCGTGACGCCCAAGAGCGAGGCCATCGCTGCCGGGTCGAGCGCTTCGGCCAAAGATCCGACGACCGGTACGATGACGAACCACACGAGGGCCGAGCCGGCGGTGATGATCATGGCGTATTTCAGACCGATGATGTAACCCAAGCCCAGCACCGCCGCCGAGGTGTTGACGCTGAAGACGACTTTGAATTTCTCGGCCGCCATGGCGCCCCACGCGCAGATGCGCGTCGAGACCGACTCGGTCCAGAGCCCGAACGTGCCGACCGCGAAGTCGTAGAGACCGCCGACGAGCCCTGCGACGGCCAGCAGCTTGGCCTGGTCGCCGCCCTTTTCGCCCGAGACGAGCACTTCGGTGGTGGCCGTAGCCTCGGGGAACGGGTAGCGGCCGTGCATCTCCTTGACGAAGTATTTGCGGAACGGGATCAGCAGGACGATGCCCAGCACGCCGCCGAAGAGCGACGAGAGGAAGACCTGCCAGAACGCCGCGTCGAGACCCAGGATGTAGAGCGCCGGGAGGGTGAAGATCGCTCCCGCGACGATCACGCCCGACGAGGCGCCGATCGACTGGATGATGACGTTCTGCCCCAGCATGTTCTTCTTGCCCAAAACGTTACCGATGCCGGCGGCAAGGATGGCGATCGGAATCGCCGCTTCGAAAACCTGCCCGACTTTCAGACCGAGGAACGCCGCCGCGGCCGAGAAAACGACGGCCATCGCGACGCCCATCAGCACCGAATAGGGGGTTACTTCGCGCGGCGTGCTCGACGCCGGCATCAGGGGGGTATATTGTTCGTCCGGCCGAAGTTCCCGATAGGCGTTTTCGGGGAGCGAAACGGGTTTGTTCTCCATGATTTCTTTGAATTAAAAATGAAAAATTAAGAATTAAAAATTGGTTTTTTCACTTCGAGGCCGACGTTCGACGAAGAATTTTTTGCGAAGGTTTTTCGGTCGCGTTTTCGAATGCCGGGTCTTCCGATTTTTAATTTTTCATGCTTAATTTTTAATTGTGAATTGTTTACCGGTTGTCGCCGCTGCCCGAAATGCGGTTGCGCTCCATGCGCGAGCGGAGTTTGTCGACGTTGGTCTGCGCCACCTCTTCGAGGTCGTAGCCGAGGTCGTGCGAGAGGGTCGCGCAGTACCACAGCACGTCGCCGATCTCTTTCATGATTGCGGCTTTCTTCTCGGGCGTAAATTCGCGGCCGCCGTCGCGGATCACTTTCTTCACTTTGTCGGCCACTTCGCCCGCTTCGCCCGTCAGGCCGAGCGTGGGGTAGACGATGCGGCTCTCCTCGGGGTAGATGGCCGTCTCCAGGGCGTGTCGCTGGTATTCGTTGAGTGTCATAGTGTTTGGTTGTTGCGGTTCGTTTCGCAAAAGTAGCGAATAATTTTGATTTTTTCGTTCCTGTCGGCTCAGAGCAGCTCCACGAGCTTCTCCAGCCCGATGCCGTGCGACCCTTTCAGCAGCACGAGGGCGTTGGCCAGTGGCCGGGCCTGCAGCTCCGCGGCCAGTTCTTCGCGCGTGGGGTAGCAGCGGATGCGTGCCGAGGGTTCGGCGGCCGCACAGGCTCGCGTAAATTCGGCTCCCGCCAGATAGATTTCCGCTTCCGGATCTTGCGCCGCCAAGCGGAGGATCGCCGCATGTTCTTCGGCCGACCAGGCGCCTAATTCGAGCATGTCGCCCAAGATCAATACCCGGCGCGTGCGTTCGCCGAGCGGCTCGGACAGAAAGCCGGCGATCGCGGCCCGCATGCTCGTGGGGTTGGCGTTATAGCAGTCGACGACGAGCGTGTTGCGGGCGGTCCGGGTGCGCTGCGAGCGGTTGTTGTCGGGCGCGTAGCCGGCTATGGCGTGGCGGATGCGTTCTTCGTCCACGTCGAAATAGCGGCCGATAGCCACGGCCGCCGCTATGTTGAAGCGGTTGTAGTCGCCGGCCAGCAGGCTTTCGACGCCCTCGGCCAGCTGTTCCGAATAGTATTCGGCAGCCAGTCCCGGCCGCTCGGCGATCATCTCCGTAAGCACGGGGTCTTCCTCGCGCACGAAAGCCCGACCGCCGTTCGCGGCCAGAAAGTCGTAGAGCTCGCCCTTGCCGCGGCGGATGCCCTCGGGGCCGCCGAAGCCTTCGAGGTGCGAGCGGCCGATGTTGGTCAGGATGCCGTAGTTGGGTTCGGCGATCGCCGCCAGCCGGGCGATCTCGCCGCAGGCGCTGGCGCCCATTTCGACCACGCCGAACTCCGTTTCGCGCGTCATGGCGAGCAGCGTCAGCGGCACGCCGATGTGGTTGTTCAGGTTGCCCTGCGTGGCGCGGACTTCGAAGCGTTCGGCCAGCACGCGGCTCACAAGTTCTTTGGTCGTGGTTTTGCCGTTGCTGCCCGCCACGGCGAGGATCGGAATGCCCAATGCCCGGCGGTGTTCGCGCGCCAGCTCCTGCAGGGCCTGCAGCGTGTCGTCGACCGCGACATAGCGGTCGTCCGCGACGACGCTCGGGTCGTCGACGACGGCACAGGCGGCACCCGCCTCCAGCGCCTCCGCGGCGAAGCGGTTGCCGTCGAACGTGGCGCCCCGCAGGGCGAAGAAGAGCGAGCCGGGCTCGATGCGCCGCGTGTCGGTCGCTACGCGGGGATGGCGGCAAAAGAGGTCGTAGAGTGCGCTCACGGCGTCAGATGTGTTTCTCTCCGTTGTGGAACTTCACCTCATCGATGAACTTCTTGATGCTCTGCTCCTCGGCGCGGGGGCAGATCAGCAGCACGTCGTCGGTGTCGACGACGATGAACTCCTTCAGGCCGCTGATGACGGCGATCTTCTCTTTCGGCAGCGAGACGATCGACGAGCGCGTGTCGTAGAGGTAGCACCCCTCGGCCGGCGCGGCGTTGGCGTAGCGGTCCTTGCGCGAATGCTGGTAGACCGAGCCCCAGGTTCCCATGTCGCTCCAGCCGAATTTGCCGCGCCGCACGTAAACGTTGTCGGCCTTCTCCATGATGCCGTAGTCGATCGAAATGGCGCGGCACTCGGCGAAGATCAGCTCCACGATGTTCTGTTCGGCTTCCGAGCCCGTCGCGCGCAGCAGGCCGCTGAAAAGGGCGTGATGCTCGGGCAGGTACTTTTCGAACGCGGCGACGATGTTCTTGGCTTTCCAGACGAAGATGCCCGAGTTCCAGAAAAATTCGCCGCACTGCAGGAAAGTCTGCGCCAGCTCCAGGTCGGGTTTCTCGGTGAAGCATTTCACCTTGCTGATGGGCTTTGCGTCCGAGACCTGAATGTAGCCGTAGCCCGTGTCGGGGCGGGTGGGTTCGATGCCCACGGTCATCAGGGCGTCGTGCGCCGAGGCGAAGACCAGGCACTCTTCGATCACCGTGCGGAACTCCTCTTCGTCGAGGATCAGGTGGTCCGAGGGCGTTACGATCATTTCGGCGTCGGGGTTCTGCCTCAGCAGCGTGTAGGCCGCATAGGCGATGCAGGGGGCCGTGTTGCGGCCCACGGGTTCGCACAGCACCTGCCCCTCGCCGATTTCGGGCAGATGCTCCAGCACGAGCTCCTTGTATTTGCGGTTGGTTACGACCAGAAAGTTCTCCGCGGGGACGATCTTCGCGAACCGTTCGTAGGTGTGGCGGATGAACGACTTGCCCGTTCCCAGCATGTCGAGGAACTGCTTGGGTTTCGACTGCCGGCTGCAGGGCCAGAAGCGGGTGCCGACTCCGCCGGCCATAATCACGCAATATTTGTTGCTTGTCATAGGTGAATTGAGGTGTTCGCTCTACAAAGATAAAAATATTTTGTAACTTTGCCGCCTATGGCGGAATTTAATTTTCACGCTCCGATGCAAACGAAACTCTTTACCCTGCCCAACCTGCTTACGCTCGGCAACCTCCTCTGCGGTGCCTCTGCGGTACTCGCGGCGTTGTATTACGACGACCTGACCGTCGCGTTCTGGCTCGTCGTGCTGGCTGCTCTCTTCGACTTCCTCGACGGCTTCGTGGCGCGCCTGCTCGGGCAGGGCGGTCCGCTGGGCGTCGAGCTCGACTCGCTGGCCGACGACATCACTTTCGGCTTTGCGCCTGCGGCGGTGCTGTTCGTCCTCTACGGACGCATGGAGGGCTGGTGGCTCTCCGGCATGGGGTGGTGCGGCGCCGTGGTCTTCCTCTACGCTGCGTTCGCCGCCCTGCGGCTGGCGAAGTTCAACGTCGACGATACGCAGCGCACCGAGTTCTGCGGACTTCCGTCGCCGGCCGCGGCGCTCTTCTCTGTTTCGCTGGGACTTTTGGCCGAGCAGGGCGGGGTCGTGCTGTCGCGCGAGGCGATTCTCCTCACGGCGCTCGTGCTGGGGGCGTTGATGGTCTCGCCGCTGCGCATGTTCGCCCTCAAGTTCCACGGCTTCGGCTGGCGGGGCAACGAACTCCGCTACTCGTTCCTCCTTGCAAGCATCGTGCTCATCGTCGCGCTGCGGCTGTGGGCCATTCCCGCCGTCGTCCTCCTCTACGTGGTGCTCTCGGCGGGCCGCGCCGTCCTCTGCCGCCGCAGGCGGGAGGAGGCCTGAACCGACGGTCGGAAACGCCCGGACGGAACAAAAAAGGGTTTGAAAACGAAAGGGCGGCTCGATGAGCAGCCCGGGAAAATAAGTTATCTTTGCGGCGGTTTTCCGCCTGCGCTTCGTATGTCGAGATTGTCGAAAGGATGGATGCGTGCCCTGCTGGCAGGGTGGCTGGCGGTCGTTCCGGCGGGTGCTTTCGCCCAGCTGGACGCCCGGGCGGTGCTGCGGGCCCAGCAGCGCGGCGAGGAGACCAGCATCTACGGCAACAACCCCTACGACGACCCCGAGGAGGAGGGCGAGGAGACGCAGCCGCAGGACTCGACCAAGAAGAAGCGCATCCGCAAGCCGCTCGAATCCTACTTCTTCAGCGACTCGATCCGCTCGCTCAACAACTTCAAGTGGCACGTGAGCCGCGACTACAACCGCGTGGAGATCGGCCCTCTCGACACGATGCTCACCGACTTCCGGATCGACTATCCGTTCTACCGCGAGGAGACGGGCGACATGGCGCAGGGAGCCCTCGGGCAGACGTCGCTGCCGATCAACTACTTCCGGCGGCCGCAGTCGTTCGACTTCGCATTCGCCGATCCCTACTACGCCTATACCGCCCGCATGGAGAACGTGCCTTTCTACAACACCAAGCGGCCGCTCATCCGCATGGGCTATATCGAGTCGGGGCAGAAGCGCTACCGCGAGGAGAACTTCAACATCATGCTGGCGCAGAACATCTCGCCGACGACGGGCGTCAACGTCGACTACAAGGCGCGCGGCACGCGGGGGCAGTACATCTGGTCGCGGACCAAGAACCACAACCTCTCGGTCGCCGTGAGCCATACGGGCAAGCGCTATTCGGTGCATGCCGCCTACTACAACAACCACATCGAGCAGCAGGAGAACGGCGGCGTGGTGGGTGTCTGGGCCATCGCCGACACGACGTTCCAGCTCCCGTCGGGCGTGCCGATGAAGCTGGCCGAGGCCGAGGCCAGGAACATCTACCGCAACAACGCTTTCTTCCTCACGCAGTCCTACGGCATTCCCCTGCAGCGCATGACCGAAAGCGACTTCTCGATGGCCGGCCTCTCGGCCGTCTACGTCGGCCATTCGTTCCAGTACAGTTCGTGGAGCAAGGTCTACACCGACCGGCGTGCCCCGTACACCAACGAGCGCGACCACCGCGACGAACACGGCGAGTTCGTCTCGAAAGACTACGAGTATTACGAGGACTGGTACATCAACCCCGCGCAGTCGCGCGACTCGCTCTACGAGCGGGTCATCTCCAACCGCCTCTTCATTCAGGCCCAGCCGTGGGACCGCAACGGCGTGGTCGGCACGATCGATGCGGGCGTCGGACTGGACCTGCACGCCTATTCGCAGTTCTCGCCGGACGACTTCCTCTCGGGCAGCTACCGCAAGGTCAAGAAGACCAGCTACTTCGCCTACGGATCGGTCGGCGGCAAGATCAAGAAGTACGTCGACTGGGACGCGAACCTGAAGTTCTACCCCTCGGGCTATCGGGGCGGCGACCTCTCCATCGGCGCGCACCTGGCGCTGACGGGCTTCATCCGCCGGCATCCCCTGATTCTCGAAGGGCGCTTCTCGCTGGAGCGCCGCTCGCCCTCCTACTGGCAGGAAAACCTCTTCACGAACCACTTCGTGTGGTCCTCTCCGCTCGATAAGGAGAACGAAACCCGCTTCGAGGTCCGTTTCTCGGTGCCCGACTTCGCCTTCGAGGTCGGGGCCTGGCAGGGCGTCGTCGACCACAAAATTTACTACGGCGCCGACAGCCGCATCGCCCAGCACGGCGGGAGCCTCAGCCTCACGAGCCTCTACGCCTGCAAGGATTTCCGCATCGCCGGCCTGCATCTGGACAACCGGGTGCTGGTGCAGTGGAGCACGAACCAGGAGGTCGTGCCCGTGCCGCTGCTGAGTGCTTTCCTGTCGTATTACTACGAGTTCTGGGTCGTGCGCGACGTGCTGCGCCTGCAGATCGGCCTGGACGGGCGCTACCATACCCGTTACCGGGCTCCGAGCTACAACCCGGCGCTCTCGGCCTATTACAACCAGCGCGATGTCGAGGTGGGCAACTACCCCTACGTCGATGTTTTCGCGATGGCGAAATGGAAAAGAATGCGCATTTTCCTGAAATATCAGCATCTCAACAAGGGATTGTTCGGCAACGGCGAATACTTCTCCGTGGCCGGTTATCCGCTCAATCCCGGGATGTTCAAGATCGGCATTTCGTGGGGGTTCTATGATTGATCCGAAGTTGCTCCGCCTGTTGGAAAAGCTCCGCCGAACGACCGGTTCGATGTGGGGAAAGACCTTGTGGGCTTTGGCGATCCTGACGCTCGTGATCGTCTGCTACGCGATCGGCAACCGGTATGCCGTGCCCGCTTCGTCGGCCGGCGACGGCATCGGCAGCGGTCATTCGCTGCTGATGGAGGGCGACTATGCGATTTCGCCCTACGACGAGCTGATGCGCCATATCTGCGAGGAGGAGGGCCACGACTGGCGCCTGCTGTCGGCCATCGCTTACCACGAGTCGCGCTTCCACTCCGACCGCATGTCGCGGCGGGGGGCCCGCGGCCTGATGCAGATCATGCCTGCCGTGGGCCGGCAGTTCGGCGTGCCCGTCGAGCTGATCGCCGATCCCGAGATCAACATCCGCTTGGCCAACCAGCTCCTGTCGAGCATCGAGAAGACGCTCAACCTCCCGGCTTCGACGCCGGCCGAGGATCGGGTGAGCATCATCCTGGCTTCCTACAACAGCGGCCTGGGCCATGTCCGCGATGCGCGGCGGCTGGCCCGCTTCTACGGCGAGAATCCCAATTCGTGGGCGGTCGTCCGCCGCTACCTGAGCCTCAAGGCGCTGCCCCAGTATTACGGGCTCGAAGTCGTCCGCTGCGGCCGCTTCACCGGCAGCGGAGAGACGGAGGCTTACGTGAACGACGTCCTCGACCATTATTACGACTATTGTCGCCGGGCCCGCCGCTGAGGGACTTTTCACAGAAAATAAAAGCAGCCTTGCAGATGCTGGACGCAGCGCACGGGGAGGGCATTTCCTCGGTTGTGGGTGTTCAGCGGATTCACGTTGCCCGATGTGAACCACGGACCGCCCGCGAGGGTAGACCCTGCACCGGCAGGCGAGGAGCTGTAGCAGCCGCCTTCCGTGCCGACATTCGTCAGAGCTCCCGACGTACGGTTGCGGTAGCCCGAAGCAGTCCTGTGCAGCAATCGCTGGAATGAATGGCGGAAAGAACGCTTCTTCAATGAATAATTAAGAATGAATAGTGAATAATTATTTTTTCGCGTCAGCTAATTATTCATTATTAACTATTCATTATTCATTAAGTTGCAAACTTCCCGACAAACTGGGGTGCATAACTGACGGCGCCGAAGTTTGCACCGTCAGGGGATTGCGGAATCTGCGGTCTCGCTGACGGAAACCGTAATCTCCGCCACTCCGGACCGAGGCTGCTTTTGTCATGACACGCCGGAGCCTACAGCTCCGCATCATCATAGATCAGTTCGAAGTCGTCGACCCACATGCGGCTTTGGCTCGACCCCGTGAAGTAGTCGCCCCAGCGCGACCCCGAGCAGACAACGATCAGGTGGGTCGGCACGGTCGCCTTGTCGCGCCAGTCGATCGGGATCGTGAACTGCCGCCACTCGCCGACGTTCTCCGTGAAGAGCAGCTCTCCGTAGCCGAGGACATCTTTGCCGTCTTTGTTGAAGAACGTCGAGACATCTTTCGTGTAGACTTGCACGGGCGACTCCGCCGTGCCTCCGTATGCTTCGGGCGTCCACGTGCCGAGGGCTATGAAGATCGACCCCTCGTCCATGCTGTCGGTCGTCAGGTTCGTGCCGGCGGGTACCTTGCCGATCTTGTCGATCTGCCCCTGCGTATATTTCACCCAGCCTCGCAGCGCGATCGGGTGGCTCGCAAAGGGACGGCCGAAGTTGACTTGTCCGTCCGTGCCGACCGTGTTGAAGTAGGTGCCGATGAAGATGTTGCCCGCTGCGAACTTGCCGATGCCGAACAGCGACGCGAATTTCGAGGTCAGCATCGCCGAGACGGTGCCTTCCGAGCCGGGACGGATGTCGGGGCTCCCTTCGCAGATCGTTTCGTTGACGGCGGCCGAGCCTTTGTTGCCGCTGTCCCAGAACGCCGTCTCTTCGGAAAGGTAGGGGTAGACCACCTTGCCCGGCTTGCTCCACTCTTCGAATCCGCCGTTGGGCAGGGGCAGCACCGCCTCGGTGGCGAAAGTCTCGACGGTCGAAAGGTCGTCGTTCGAGTAGGCCACCGCTTCGTAGCGCGTTTCGGGCAGCAGGCCCTTGACTTGCGCATGGAACGAGCCTCCGTCGAATACGATCTCTTCCTGCGGCACCTCGATCCACTCCTCGGCTCCCTCTTCGCGGTAGCGGAATCCGAGCTTCGTGCCGTTCAGACCGTCGGCATAGAGCCACACCGAGTGGCTCCAGGGGGCTACTCGCGTGAACGATACCTTGATGTCGGTGTATTCGACCGTCAGGTACCACTTCTCCATGCGGTCGTGGTAGGTTACGTCCACACGGCGCGGCGACGTGAAGTCGGTCAGCAGGTAGAGGTTCGTTTCGTTGAAGTCGTCGACGTCGGTGCACGACATGCGGGTGATGTCTCGGGGCCCTAATTTCAGCCCCGTGATATCGACATGCGAAAGATCTTCGAAACCCACGCAGGCTTTGGCCGTGCGGTTGCCCTCGTCCCAGAGGGTCGAGCCGATCTGTCCGGCCACGGTGAAGCGGCGTTCGATGGTCTGCTGCGCCTCGATCGTCCATAGGTATTCCTGGTAGATCGACAGGACCACATCCAACGGCGCACGCAGATCGTGGCGTCCCACAACCCCGATCGTCTCTCCGTCGCGGTCCGTGATCCGGGCTTCGTCGGTGATCTTGCAGGCGGTGATCTCCACGGCTTCGATGTCGGTCGTCTCTTCGAGGGGCAGCGTTACCTTGCGGGCCGTCGCGTCGATCGTCGGCTCGCCCGCGAGGCCTTCGGCCGCGATCTCCTCGATGGAGCACTCCACGACCGGATAGGGAATGTCGTTTTCGATGCACGCCGTCAGCGCCGACACCAGCAGTATGTAGAGTCCTGATCGTCTCATTTCGATTCTAATGAATAATGTCCGGATCAAAATATCCCGATCAACGGGATTTGCTGAAAATTATTCACTGTTAATTATTCATTATTGATTCTTACGTTCGGTTTCCTTTTTTCTTGTTCCACAGGTGGACCGTCATGCCGATGCGGATGTCGGCGATGTTGAGGCGGAAGTCCATCTTCGAGTAGTGGCGTTCGCCGGTTTTGTTGCCCTGGTCGTCGAACTGCCGGATGTGGGTGTAGCGGAAGCCGCCCAGTCCGAACGAGAGCGTCGCGCAGACGTTCGGAAAGGCGTAGACCGCGACGCCCGGGCTCAGCATCGCCTTGACGGTCGTGTTGTTCGAGGTCGTCTGCTTGAAGCTGTCGCCCGATTTGTAGGCGAAGGTGTTTTCGCCTGTCAGAAAGGCCAGTTCGATTTCGCCGAAGACGCCGAAGCGGCCCCGGTTGTCGAGCGCCACGTAGGAGCGGTGGAAAAGCCCGACCGAGAAGCGGTCGCTCGTCAGGTCGAGCCACGGAATCTCGATGTCGATGTCGTTTTGCTCGCCGAGGTTGATGCCCAGCGAGTTGAGTTTTCCCGCAATGTGGGTGTAGCCGAAGCGGACGCCCACGCAGCGGTTGTCGCGGTAGAAGTAGCCCACGAAGGGGTTCACCGTCGTGATGTTGCCGCTCAGGTCGATGCCCTCGAAGATGGGGAACATGTCGGCATCCTCGGTCGAGAGCGTGCCGTAGGAGATCGTCAGGCCGCACATGGTTTCGCCTTTGAAGACGAAGCGGTTCTTGTTGATCTCGCGATCGATGCGGCGGCTCGTGGGCAGGAAGCGCCGCTTGAGCCGCATGCCCCCGGGGCTGATCGTTACGGCTTCGACGTTGACTTCCGTCTCTTCGGGTGCGGGTTCCTCAGCCGTTGTTTCGCTCTTCGGGTTCTTGAGCTCATGCTCCGTTGCCGGGAGGTTGCGGGGCGTTTCTTCGGCCGCGGCCCGAAATCCGGGCATCAGCAGCAGCGCACCTGCCAGCCAGAGGGTATGTAGCGTTCTCGGTTTCATCGTGCGCGGGGGTCAGAGGTGGAACGAAACGCCCAGTCCGATGGAGAGGGGGTTGATGCGGAAGTTCATGTTGCTGGAGCGGATGTCGGCCGTGCTGACCTGGTTCTTCACCTGGTGCGAGTGGGTGTAGCTGATGCCCATCACGCCGATGTTGAGTTCGATGGCCATCGTGTTGGTGGCGAAGGCGATCAGTCCCGGCGAGACGCCCAGAGCGATCGACGTGCCGGTTTCGTAGGTGCCCCGGATCGGGGTGTCGGCAGCGAACTTGGTCTGGTGGCCGCCCAGGCGGAGCGATATTTCGTTGAAAAGAGCGAAGCGCTTGTTGCGGCCCAGCGGGATGTACTGGCGCCAGAAGAGGGCTGCCGAGTAGCTGTGCTTGAGCGAATAGTAGTAGTCGGCGGCGATGTGGGTGCCCGACTCTTCGTCGCCGAAGTTCAGCTCGCCGTCGTCGACCTTGAGCAGCGTGCGCGAGTAGATCAGGCGCACGCCCACGGCCGAGTTGTCGCGCAGGGCGTAGCCGATCATCGGCGAGACTTTGAAGGTGTAGCCGTCGCTCTCGATGCCCTCGATGATGAGGAACGTGTAGTCGTCGTTCACATGGGTGGAGTAGGAGGCCGAGCCGCCGAAGATCCATTGTCCGGCCGGCACGAAGAGGTGCTTGATGTCGACCAGTCCGCGTTCGCGGCGCAGTTCGTTGATCGTCGGGGTCTCCGCTTCGGCCGCTGCTTCGACTTCCGGCACGACCGGTCTCTCCCGGTCATTTTCGGGAGCAGCGGTCGCCGGGAGCGCACTCAGCAGCGCGGCGGCGAACAGGGCTTGTCGGATCGGTCCCATGCGTTCGGATCAGTAGACCAGCTCCATGTCGTCGAGGTAGATTATGCTCGACGCCGAGCCGGCGAAGTAGTCGCCGTATTTGCTGGCCGAGGCGGTCAGCATCAGGTAGGTCGGCACCTCGCCCTCGTACTCTTCGTTGTAGTGCAGGTCGAGTACGATTTCGGTCCAGTCGGCCTGCGACTGCGTGTTGTTCCACTCGGCCCAGGCGATGATGCGGCCGTCGTCCCGGTCGTTGGCGCTACTCTTTCCGTTTAGGGAGGTGCAGTAGGACATGGTCTTGCTGTTGGCCGCGAAGTTGAGGAACGTATCCGAGTAGCGGGTATCGACGACGTGGGGCCCGTCCATCCTGCACAGGCAGATGTAGACCTGGTTGACATCCGCATCGCCCTTGCTTACGCTGCCGCCGGCATAATCCACCGATCCCACGGTGCCCTTGTACCAGAATTTCAGCTGTCGGGGCCGATAGGTGAATGCGAACGGCTTGCCGAATCCGATCACGCCGTCGGTGTTGTTGGTGCCGAGGTATTTGCCCACGAAGATGTTGCCTGCTGCGAACTTGCCGAACGATCCCAATCCTACGAACTGCGAGTTGAGACAGGCCGAAGTTGTGCCGGCCGAGCCCGGCCGCGGGTCGTTCACGTTGGTCGTTACGTTCTTGTTCATCGTCGACGAGCCGTGGTTGCCGGTGTCCCACCACTGGTCGTTGCGGTCGGTTTCCGAGGTGTAGGGCATCAGTGGCGAGGAGCCCGTCCACACCTCGAATCCGGCGTTGTAGACCTGCGGACCGATGCCGGTGGCCGTCTGCAGGGTCCCGTTGACCGGTTCGTCGCCGAAGAACAGCCGGCATTCGTATCGGGTGTCGGCTTCGATGCCGGCGATTTCGGCCGTCCGGATGTCGTCTGCTCCCGCCACCGCCGGCAGGAGGGTCCAGTTCTCCTCGCCCACCTTGCGGAAGCCGATCTTTACGTCGCCGGCTTCCGGATCGAAGACCACGGCCTTTCCTTCGCCGCGGGCGTTCCAGCAGTCGGTCGGCGTCAGCGACAGCGCCCCCTGCGTGCGGACGTTCAGCGTCTTTTGGCCTTCGCCGCCGTCCTGGTCGATCGCCGTGAGGAGCAGGGCATGGTCGCCGCCCGCCAGCCGCGCGAAGAACTTCGCACCGAGCGAGACGGTCATGTTCGTGGCATCGGTGCACTCCACCGCGATGCCGTCGGCATTCTCTCCGGCGGTCGCGGCCGCTACTTCGTAGCTCGCGTCGCCCGCCTCGATGCGGACCCGCTCCATGTCGGCGATCGAGCTGATCGCCAGCACCAGCGACCCGTCGGTGAAGCGCTGCGGCTCGCCGAGGTCGAAGCCTACGCCCGTGATGAGCGGATTGGGGATGAAGACCATCGGGTCGTCCACCTCCTCGGGATTTTCATCGAGCGTGAGGGTGAAGCCGAGCGTGCCGCCCAAATCTTTGGAGTACTTGAGTTTCAGTTCGTAGCAGACGCCCGGTTGGGTCGAAATCTCCTGCTTGCCGGTCTTCTCCAGCTTCAGAGGTTCGCCGTTCTTCTCGCCCTCGCCGCAGAAGCGCCAGCAGAGCGTCGCCGCATCGTCAGGCAGCAGGAAGTAGCCCGTGGCCGTTTTGTCGTACTCCAAAGCGGGTACGAGCCCCTTGTCCACATGCTCTTGTGTGTAGGTTTCGTCGAAAGCCACGGTCGTGCGGAACGTCTCCTTGAACGTGGCGGGGATCGTCTTGTCGTAGATGACCTTGACTAAGGTGTTAGCCAGGCGGCATTCGACTTCTACGCTGGTCGTCTTGCCCTCGGCGATCACGAAATCCTTTTCACCCCGGTAGGTGGGTTCGTCGAACGTTGCCTCGGCTTTGCTGCCGAGTTCGACGGCGATCGAGTAGTCGCCGGCCAGCAGCCACAGCGACGCGGGCATCTCCGACGGCGAACCGTAGCGGCGGATGAGCTCCCGGTTGCGGGTTTCGTCGTCGCCGGCCGTGTATTTGTAGATGCGGATCGCGCAGTGCGTCCACGGATATTGCGTCGGGTCGTCGTAGGCAGCGCGGCTGCTCTGCGGCATGGCGATGGCGAACGATACGGCGCCCTCGCCCTCACGAAGCTCCTCCGTCGGATTCTTCGTGCAGGCCGTCAGTAGCAGGAGTGCCAACAGGATATGTCGTCCAATGTTTTTCATCTTACCATTCGTCGTCTTCTTCACCGTCGTTCTCACCGCCGGCAGCACCTACGAATACGCGCACTTTCTCATGTATTTCGGTGCTTTCGTTGTCGATCACTTTGAGCCGAAAATCCGTACGTCCGTCGGAACTGCTCATTAAAGGCATGAAAGTCGTGATGTCGAATTCCAGCGCGGTCTTGTCCTTCACGTCGGCACCCACTGGGAATCCTAATTTTTCCAGCTTTTTGCTCAGTCCGGCCTGCGTGGCTTCCGGGTCAGCCAGATCGAATTCGGCCGGTACGTCGACGCTGTTCAGGGTCGGAACGAGGGCTCCGGTGATCTTGACGAACAGCGACTTGACGCCTTGCGAGGCCGAGACCTTGATTTTTACCGACCCTTCGGCTTGCAGGTCGGCGGTGTTGTATCGTTTTTTGATGTCATGGTCCACCCAGACGATGCGCGGCTCGGGACCTCCGGCCGAGACTTCGATCGTCAGCTCGTGCGAGCTCTTGCGGCCCGCTTCGTCGGCGATCGTCAGCGTGAAGGTGTGGGTGCCCTCGTAGTCGAAAAGCACCCGCATCAGCTCCCCGAGCGGGAACGTGCGTTCCGTAACGTTGAGGTTGAAAGCCGGGAATCCCCACGAGCGCAGGGCCGTGCGGGCCACGCTCTCGGCCGGGAGCGTGAACATGTCGGCCGGCTCGGTGAGCTCCGTGAGGGTCAGCAGGTTTTGGAACGCGGCGTTGTCCGTGTCGACGGCGATCTGCAGCGATGCCATCGGGTCTTTGGTCGTGATCGTGAAGTCGCAGGGCTCGGTGAAGTAGCCGTTTTCGTCGAATGCGTCGGGCGTGAGCTTGAACGGTTCGTCTAACGAGTGGCCGGGCCATACCAGCTTCGGCGCGTCGGGGTCGTTCTCGTCGGGGATGCGTTCTTCGCACAGGGCGGCGATCGTGCGCGTGTCGATGATGACCTCCTCGTTCGAAACCCAGGTCTCGATTTCGGCGTTGATGATCACCGTGCCGTCCTCGGCGTTCTGCAGGCCGACGGTGATCTTTCGCCACTCGCCCGCTTTGGCGTCGGAGGTTACGACGAGGGGCTGGCGCTCGATGCGCTTGCCGTTGAACGTCGTCGTCAGGTAGAGCACCAGCGGGTTGGTGCGGTCGGCCTCGGGTTTGAGGTAGCCGACGAGTTCGGGTTCCCGGCCCTCGAACGTGAGCGACTTGTCGTCGCCGAGCACCAGCTCGGCCTGCGTGTCCGCGCTCATCGTGGCGATGAGCGTATCTTTGTAGGCCACCGAGACTTTCACCGTCAGCAGGTGGCAGGTCATGGCCTGCAGCAGGGTGGTTTCGCCTTTGGCGATCGTGAAGCGCTGCGTGGCTCCGTAGGTCGGCGTGCCCTCCTCGCCTTCCCAGGCGGTGTCGGGCGTCTCGCCCGAGAATACAGACAGGCGGTAGGTGCCTACCGGCAGCTCGATCTGCTCGGGGCGGTCGCCGTAGGCGAGCTGCGTGCCCTCCGCACCGTTCTTGTCGACGATCTCCACCAGCTTGTCGTCGGCGTCCATGATGACCACCTTGTAGGTGTCGAGGTCGGTGTTGCCTGCACGGGTCGTCGCGTAGGCTTCCGGGTTCTGCCCCACATTTTCGGTGCGGTCTTCGACCGTTACTTCCAGGTCGGAGAACGACAGATAGCCCGAGACGGGGATGTCGGTATTTCCCTCTTCGCCCTCGAAACGCGAGGTCTCCTCCACGCACGAGGTCGCCAGCAGCAGGCCGGAGGTCAACACCAGGGTGAAATATTTGCGGATGTTCATCTTCATGAGCGCGTTGTTTTCAATTGCCGAATATTCGAAATCGTATGTTTTGCTTTCTGAACTGCGGATTCTCAATCCGGCAGGGCATCGTCGTTGAGTTCTTCGTCGATCGTTTCGGTGCGGAGCGGCTTGTCGTTGATCGTGATGACCACTTCGCCCGTGTCGCCGACACCCGAGACGTCGAACGTGTAGCTGTAGAGCGTGCCGGCCGCGGCGGCTTCGTTGACCGTGTCGGCGAACTTCACGGTCTGTGCCGGCTGGGCGGCCGAGGGAGTCTGCTTCGTCGCTTCGCCCGAGATCGTAAAGCGGCCCGGACGGACGTAATAGCAGATCGCTTCCGTCGTTTCTTCGCCGGGTGCGTAGCCGGTTTCGAAGCGGTTGCCGGCTTCGGTCGTCAGGCAGAAGCGGGCGCCGTTGCCGAAGTAGCCTTTGAAGCGCTCCGTGAAGTCGATGCGCACCATTGTGTTGCGCAGGCGGACCGTGATGTCGACGCGCGTGGCTTCGAGACCTACGGAGACCAATTTCGTCGTCGTGCCCTCGAAATAGGGGCATCCGACTCCTTCGGGCGTCTCTGCGACATCCGGGTTTTCGCCCGTAAAAAGGGTGATGGCGTACTTCGTCGCCCACAGGTAGTCGTTCTGCGAGTCGTAGGCGGCCACCGACTCCCAGCGTTGCGAGAAGTCGTATTCCGGATCGGCGCTTTCGATCAGCAGCTTCAGGTCGGCTTCCGCAGGAATCGCCTCGGCCGGCAGTTCGAAGCGGTCCGCACGGGTCTGCGCCTCGATTTCGGACGTGCACTGCACCGTCAGGGCCAGCGTGCCGTAGCCCGTCGCCGGGGCGTCGTTCGCCTCTTTCGCGCATCCGGCCAGCAGTGCCGCCGCCCAAAGTATGGTCGTATATCGCTTCATCTTAGTGTACGATCGTTACGCGGATATTGTCGATGTAGCAGTCGTAATAGACATTCGTAATGGCCGACCATCCCGATGACTTATACGTAAATATCTGCCACGAAAGTCTCGACGACGAGTTGCATCCTCCGACTCTCTGATCAACAAGTTTGTCGGGCAGATTCCATGCGTCGGAAAGTTTGCTGACGTGTTTTTCTGAAAAAACAGTCTGCGAGAAATCGGCATCGGCGTCGACGGCCGTCTCGTTCGTATCGGTGCGTCCGAACGTGCAGGTCGCTACGGCCTTGTTGCCCTCCGTTCCGCTGTGGTTGTTGTACCCCATGTCGAACGATACCTTTACGTCGACGGTTTTTCCGTTTCTGACGGGCAGTCGTGAGGTGTCTACGCGGCCTTTGGACCTCGAATTCGTGATTGCGCTATGGCTGCTTACATGGCAGGTGGCCACGATGCAGTTTCCGGGATCGGTGTGCGCCCGGGCGCCGCTCCAGTTCGGCAGGCCCCAATTCGATAGGTCGGTGGCGTTGTCCGTGGAATAATCGCCGATTTCGCTGAAATCCTCGAAAAAGAGGTAGGGCGTCGCTACCGTGCAGCCGTCGGCGGAGAGGTTGCTCAGGGCGCACCGCTTGCCGTAGACGCCCTCGGTGTTTTCCGAGCCTACGCTCAGTCCGACTTCCATGCCATTGGCCAAAAGGACCTGCTGGTCTTCGAAGAGACGGACCGAGAACGTGCCGTCCGGATTCTTCACGACGCGGCAGGTCGTACGACTCGGCTCGAGTGTCGGAACCTGATACCCCTCCGGCATCTCCAGCAGATCAATTTCGGTTACCTCCTCGCCCAAATGCGCGGGGTCGACCGTCAGGCGGAACTCCCGCTGGGGCCGCAGTTCGTTGATCGTCAGCTTCACCGGCGTAATGACTCCCTCGGCGCAGTTGCGGAAATTTTCCGTCGACAGCGGCCACGAGAATTCCGTGCCGTCGGTCGCCGTGAACTTCACTTCGCCGCCCGTCAGGTCGGTCGGGGCGAGGAAGACCCAGAACGTGTCGCCCGCATCGGCCGGTTCGGCGAAGTCGAGCGTGATCGCATCGGTCGCATCCTGCATCTCGGGCGCCGCCTCGGGGGCCGTGAGGTCCCACGTCATGCGGCCCGCCACGGGCTGCGGGAAGTCGATGCGGAGTTTCTGGATCGGCTTGCCCAAAAGGTTGCGACCCTCGGGGATCGTGATCTTCAGGGCATGGACCTTATGGTAGAAGTGCAGCGTTACTTCGTTGAGAATCTCTTCGCGCAGCTCGGCGCCCTGCGTCGCGGCCAGCATGATGTCGAGGGCCGGATTCCACGCGCCGTTCTGCACGGCCGGAATCGTGTAGCTTACCTTCGTGCCGGCGACCGCTTCCGGGGTCGGGTAGGAGGCATAATAGTCATAGGTGCCGGCGTCCATCGCGTCGACCATCCCCGTGAAGAGCCCTTCGTCGGGCGATTCCCGCGGGTACCACAGCGTGAAAGGCACGTTCTCGAACACTGCGGTGCCGTTCGCATAGCTCCACAGCGCCATGCGGTCGCCTTTGACCCAGCGGGTCGTCAGCGTGTTTTCGTCCAATGCCGTGCGGGTCGAGGGAGCGGCGATGCGCACTTCGATGCGGCCGCCTCGCTCGGGGTTCGGGGTCGGCCATTCGTCGTTTTTGTCGCACGAGGCGGCCGCCGCCAGTGCAGCAACCGTCGAGAGAATGGCTAACTGTTTGATAATCCCCATGTAGATACCTTTCTGAATCCGCTGCAAAAATAGGGAACTTATTTTCCGGAAAGAAATTTTTTCAACGAACCGGGACTTTTTCATCATGAAAAGGCCGTTTCTTCCGGAAAACAGGGGGCCCGGATCGTCGTTTTCGCCTGACGGCGCGGACGATGCGTGAATAAAAACGGCGGGTGAATCCCGCCGTTTTTCTCGTTTTACTCTTGTTTCACATACCGGTCCAGCCACCCGAAGAACTCGCGGTTCCAGACCAGCGAGTTTTGGGGTTTGAAGACTTGGTGCGCTTCGTTCTCGAACTCCACCAGCCGCGCCGGAATGCCGCGCACGCGGGCCGCCGTGAAGGCTTCGAGCGACTGCGTGTAGGGGATGCGGAAGTCCTTTTCGCCCGTGAAGATCAGGATCGGCGTGTCCCACCGGTCGACATACTTGTGCGGCGAGTGGGCGTAGGAGCGCTGCGCCACGGCGTTGCCGCGCTCCCAGTAGGGGCCTCCGTAGTCGTTGTTCACGAACCACAGTTCTTCGGTCTGGCCGTACATCGCTTCGAAGTCGAAGATGCCGCAGTGGGCGATGAAGGCTTTGAAGCGTTTTTCGTGGCAGCCGGCCAGATAGTAGACCGAGTAGCCGCCGTACGAGGCACCCACGCAGCCCATGCGCTCGCGGTCGGCCCACGGTTCGCGCGCCACGTCGTCGATGGCCGAGAGGTAGTCGCGGATGTTCTGCCCCGAGT
>CAZIUJ010000014.1:0-2713 GCA_964542345.1 uncultured Alistipes sp.
GGGGCGGCATCGGCTACGTCGTCGTATGTTCGACCTTTATCTCCTATCTGATGGTACCCGTCGGGCAGCGCTTCCTGCGGCCTACGGTGGTCTCGATGTACAACTACGTGCAGCCCGTCGTGGCGGTGGTCTTCACGGTCGTCATAGGGTTGGACACCTTCGGCCCGACCAAGGGTTTCGCGGCGTTCTGCGTCTTCGCGGGCGTGTGGCTGGTCACCAAATCCAAGTCGCGGGCGCAGCTCGAAGCCGAACGGAAAAACGGAAATTGATCGGTCGGCGGGCGCTCCCGTTTCGTCCGATGCCGCGTGTCGCTTTTTCGGCGTGCGATTTGCAGGTCTCGGCGTTGTAATTCTAAACCATTCGGATCATGAAAGACAACGACAAGAACCGCGACGTTTGCTCGCCTTGCGAAAAGAATTTCGAACATGCGGTCGACCGGTTGGTGCACGAGGGCGAAGCGCCCACGGCCCGGCAGCATCACGACAAGGCCCGCGAGGTCGAGGAGGCCTACTCCCGACAATCTGCCGACCACACCGACAAGTAGCGAAACAGGCGCCTGAATTCAGGCGCCTGTTTTCATTGCTTTTGTCTGTCGTACGCTTCTATGCCGCTTTTCAGAAACGCTGCGAATGCCTCCGCATCGAGATCATAGCCTCGCGGCGGCACCAACGGCCGGCCGTCGCGCCCCTGCAGCACATAGTAGGGCTGGGCATTCACGCCGTAGGTCTTCAGCGCGTAGTAGGAGTTGATTTTGCCTAAACTTTTCAGCACCTTGCCCGTGTCGGTGGTCACCCAGTCGGCGGCGGGCAGCGTTTTCTTGTCGTCGGAGTAGAGGGCGCAGATCACATAGTCGTCGCGCAGCATCTGCAGCACCTCGGGCGCCGACCATACGCGCGCCTCCATTTCGCGGCAGTTGACGCAGCCGTGGCCCGTGAAATCGATGAACAGCGGTTTGCCGACCCGGGCGGCATAGGCTTCGGCCTCCTGCAGATCGAAAAACCCTTCCAACCCGTGGGGCAGGCGGAGAAAATCGCTGTATTTGCCGCGGCCGGGAGCGACCGACCCCTCTGCTGCGGCATTGGGAGCCGCGCCGATCGGTGCGGCAGTGCGGGGTGCCGCAGGGATGCCGTTGTTCGGAGTCACGACGAAATCCTGCGTGGTGAGCGGCGGCAGATAGCCCGACAGCCCTTTGAGCGGCGCGCCCCACATGCCCGGAATCATGTAGATCACGAACGCGAAGACCGCGATCGCCAGCGCCAGACGACCCACGCCGATATGGGGCAGGTCGCTGTCGTGCGCGAACTTCAGCTTGCCCAACAGGTAGAGACCCAGCAGCGAGAACACCGCGATCCAGATCGCCAGGTAGACCTCGCGGTCGAGCAGTCCCCAATGGTAGGTCTGGTCGGCCACCGACAGGAACTTGAAGCCCAGCGCCACCTCGACGAAGCCGATGACGATCTTCACCGAGTTGAGCCAGCCGCCGCTCTTGGGCAGCTTCTTGAGCACCGAGGGGAACAGGGCGAAGAGCGTGAACGGCAGGGCGAAAGCCACGGAGAACGCCAGCATGGTGACGATCGGGGTCCAGAACTCGCCCGAAGTCGATTTGATGAGTACCGAGCCGACGATCGGGCCCGTGCACGAGAACGAAACGAGCACTAAGGTCAGTGCTAAGAAGAAGATGCCGCCCAGGCCCTTGGTGTCGGCCTTGGCGTCGGCTTTGTTGACCATCCACGAGGGCATCGTGATCTCGAACGCGCCGAAGAACGAGGCGGCGAAGAGCATGAAGACGGCGAAGAAGAGGATGTTGGGCAGCCAGTGCGTGGCTAACCAGTTGAAGATGTCGGCTGTCACGGCGTCGCCGCCCGCGGCGCGCGTTATGAGGATGATCGCCGCGATGGGCAGCGTGTAGAGCGCCACGATGAAGAGCCCGTAGAGCGCCGCGCGCAGCCGGCCCATGGCAGGGCCGCCCTCGCCCTTGAGGAAGTATGACACGGTCATCGGCACCATGGGGAAGACGCAGGGAGTGAGCAGCGCGGCGAAGCCCCACAACACGGCTTCGATAATCAACGCCCACATGCCTTTATCGCCCGCGGCATCTTTTGTCGGCGTCGCGGTCTCGACGGTTCCGGCAGTCGGTTCGGCGGCTGTCGCGGTCGGTGCCGCACCCTCCGGAATGCGGAGGGTCGTTTCGTATTCGTCGGGCGGCGTGCAGCTTCTCTCGTCGCAGAGCATCCACTCGATCTCTACGCCGACGCTCCCTTGCGGAGCCGTCAAGCGGACGTTCTGTGCGAATTCGGCCCGCCCCTCGAGGGTTCCGATCTCCATGCCGAACATCTCGTCGTAATAGCGGCGGGGGGCGGTGAGCAGCTCGACGCCGCCCTCCGGCTCGACGCCTTCGCCCGGGACGATGCGGATCGTCGTGGCGTTGGGTCCGTCGGTGTCGTAAGGCCCCATGTCGTACATGTGGTAGCGCTCGGGGATCGTCGCTTCGAGCACGATGCGGTAGCGGTCGTCGCCTAAGGGTTCGACGCGGGATTCCCACCTTACGGTCTGGGCCGAGGTCGTCAGCGTTGTCAGCGCCGCCAGTATCGTCAGTATCTTTTTCATGATCGGTTCGTTTGTTCCGGCAAAGATAGTGCAAGGCGAAAGCAATACCAAATAAAATTTGCCACTGCGCTCGCCTTGCACTTTACTGCGGATACCCGCCGTTTAG
>CAZIUJ010000014.1:2813-19610 GCA_964542345.1 uncultured Alistipes sp.
ATAGGCTGCGGCTCGGCCGTGTCAAATAAATTTGCCACTGCGCTCGCCTTGCACTTTACTGCGGATACCCGCCGTTTAGATAGGCTGCGGCTCGGCCGTGTCAAATAAATTTGCCACTGCGCTCGCCTTGCACTATCTTTGCCCGGGATGTCGATCATGAACCCGCAGTTTCTCGTACCTTTCCTGCTGACGCTCGGTGCCGGCTTGGCCACGGGCATCGGCAGCGCCGTGGCATTCCTTGCCAAGCACACCAACAAACGCCTGCTGGCCTTTTCGCTGGGCCTGTCGGGCGGCGTGATGGTCTACGTCTCGTTCGTCGAGCTTTTCCGGCAGGCCGAGGCCACGCTCGCCGGGGTGTGGGGCGAGCGGTGGGGGTCGATCTATACCGTGCTCGCGTTCTTCGCGGGGATTCTGCTCATCGGCATCATCGACCGCTTGGTCCCCTCGGTCGAGAATCCCCACGAGGCCCACACGGTCGAGGAGATGGATGCCCGGCCTGCCAACCCCAAGCTGATGCGCATGGGCATGATGACCGCCCTGGCCATCGCGATCCACAACTTCCCCGAGGGAATCGCCACCTTTGCCACGGCGGTCGACAACAGAACGCTGGGCGTGGCCATCGCCGTGGCGATCGCCATCCACAACATCCCCGAGGGGATCGCCGTCTCCATTCCCATATTCTATGCCACGGGCGACCGGCGGCGGGCTTTCCGGCTCTCGCTCCTCTCCGGTCTGGCCGAACCCGTCGGGGCGCTGCTCGCCTGGGCGGTGTTGATGCCGTTCATGTCGCCCACGCTGATGGGGTGCGTGCTGGCCGGAGTCGCCGGCATCATGGTCTTCATCTCCATCGACGAGCTCCTGCCCGCCGCCCGCGAGTACGGCCAGGCGCACGTCTCGATTTACGGCGTCGTCACCGGCATGGCCGTGATGGCGGTCAGTTTGATTTTACTGCTATGAACATCTTCCTCCTCTTAGTCGGCCTGACCGCCATTCTCGTCGGGGCCAACTTTCTCACAGACGGCGCCGCGGCCCTCGCCCAGCGCTTCCGCGTTCCCGAATTCGTCGTCGGCGCGACGGTCGTCGCCATCGGCACCTCCACGCCCGAGCTCGTCGTCTCGGTGCTCTCGGCCCTCGGCGGGCAGAGCGACGTAGCGGTCGGCAACGTCGTCGGTTCCAACCTCTTCAATGTCTTCGTCATTCTGGGTATTTGCGCTCTCATCCGGCCGCTGGCCCTCTCCGAGGGCAATATCCGGCGCGACATCCCGTTCGGACTGGGCGCGTCGCTCCTCTTTTTCCTCTTCGCATCGGACCGGTTGCTCGGCCTGGGCTCCGTCGACCGCATCGGGCGGGTCGAGGGCCTCGTCATGCTGCTGCTCTATATCGGGCTGCTGTGGCATACGGTGCGGACGGGCGGACGCGAGGGCGCAGCGACGACGACGGCCGTCAAACCGCCGAAACCTCTGTGGCTCACCCTCGCGGCGATCGTCGTGGGCTTGGCCGGCTTGGTCTGGGGCGGCGAACTCTTCCTCCATCATGCCACCGTCATTGCCCGCAAGTTGGGCGTCGCCGAGTCGGTCATCGCCATTACGCTCGTCGCCGGGGGTACGTCGCTGCCCGAGCTCGCCTCGTCGGTCGTCTCGCTCCTCAAGGGCAAGACCGGACTGGCGTTGGGCAACGTCCTCGGCTCCAACGTCGCCAATATTCTCCTGATTCTGGGTGTCAGCGCCACGATCCGCCCGCTCTCGATGGGAGGCATCACCACGCTCGACGTGGCGATGGTGGTGCTCAGCTCCGTGCTTCTCTGGCTCACGGCCTTTACGTTCCGGCGCCGGAGCGTCGACCGGTGGGAGGGGGCCCTCTTCCTGGCGATCTATGTCGCCTATATCTGGTACTTGATCAAATAACGCTCCAGCAGCCGCGGTACGGCGTAGTCGCCCAAAGCGGCGGTCGCGACGGCCAGCGCTTCGGCTGCCGGCGTCAGCGTCGGGGTCTCGATGCGGTGGATCGTGGCATGGATCGTCCGGTGCGACAGTTGGTGGCGGGGCATTTCGACGCTGCGCAGCAGGTGCCACCCGTCGCCCGCGAGTTCGCGGAAGCGGGGCAGGGCGGCCAAAGCGGCGAAGTCGACGGGTCCCGGGGTTTCGAGCAGCGGGAATTCGTAGAGTCCCCGCCAGATGTCGTGTCCCTCGCGCCGGCAGAGGAGCGTGCGGTCGCCGCAGGTGACGTGCAGGTAGTTGAACCAGCGGTCGCTGACCTTGGTTTTTCCCTGCTTGATGGGTCGTCGGGCCACGGTGCCGGCCGCCAAGGCCAGGCACTGTTCCGCTAAGGGGCACTCCTCGCAGCGAGGTTGTGCGGGGGTGCACTGCAGCGCCCCGAAATCCATGATCGCCTGGTTGTAGCGGCCCGGAGCCGCGGTGTCGAGCTCGGTTTGCGCCAGCTCGGCGAACGCCTTGCGGCCCGCCGCGGTGTCGATGGGCGTCTCGATGTCGAAGAGGCGCGCGAGGACCCGGTAGACGTTGCCGTCGAGTACGGCGCAGGGGGAGTCACAGGCGATCGAGCAGATCGCGGCGGCCGTGTAGTCGCCCACGCCGGGCAGCGCACGCACCGCCGCATAATCTTTCGGAAATTCGCCTCCGAACCGTTCCGCTACCGTTCGGGCCGCCGCGTGGAGGTTGCGCGCACGGCTGTAGTAGCCTAATCCCTGCCACATCTTGAGCACTTCGTCCTCCGAGGCGGCGGCCAGCGCCCTGACGTCGGGCCACCGCTCCGTGAAGCGGAGGTAGTAGGCCATGCCCTGCGCCACGCGCGTCTGCTGGAGGATGACCTCCGACAGCCAGATGCGATAGGGATCGCGCGTACGGCGCCACGGCAGGTCGCGCCCCTGCCGGGCGTACCACTCCGCGAGGATGGGAGCTATGCGGGACATGGCGTCAGCGGAGGAACGGTTGCGGAATGCGGACGAACGTGGTCCAGACCAACCGCAGCCAGAGGATGAGGAGCAACCACAGGTTGACCTGCGCGTCGAAGAAAAGGTGCATGACGGCGGGCGGACAGAGCACGTCGACGGGCATGACGACGACCACGGCGAAGACGGCCCAGAAGAGCACGCGGTCGAAGAGCGTGGCGACCCCCCCCCGGCGCATGGTCCAGTACCACATCAGGTAGCCGATGAGCGAGATGACATAGGTGTGGCCCTCGCTCGAGTTGCTGAAGAGGATGACATAGCCCATCAGGCAGGCGAGCGCCCCGATGCGGAAGTAGGTGCCGCTCCACTGCCGCCGCCGGGCGAAGAGCCCCGCCGCCAATGCGGCCAGCACGCCGATCTGCACCCACACCTGCACGGAGAGCAGGTGCAACGGCCGCAGGTAGAAGATGTTTTTCCACTCGCGCGTGTCCTTGTGCGAGGTCAGGGCGTCGAACCATTCGCCGTACCAGCCCGGCAGCCCCTCCCACGAGGTCGCTATGGCCGGCAGTACGAGCAGCGCGGCGCCGATGAGCACGGCGTAGGCCATGTTGCGTCCGAAACGGGGATAGCAGACCAACAGCCCCAGCTGGAAGATGCCGTAGATTTTGGTGAAGCCCGAGATCAGGATGAGCAGCACGGCCCAGAACCCCTTGTCGCGCTCTAAGAGCGTGTAGGCGAAGAGAAAGAGGTAGCCTACGGCCACGTTGTACTGGAACGAGAGCTGCGTGCAGGCTAAGATCGGCAGCGTGTAGAGAAACGACGTCCACTTCTCGACGCGGGTGAGGCGGGGCAGGGTGAAGATCGCCGCGAACCACATCGAGTAGTTGAAGAGGTTCCATGCCACGGGTCCCGCGATCCCCGGCAGATAGGCGAACGGTGCGAAAAGGATGTTGAAGAGCGGACCGTAGAGGTAGTAGTCGAGCCGCATTCCCGCCGGGGGCCAGTTGGCGCCGTAGGGGGCGATGTGCTGCCAGAAGAGCCTGGTCGACTCGGCGAAGATCATGAAGTTGCAGTGGCGGCCGCGCAGTGCTTCGGCGAGCGTGAGCGCCAGGATCGTCACGAAGCCCAGTGCGTAGAGGTTGCGCGGGGAGAGGAAGAACGCTCCCGCCCGCTGCGGGAGGGTCGGAGAGCCGGAGGTGGTCGCGGGTGTCATCTACTGCCGTTTGCGGATTTTGCGCCACGGCAGCCCCATGACGCCGAAGAGCGCTTCGCCGAAGATGCCGCCGCTCATCTTGGAGGTTCCCTCCTGGCGGTCGACGAAGACGATCGAGACCTCCTCGAGCTTCATGCCCAAGCGCCAGGCCGTGTATTTCATCTCGATCTGGAAGCCGTAGCCTTTCATCCGGATGCGGTCGAGGTCGATGGTCTCCAGCGCGCGGCGCGAGTAGCAGACGAAGCCGGCCGTGGCGTCGTGGAGCGGCAGCCGCGTGACTAAACGCACGTATTTCGAGGCGAAGTAGGACATCAGCAGCCGCGACATGGGCCAGTTGACCACGTTGACCCCCTTGACGTAGCGCGAACCCACCACCACGTCGCTGCCTGCGGCCGCGGCGGCGAAGAGACGCACCAGATCGTCGGGGTTGTGCGAGAAATCGCAGTCCATTTCGCACATGTAGTCGAAGCCGTGCTCCAGTCCCCAGCGGAAGCCCGTCAGGTAGGCCGTGCCGAGCCCTAACTTGCCCGTGCGTTCGAGCAGGTGCAGCGTCTGGGGAAACTCTTTCTGCCGCTCCCGGACGATGGCCGCTGTGCCGTCGGGCGAGCCGTCGTCGATGATCAGAAGTTCGAACGCCTCGGGCAGCGAGAAGACCTTGTCGATCATCGCCGAGACGTTCTCCTTTTCGTTGTAGGTGGGAATGATTACCAATCTGCGCATGGATCTCTTGTCTCTTTTTGCGGGATTCTTTCTGCGAAGATAGCATTTTTTTTCGAATTATCGCATCCGGGGCTTCGATTCATCGCCGGCGGCGGTGCGAACGCGCGTCGGACGTTTCATTTTTCTGATTTCCGCTTTCTGTTCGGGCGTCGCGCGCAGCGACTCCGCGATCTTCTGCAGCGCTTTGTTGTAGGTCCACTCCTCCAGCGGACACGCCGCCGCGAGCCACGCCTGCGTCGTCTCGGGGAACTTCACGTAGCACACCGACACGGCCCACGCCACGCCCATCTTCGCGTAGTAGCCCTCGTGCCGCACCGTGCCGAGGAGTTCGAGCAGCCGCCCGACGTGTTCCTCGTCCACGAAGTTCGAGAGAGCCATCACCACGGCGAAGCGCACTTCGTATTCGCCCGGTGCACTGAAATAGGGGAGGATGAACTCCCACATAGGTTCGCGTTCGGCGCTGCGGAGACGCCAGCAGAAGCAGTCGCACACGGCCCAGTTGTCTATTTTCGGTACGAAGCGCGCCACCCGTCGCAGCTTCTCTTCGGGCGGACACTTCGCATAGCCGATCGCCAGCCCCTGGAGCATCCGCTCCTCGAAGTATTCGTCGTCGGCCCCGTCGAGCCACGTCCGCCAGTCGCCGCGCACGATCTCGCGGGCCATGGCCCGCAGCCGGGGCAGGCGCACGCCGATCATTTTGCCCGCACCGGGCGTCAGCTTCGCGCTGAAGTCGCGGTAGCGCGTGTCGGCTAAGGCGAAAAGTTGTTCCCGCAGCAAATTTTCCATGCGGCGAAGGTAGGCTTTTTTTGCCGATCCGGCAAAAAGGGTTATCTTTGTAGTCCGAAATGCGACCGGTGACGTGCGCCGGCCGGAAACAGAAATCCGAATATGAAGAAAATCCTCCGGATCGCGGCCGTCGTCGCGATCGTATTGCTGGCCGTTCTCATCGCGGTGCCCATGGTGCTGCGGGGCCGCGTCGCCGGGATCGTCAAGCACGAGGCCAACGAGATGCTGACCGCCCGGCTCGATTTCGAGAAGCTCGACATCAGTCTGCTGCGCCATTTCCCCCACGCTTCGCTCGAACTTACGGACCTTACGTTAGTGGGCGTCGACCGCTTCGAGGGCGACACGATCGTCGCCGCCGAGCGGATATCGGTGGTCGTCGACCTCTTCTCGCTCTTCGGCGACGAGGGCTTCGAAGTCACCAAGGTCATCCTCTCCGCACCTGCGCTCCATGCTCATAAACTCGCCGACGGCGCCGTCAACTGGGACGTGATGAAACCCTCGGAGGAGCCCGCTGCCGACGATGAGGAGGAGGAAGAGACCGAGCCCTCCGCTTTCCGCCTGCGGATCAACGACTTCCGCATCTCCCGGGCCGAAATCCGCTACGAGGACGACTCCACCCGCATGCAGTTCTCCGCCGGGCCTCTCTCGTTGCGCCTGCGCGGCGACATGTCGGCCGACGAAACCGACCTCGGACTCAAGTTCGAGGCCCAGAAAGTCCGTTTCGTCGAGGGAGGCATACCCTTGCTCAGCGGTGCCGAAGCCGAAATCGACGCCACCGTCGCCGCCGACCTCCGGAACAACCGCTTCACCTTTACCGACAACACGTTCCGGCTCAACGCCATCGTTCTCCGACTCGACGGCTGGGTCCAGCTCCGCGAGAGCGGCGCCCTCGCCATGGATCTCTCCGCCGGCTGCGACAAGGTGCTTTTCAAGGAGCTTCTCTCGCTCATTCCGGCGTTCTATACCAAGGATTTCCGCAACCTCTCTGCGTCGGGCGAACTCTCCTTGGCCGCATGGGCCAAAGGCGAGATGGCCGGGTCGTCGCTGCCCGCTTTCGAACTCAAGGCCGCCGTGCGCAACGGCAGCTTCCAGTATTCGTCGCTGCCCAAGGCCGTCACCGACATCCAGATCGCCGCCGCCGTCTCCAATCCCGGCGGCCCGATGAACAAGACCGTCGTCGACCTCTCGCAGTTCTCGCTGAAGATGGCCAGCAACTCCGTAGCTGCGACGTTCCACGCCACCAACCTCGTCAGCGACCCCGTTTTCCGCGCTTCGGCCGCCGGCAAGGTCGACCTGGGGGCTATTCGCGAGGTCTACCCCTTGGACAAGGGGGTCGATTTGGGTGGCGTCGTCACCGCTGACCTCAAGGTCTCGGGCCGCATGTCCGACATCGAGAAGCAGCGCTACGAACAGATGGCCGCATCGGGTACGTTCGTCGTCGAACGACTCGGACTCGCCGTACCCGAACTTCCGGCCGTCTACATCAAGCGCGCCGCCGCGACCATTACGCCCAAGGCCATGACGCTGGGCGAATTCGGGGTCACGGTGGGTCGCAGCGACCTTTCGGCCCACGGTCAGCTCACCGGCTATCTGGGCTACCTGCTGCGCGACGACAAGCTCGCCGGACGCCTCTACGTCAAGTCCGAGCTGCTCGATCTCAACGAGATCATGGGCGTTCTCCCCGCTTCCGAGCAGGACGCCTTCGCCGAGGAACCGGCGGAGGCCGGGTCCATGCAGGCGATCGAGATTCCCCGCAACCTCGACCTCTCGCTCAGCACCGATCTGCGCAAGATACTCTTCGGCAAGATGACCGTCGCCGCTCTTACCGGCAATATGTCGGTCGCCGGCGGCGCTCTCTCGCTCGACCGGCTCGCCATGCAGCTCTTCGGCGGCAAGGCCTCGGCGTCGGGCCGTTACTCCACGGCGGCCGATCCGTCGCATCCCGCGCTGAAGCTGGCCCTTTCGCTCGCGGGCGCTTCGTTTTCGGAGACGTTCGACCAGCTCGACATGGTGCGGCAGCTCGTGCCTCTTTTCGCCAAGACGGGCGGCGACTACTCCCTCTCGCTCGACATGTCGGCGACGCTCGACTCGACCATGTCGCCCGACCTGCAGTCGGTCAACGCTTCGGGCGAGATCAAGTCGGCCCATATCCGCGTGCAGAACATCGAGGCTTTCGATGCCATGGCCAAGGTGCTGAACAACGATAAGCTGCGTAATATCGAGGCCAAAGACGTCGCCATCCGCTTCACGGTGAAGAACGGCCGCATCGCCACGCAGCCGTTCGACCTCCGCTTAGCCGGCACCGACGTCAATCTCTCGGGTTCCACGGGCCTCGACCAGACCATCGATTACACGGCTAAGGTTTCGATGCCCGCATCGGCTACGAGCGGTGTGCTGGAGACGCTCAACGTCAAGATCGGAGGTACGTTCTCCTCGCCCAAGATTACGTTGGGCGTCAAGGAGGCGGCTCAGGAGGCGATCAAAAACGTCGTCGACCAGCAGATACAGAAACTCACCGGCAGCGAATCGCTCGAGGCCGAAATCGACAAGCAGAAAGAGAACCTGAAAGCCGAGATCGACAAGCAGGCCGAGAATCTCCGCGCCGAAGCGAAGAAAGCGGGCGAGAAACTCGTAGCCGCGGCGCAGAGCCAGCGCGACAAATTGGTGGAGGAGGCTGCCAAGAAAGGCGCCTTGGCCAAACTCGCCGCCGAGAAAGCCGGCGACAAGCTCGTTTCCGAAGCCGAGAAGCAGGCTGCCAAGCTCACCGCCGAAGCCGAGGCTCAAATCGCCAAACTCAACGAGAAACTCTCCGCCGAATAATTCATACCATCATGAGAAGACGGCCGGAACCCCGCGGGGTTCCGGCCGTCGTTGTGAGAGGAGGGCTTATCTCCGAATATAGCTTTCCAGCGCCGCGACATACTTTGCGAAAGCGTCGCGTCCGGTGTCGGTCATGCGGCAGACGGTGCGGGGCTTTTTGCCGAGAAAGCCCTTTTCGACGGCGATGTAACCCGCCTTGGAGAGCTTGTCTATCTGCACCGAGAGATTGCCGGCCGTGGCTTCGGTCTGCTCGCGCAGGAAGCCGAAGTCGGCGCTCTCCACGCCGAGCAGAATCGACATGACGGCCAGTCGCAGCTCCGAGTGCAACAGCGGATCGAGCTCCTTAAACATGGTTTTGCGTCGGGCGGTTCGACTTGCGGTTGAGGATGTGACCGGGGACGATCATCATCGCCACGAAAGCCCCGATGAAGAGGCCTGCGCTCCACGAAGCGTCGGGTGCGACGAGCAGTCCCGGTGCCAGCACGATGCCGGCGAAGCCGCCGAACGCCGAGGGACGGAACCGGACGATTAGTCCCGTCGCGGCCGTGCCGATGCCCATCAGGAGCACGATGAGGAAGAGCATCGGCGGACGGACGGGGGTGAAGAGCGCGAGGAGCGCCAGCAGGCAGGCGGCGAAGCCCGTGACCGTCCATATCTGGCCGATGACCCGGTCGACGAACGTGCGGACCGACTGCTGTCCGCCGCGTGCACGGGTCAGGTAGATGCCCAGCGCACCGGCTGCCGGAAGCCCGAGCCACAGCAGGTTCCAGCGTGCGTCGCCGGAGCAGGCGACGGCGCTCCACACGGCGAGCGTGAAAACGACGGTCAGATAACCCCACACCAAAAACGGTCGTCCGGCATTGCGTTTCAGTCGGTTACGGGTATTTTCGATCATGCGGGCGATGAGAGCTAAGCTCTCTGCGGCATCCAAATTTTTGTCGGTCATGTTTGCAGGATTGAAAGGGGCGAATGAAAGGTCGGGGCGATTTCTCAGCGTTCGTCGTCGTCCCGGCCGATCCAGTGGTGGAGGAGCGAGATGCTTAAGCTGAGGCCCCAGCCGGCGATGATCCAGAGGACCCACCAGTGGCCGGGCGAGGTCATGTAGTTGACGAATGTCAGAAAGACGCAGACGATGACGAAAGTGCCGGCCTGACGGAGAATGCGGCGCGGAATGCGGCGGCCGCTCTGTTCGGGTGTGCGGGTCGTTGCCATGGTCGGAACGGATTTGAACGGTTTTCGATTCTTTTGTCGTTGCAAATATAAAGTAGTTTATTTTATAAACCAAATTTTCGCGGATTTTTTTCGGCCGGAGAGAAATTCGGAGGCTTGACTTCACTCACGTTCGGCAAAAACTGTAAACAGCTTTTGCGCTCACTCAATCGCGAAGTTCACCTTTCACTTTTACCCTTACGTCATGCCGAGCGAGTGCAACGAGCGCGGGCATCCGAACAAGCGACATAACGGTGAAGTTACAACGAAACCTGCCGAAGAGTTGTGAGCCTACCGTTCCTGCATTTGTTCAGATTGCCACGTCGGGCCGTTGGCCCTCCTCGCAATGACGCCCCGCTTAAGAAGCGGGGTTTATGAGTTTGCCTTACTTCTCACTTTTCACCTTGAAAAAGGCAGCTGCAGATGCTGGACGCAGCGCACGGAGAAGCCGTAAGAGCGATTCTCGTAGTGCAGCGGACATACACCGTCCGAGAAGAACCGCAACCTGCCGACTGAGCTGCTGCCTGCTGCAAACGGCGAGGAGGACCACACATAGCCGTGCGTGCCGACGACTTCCAAGGTTCCCGTCGACTGATTGCGGTAGCCCGTAGCAGGCGTAAAGAAGCGATCGCTCGAATGAATGCCGGAAAGGGAAGTTAATGAATAATTAATAATGAATAGTGAATAGTTATTTCGCGTCTCTAAAATTATTCACTATTAATTATTCATTATTAATTGCTGCAAGCCTCCCGGCAAGCTGGGAAGAACAGCCGCCAAACAAAGCGGGGACAGATAAGGCTGAATAGCGTTATTTGGTCCTATCTCCCCATAAAACCCGGCTTTTAGCCGGGGGATCGCTGAATCTGCAGCCGCACTGACGCAAGTCGTGGCCTGCGCCACTCCGGGCCGGAGCTGCTTTTTCGTTGCGCGGGCGCTCGGAGGCCGAACGGCCGCATCAGAAGTTGAAGAAGTAGTTCATGAAGAAGTTCCAGAACGTCACCACGCCCGTGGCGAAGAGCTTGGCCACGTAGAAATTGACCCGCAGGCGGTTGTGGAGAAACCAGATAGTGAAGTTGTTGATAGCCAGTCCGACCGCGGCGATGCCGAGGAACCGCAGGTACTGCCCCGCGATGTCGGGATCGTCGTTGCGGAATGTCCAGATGCGGTCGAGGACGTAGTTGGTCGTCGAGGCGCAGAGAAACCCCAGCGAGTTGGCCACGTACTTGTTCATCCGCAGCCACTCTTTGCAGGCATAGGTCACGCCGAAGTCGACGAAGACTCCCGAACCTCCTACCACGCAGAATTTAATGAATTGACGTATCATGGTGCGACCTCCGTGCGGAGCGTTTTTCCGTTGAACCAGTGGGCGTAGCCCTTGCGGCGCAGGGCGAATCCCGTGTCGAACTCCGTGCCGGCGAGCTCCTGCGGAATGCGGAACGTCGTCTCGACCGCCGCCTCGCCGCGGGCCGGCAGCGTGAAGCGCACCCCGAGCGGATACTCCTCGACCCGGAAGCGACCGTGTTTCCAGATCATCGCCAGCTCGATGTCGTCGCCCACTTCGACCGGATAGTCGTAGGGGTTGGTTGCCCGGAGCGTCAGCCGCACCTCGTCGCCCGCGGTTACCTCTGCGGGCAGCCCCGCAAAGGCGATGTCGACCAGCCGTACGGGCCGGAAATCGGGGTCGACGAGCCAGGTGAACTCCCGGCCGTCGGCCAAGGCGATCGTGCGGGTGGCGAGCGTCGGGTCGGCCGCCGTTTCTACGAGGACTTCGCGCCCGGCGAAGCGGGTGTCGTCGTCGCGGAACTGCCACTGGTGCGTGCGGTAGCCGACGTCGGGTTGACAGTAGGCTTCGCCGCCGGTGTAGAACGCATATTTGGCTGCGACGGCATAGCCGCCGCGGAAAAGAACGGGCCGGCCGGCCGCCTCGCGGGCGATGGCGGCGTAGCTCGCACGGTTGTCGAAGACCTCGAAGCGGAGCCCGAGGGGATTGAAGATCATCTCGAGGCGCACGAGGGCCGCGAGCAGGACGACCGCCGTGCCGGCACGCATGACGTAGCGGCGCGTGCAGGGATGGCGGCGGGCATAGTCGAAGAGCAGGTAGACCAGTCCGAACGCGGCGACGATGACCCACTGGGGCTGTACGTAGCCGCGGAACGCCGAGAGGAGGAAGAAGCCGATGAACGCCGCGGGGAAGAGTTTCAGCGCCCGCCGCACGGCGTCTTCGGGGCGGGTCTTGCGCCAGGCCTGCACGTAGAGGGGCACGTAGAGCGGATTGAAAACCACGAGCATGTTGGCCGCGAAGTCGGTGACGTAGCTCCAGCGGAACTGCGCGTTGCGGCCCGAAAGGTGGTAGGCCAGCGAGGCCCAGTCGTGGTGGTATTGCCAGAGGAGATGGGGCACGAGGAGAAGCAGCGCCACCGCGCCGCTGGCATAGAGCCCCGGGCGCTTCAGCAGCTTGGGGTTGGCCGCCAGGGCGAAGAGTACGACCAGCGCCCCGTGGTACTTGGCGTAGGCCATGGCGGCCATGGCGATGCCCATCCAGAGCCAGGCCCGGGGCCGCTGCTCGGCGAAGTTGCGGAGCGCGAGCAGGAAGAGGGCGGCGGTCATCATGAGCGGTCCGTCGGGCACGGCGATGAAGCCGTAGAGCTGCAGCATGAGCGTGGCCGCCGCGATCATGACGAAGAGGCCTCCGTCGCGCGGCGCGGCGTCGGAGGGCCGGATCAGCCGCCACAACAGATAGAGGTAGGCGGGCTGCAGCAGCGTGAAGAAGAACCGCACGCCCAGCTCACCGGGCCACAGCCAGCTGCCGAGGCGGACGAGCAGTGCCGTCAGGGGCGGATGGTCGAAGTAACCCCATGCCAAACGTTCGGCGAACATCCGGTAGTAGGCTTCGTCGTTGGCCAGTTCGGCGCCTGCGGCCACGGCCAGATTGCACAGCCACCAGAGGCCGAGCCACAGCAGCACGGCGCCCTCGGCCGAGAGCCTTCCCCCGAGACGATTGTTGCGCGAGTTCTCCATAACGGAAGCAAAATTAGCAAATTATTCGTAAAGTTGCGTCTTTCCTATTTATATACTATGTTTGCAGACCGAAAGATGAACGCTCCGACCGCACATACCGCCGCGCCGTACGACGGCCTGCCCATGCCTCGCCGTCTGGGCGCCATCGCTGCCGTGGCGTTCGGCGTCGGGCTCTCGGTGCTCGATGCAGCCATCGCCAACGTGGCCCTGCCTACCATCGGGCAGGAGCTGCAGGTCTCCTCGGCCGACTCGATATGGATCGTCAACGCCTACCAGCTGGCCGTCGTGGTCGCGGTTCTTCCGTTCGCCGCGCTGGGCGAGACGATCGGTTATCGCCGCATCTACCTCTTCGGCCTGGCGCTCTTCACCGCCGCGTCGGCCGGGTGCGCCGCCGCCGGGTCGCTGACCGCGTTGGTCGCCGCCCGCGCGGTGCAGGGCTTCGGTGCTGCGGCCGTCACCTCGATCAACACCACGCTGGTCCGCTTCATCTATCCCCGGGCGCAGTTGGGCCGCGGCATGGGAATCAACGCCACGGTGGTCGCCGTCTCGTCGGTGGCCGGGCCGACGATCGCCGCTGCTATCCTTGCGGCGGGTTCGTGGCCGTGGCTCTTCGCCGTCAACATCCCCGTGGGAATCGTCGCTCTGACGCTCGGCGTCCGTTTCCTGCCGGGCAATCCCGTGTCCGCGTCGGGCCCCGGGCCGCGGTGGCGCGACATGGCGATGAACGCCCTGACTTTCGGCCTGCTGATCGCTTCGGTCGAGGGTTATTCCCACGGTGCGGACGGGCGGCTGCTCGCGGGTGCCGTCGCAGCCCTCGCGCTCGTCGGCTTCCTCTTCGTGCGGAGCCAGCTGCGCGAGCCGCATCCGCTCCTGCCGCTCGATCTGCTGCGCATTCCGATCTTTTCGGTCTCGATGCTCACGTCGGTCTGCTCCTACACGGCGCAGATGCTCTCGATGGTCGCCCTGCCGTTCTACCTGCAACACGCGTTGGGTTACGACGATGTGACTTCCGGTCTGCTGCTCACGGCCTGGCCCTTCGCGGTCATGGCGGCGTCGCCCGTAGCCGGCATGCTCGTGGGGCGCATCCATGCCGGAGTTCTCAGCGGCACGGGTCTTGCGGCGATGGCTGCGGGAGCGGCGACGCTGGCCGGGCTGCCCGCACACCCCTCGACGGGCGACATCGTGTGGCGGCTGGCGCTCTGCGGCCTCGGCTTCGGGCTCTTCCAGTCGCCCAACAACAGCATCCTGATCGCCTCGGCACCGCCCGAGCGCAGCGGTTCGGCCAGCGGCATGCTGGCGACGGCGCGTCTGATCGGTCAGACGTCGGGAGCCGCGGCCATGGCGCTGCTGTTCCATGTCGTTCCGCACGACCCGACCCGCACGGCGCTCGGGTTCGCGGCCGCGGCGGCACTCGTCGGCTCGGCGGTGAGTTTCGTGCGGTTGGGACTGCCCCTTCCCGAGTCGCTCGTACGACGAAAATGAACCGAACCATGCAACGATTCCTCCATATCCTGTTAGCGCTTCTTTCGGCGTTTCCGGCACGGGCCGGCGAGCCTGCGGCTTTCATCCGCCCGCCCTATCTGTGCCCCGGAGATACGGTGGGGCTGGTGGCGCCGGCGGGACGGCTCTCCTCGCGGGCCGATGCGGTCCGCATCCGCGAGCTTTTCGCATCGTGGGGCCTGTGCGTGAAGTTCTCGCCCCACTGCTACGATTCGGGACAGCCCTACTTTTCGGCCTCCGACGCCGATCGGGCGGCCGACCTGCAGCAGATGATCGACGATCCCTCGGTCAAGGCGGTCATCGCCTGCCGCGGAGGCTACGGCTCGGTGCGGCTCATGCCTTTGCTGCACTTGGAGGAGCTGCGGTGGAGTCCCAAGTGGCTGGTGGGCTTCAGCGACATCACGACGCTCCACATGGCCCTGGCGCAACTCGGCGTGGAGAGCATCCACGGTCCCATGCCGGGCTCGGCGCTCTTCTGGGAGGAGCCGGCTTCGGCCGAGTCGCTGCGGCAGGCGCTCTTCGGACAGATCGCCCGTTTCGACCTGCCGCCCCATCCGCTCAACATCCCCGGAAAGGCCGGGGGACGGATGGCGGGAGGCAACCTGACGGTGCTCTGCGCCGCGTGCGGCACTTCGGAGGGGATCGAGTCGGAGGAGCCGACGATCCTCTTCATCGAGGAGGTCAACGAACACGTCTACCGTGTCGACCGCATGCTGGTGCAGCTGCTCCGGAGCGGTGCGCTGAGCAACGTGCAGGCGGTCGTCGTGGGCGACTTCACCCGCATGTCGGGGAGCGAACAGTTCGGAGCCGATGCTTTCCGGACGATCGCCGCGACGCTCGAGCCGCTGGACATTCCGGTGATCTTCGGCTTCCCTGCGGGGCACGACAAGCTCAACAGGGCGATCTACTTGGGGCGGCGTGCGACGGTGACGGTCGACGAAAAGGGGGCGAGTCTGGTCTACGAGGAGTGACGGCGTCGCACGGAACGCGGCCTGCGCAGGCGGGACGATTTTCGCCGGGAGCCGCCGGAGCGGGGACTTCGCGATTTTTCGCATCCGATTTGCCATTCTTGTCCGGATTTGCCTATATTTGCAAACGATAAATCAAAACCTGCCCGAGCGATGAACCTGTCTGCAGAACATGTCGAACGCCTGCGCGCGATGCTGGCCCGTCCCGGGCAGCGGATCGTGACCGTAGCCCATACCAATCCCGACGGCGACGCCGTGGGTTCGTCGCTGGCGTGGGCCGAGGCGCTGCGTGCGGCGGGGCACGGCGTGACCTGCATCGTGCCGAACAAATACCCCTATTTCCTCGACTGGATGCCCGGCATCGACGAGATCGTCGTCTTCAAGAACGATGCGGAAGGCCGCGCCCTGAAGGCCGTCGCCGAGGCCGATGCGATCTTCTGTCTGGATTTCAACTCGCTCTCGCGGCTGGAGATTCTCAGCGACACGATCGCGGCCAACACCACGGCGCGGCGCGTGCTCATCGACCACCACCTCTCGCCCGACGAGGGTTTCGATGCGATGTTCTCCTACCCCGAGTCATCGAGTACCTGCTACTTGGTCTACCGCCTCATCAAGGCGCTGTGGGGCACCGAAGCCATCACGCGTTCGATGGCCGAGGCGCTTTACGTGGGCATGATGACCGATACGGGCAACTTCGCCTTTTCGGCGCTCACGCCGGGGCTTTTCCGCGCCGTGGCGGTGCTTGTCGAGCGGGGCATCCACATCCCGACCATCCACAACAACGTCTACAACGCCTATACCGAGGGCCGGGCGCGGCTCTTCGGTTACGCCATCAACCGCAAGATGCAGATCATCGAGGAGGGGACGGTGGCCTACATGTCTCTGATGGAGCACGAGATGCCATTTTTCTCGCCCACCGCAAGTTCATCCGCGTGTCGCTGCGTTCGCGCGGCGATGTCGACGTCAACCTCTTCGCCCGCAAATATTTCGACGGCGGCGGACACAAGAACGCTGCGGGCGGCAAGTCGTTCGTCTCGATGGAAGAGACCATCGAGCGCTTCGTCCGCTCGGTCCGCGAGTTCGCCGAGGAGGGCCATTTGTGAATTCGGCATTCCCGATTGCCCGAATCGCCGCTTGCACTCCGTGCAGCGGCGATTCGGCTGTTTTGTGGACAAATTGTTGATTAAAATCGCCGTCGCTTTCGGGCCGTTCGACAGATATTTTCTACTTTTGTTTCCGAGCGAGGTTCCCAGCCGGCGGCTGCCGGCCCGGGATCAAAAGGGAACGCCTGTGCGAATCAGGGACTATGCCCGTAGCTGTAAGCTCCGTCGTGTTCTGCACACTCTTGTTGCCACTGCCCCGTCGAGGGCGGGAAGGCGTGCAGAGGGAGCGAGTCAGAAGACCTGCCTTGCCGGTAGCGACCGATGCCCTCGGGGTCATAGGGCGGGGTCGAACGAACGGACTGCCTTTTTTTCAGACAGAACATGCTTGTCCCGGTTTACGGGATAAGAATGGCTTTCGTTCCATTGGCGGAGCGAAAGCCGGAGGCTGCGGACGATAGCAAACATGATTGCATATGGGTATTTCGGAACTTACCATTGTCAAGCGCGACGGCAAACGCGAACCGTTCTCCGTCGAGAAGATCAAGCGGGCCGTGA
>CAZIUJ010000015.1:0-19369 GCA_964542345.1 uncultured Alistipes sp.
GGTTCTATTTTTTGCGGTGCTGGGCGGCTTCCTGCTGGCGCAGAATCTCCTCGTAGCGCTGCTGGAACTTCGACTTCTTGCCGTTGGACTTCCGGGCGGCATTGGCCTCCATGATGGCCTGAATCTTCGAGTCGTCGACCATGCGGCGGATGATGAGCGTCTGCCCGATCGTCAGCAAGTTGGAGAGGAGGTAGTAGAAGCAGAGGCCGCTGGCGTAGTCGTTGAACCAGAAGAGCAGCATCAAGGGCATGAAGTAGAGCATCATGAACTTCATGCCGGCCATCTGAGGCTGCGACGACGCGGTCTGCTGGTAGTTGTAGTAGGAGTAGACGAACGTCGAGAGACACATCAGCAGGGCGAACAGCGAAACGTGGTCGCCGTAGAACGGAATCGAGAACGGCAGGTCGAGCACGCTGTCGTAGGCTGAGAGGTCGTGCGACCACAGGAACGACTGCCCGCGCAGCTCGATCGAAGCGGGGAAGAAGCGGAACATGGCGATGAGGATCGGCATCTGGATCAGCATGGGGATGCAGCCGCCCATCGGGTTGATGCCGGCTTTCTTGTAGAGCTCCATCGTGGCCTGCTGCCGCTTCATGGCGTCCTCCTGCCGGGGGTATTTCTTGTTGAGCTCGTCGAGCTGCGGCTTCACGAGGCGCATCTTGGCCATCGAGACGTAGCTTTTGTATGTCAGCGGAGAGATGATGAGCCGGATCAGCACGGCGAGAATCAGGATGATGACGCCGAAGCTGCCGATGTAGTTGCGCAGGAAGTCGAAGACGGGAATCACGCACCAGCGGTTGATCCACCCGAAAATCCCCCACCCCAGCGGAATGAGGCGCTCGAGCGAGAGGTGCGCGCCGTCGACCTCGACCTTGCGCAAGATCGAATACTTGTTGGGGCCGAAGTAGAAAGCGAAGTCGTAGCCCTCGGTCTGCGCCGTGTAGGGCACGGCCATGCGGGCCGAAAACTCCTTGACGTAGCCGCTGCCGGGCTGGGCCGTGGCGAACGCCAGGTCGGCGTAGGAGACGTTCCGGGGCGCGATGAAGACCGACGAGAAGAACTGCTGCTTGAAAGCCACCCAGCCCACCTCCGTGGAGATGTTCTTGCGCTTCTCGCCGTCGCCCATGCCGAGCTCCTCGATCGAATTTTCGCCGGGGAAGTGCCACGCGACGGTGGTGTACATGTTCTCGTTCTTGAAGCCCCGTTCGTTCTGGAACGAGAGGTTGCTCCACTCGATGCCCACGGACGACTGGTTGGCCATCGCGGGCGCCATGCCGACCAGCCGCACGTCGAAGTCGACAAGGTAGTCGCGCTGCGGCGAACGGTCGTTGTGGAGGAGATATTCGTATTCGAGGCACGCATCCTCGCCTACGGGCAGCCGCATGACCACGGACTGCGCCCCCTCGTCGGTGGTGCGAACGGGTTCGGCAGTGAAAGTGTAGTCGGCCGTGTTGACGGGCACGTTGCGGGTTCCCTGCTTGAGGAAGAAAGTCAGCGCGAAGTGGGCGCTGGCGGGGTCGAACAGCTCGACGGGCTCGCGGCGCTCTTTCGGGGCGTAGCGCGCATACTCCTTGAGCGCAACGCCCGTGATGCGGCCGCCGCGCGTGGAGAAGCGCACGGTCATGACGTCGTTCTCCACCGTGATCTCCTCGGCCGGAGCTTCGCCGGCCTGCGCGAGGAACTCGCCGACGAGGGCGGCACGCGACGCCGGCGCAGAAGCGGCGGGAGCCTCGGCGACGGAGCTTTCGGCCGTGCCGGCCTCGGCGGCGCCCGTCTCCTCCGGAGCGGGCGGCAGGGCGGCGAGCTGTGCGGCCGCGATCGAATCCTGCTGGGCCTGCCACTCGGCGTGGGCCTGCTGGTATTTTTTCTGCTCGTGGCCGCTGAACCAGGTGAAGCCCACGAAAAGCAGGGCGATGACCACGATGCCGATGATCGATTTCTTATCCATAGCGTTTATATAAGGTATTCCTCAGTTAACGGGCAGCCTGCTGCAGAGCGGCCGCCACGAAAGCGACGAAGAGCGGCGAGGGCGACTGCACGGTGCTCTTGTACTCGGGGTGGTACTGCGTGCCGACGAACCACGGATGCTCCTCGATCTCGACGACCTCGACGAGGCCGGTATCGGGGTTGATGCCCACGGCTTTCATGCCGGCGGCCTCGAACTGGGCGAGGTAGTCGCTGTTGAACTCGTAGCGGTGGCGGTGGCGCTCCGAGACGCTGAGGCGTCCGTAGGCCGCGGCGACTTTCGAGCCTTTCTTCAGCTGGCAGGGATAGGCCCCCAGGCGCATCGTGCCCCCTTTGGCCGTAACGCCCTTCTGCTCCTCCATGAGGTCGATGACCGGATGGGGCGTAGGCTCCATCTCGCTGGAGTTGGCGTCGGCGATGCCCAGGACGTTGCGGGCGAATTCGATGACGGCGCACTGCATGCCGAGGCAGATGCCCAGGAACGGAATCTTGCGCTCGCGGGCGAAGCGCACGGCCTCGATCTTGCCCTCGATGCCGCGGTTGCCGAAGCCGGGGGCGACGAGGATGCCGGCCATACGGCCGAGCTGCGCCTCGACGTTATTGGGGTCGATCTTCTCGGAGTTGACGTAGTGCAGCTTGACCTTGCAGTCGTTCATGGCCCCGGCGTGGACGAACGACTCGCAGATCGACTTGTAGGCGTCGGGCAGCTCGGTATACTTGCCGACCAGCGCGATGTCGACCTGCTTAGAAGGGTGCTTCACGCGCTCGACGAAGGCGCTCCACGCGGCCATGTCGGGCTCCTGCTCCGAGGGGATGTTGAGCTTGTCGAGGACCACCTCGTCGAGGTGCTGGGCGTGCATGCGCAGCGGCACTTCGTAGATCGTGGGCACGTCGATGGACTCCATGACGGCGTTGGCGTCGACGTTGCAGAACAGGGCGACCTTGCGTTTGAGGTTTACGGTGAGCGGATGCTCGGTGCGCAGGACGAGGATGTCGGGCTGCAAACCGTTCTCCAGCAGCGCCTTGACCGAATGCTGCGTAGGCTTGGTCTTCAGCTCGCCCGAAGCGGCCATGTAGGGAATCAGCGTGAGGTGCACGAGGGCCGTATTGCGGTAGCCCAGCGAGTAGCGGAGCTGACGCACCGACTCGATGAAAGGCAGCGACTCGATGTCGCCGACCGTGCCGCCGATCTCGGTGATGATGACGTCGTACTTCTTGGTCTGGCCCAGGAGCTGGATGCGCCGCTTGATCTCGTCGGTGATGTGGGGAATGACCTGCACGGTCTTGCCCAGGTATTCGCCCTTGCGCTCCTTCTCGATGACGCTCTTGTAGATCTTGCCCGTGGTAACGTTGTTGGCTTTCGAGGTGGGATGGTCCGTGAAGCGCTCGTAGTGCCCCAGGTCGAGGTCCGTTTCGGCGCCGTCCTCCGTTACGTAGCACTCGCCGTGCTCGTAGGGGTTGAGCGTGCCGGGGTCGACGTTGATGTAGGGGTCGAGCTTCTGAATCGTTACGGAGTAGCCGCGGGCCTGCAGCAGCCGCGCGATCGAGGCCGAAATGATGCCCTTGCCGAGCGACGAAGCGACGCCGCCCGTAACGAATATGTACTTGGGTTTGGTGAGTTTCATGCGTGGGTCTTGCTTACTTATTTGGTATCATCGTTCTGCGCCTCCTGCCGGTCGAGCATCTTCACTTTCCCGACCTCGGCGGCGATCTCCTCGTGCAGGCGTGCGATCTTGGACTTCACGTCGGCGATCAGGGCTTCGGCGCCTTTCGAGCGGGCGAAGAAGCCGATGTTGTTTTCGAGCTGCGCGGCCTCCTGCTCCAGCTGCCGGATGCGGCCGACGAGCCGCTCGCGCTCGGACTGCAGGCGCCGGCCGCCGGCGGCTTTCAGCGTGGAGACTTTCTCGCGGAAACGGCTCATCGAGCGGTCGCGCTCCGAGCCCCGCAGGGCGGCGAAGAGCCGGTCGACGATCTCCTTGTACTGCTTCTGGATCGCCTCTTTCCGCTTGATGGGCACGAAGCCGATTTCGCTCCAGCGCCGCTGGAAGTCGCGGATGACCTCGATGCCGCCCTCGCCGAGGTCGGCCGCGGCCATCTCCTCCAGGAGGGCCTGCTTGCGCTGCAGGTTGACGCCGTACTCGTCGTCGACCGAGGCGAAATGGGCGCTCTTGCGCTCGAAGAAGCGGTCGCAGGCGGCGCGGAAGCGCTTCCAGACGGCATCGGAGTGGCGCCGCGAAACGGCCCCGATCTCTTTCCAGCGGGCCTGCAGGGCGACGAGCTCGTCGGTGGCTTTCTTCCACTCCTCGCTCTCGGTCAGGGCCTCGGCGGCCTCGCACAGCTCGCACTTGAGGCGGTAGTTGCGCTCCATCTCCTCCTTGAGGCCGGCGTAGAAACGGCGCTTGGCCTCGAAGAAGCGGTCGCAAGCCGTGCGGAAGCGCTCGTAGATGCGGCTGTTCTCCTTTTTGGGCGCGAAGCCGATGCTCTTCCACGTCTGCTGAATCTCCAACAGGCGCTCGCTGGCCCGGTTCCACTCGCGGCGCGATGCGAGCGGCCGCGCGGTGAGCTCCTCGGCGGCGGCGCACAGCTCGCTCTTACGGGCGAGGTTCTGCGTCTGCTCGGCCTTGAGGGCCTCGAAATGCTCCTGGTGCAGCTTGTTGATGCGGCCCGAAGCCTCGCGGAAACGCTCCCAGAGCGCCTCCTTATATTCATGGGCCACGGGGCCCGTCTCACGCCACTCGTCGTGGAGCTTCTGCAGCTTGTGGAACGCCTCGACGACCGAGGGTTCCGCAAGCAAGGCCTCGGCCTGCTCGCAGAGGGCGATTTTGGTTTCGTAATTTTTCCTCAGGTCGAGGTCGCGCAGCTCCTTGTTGATCTTGATGAAGCTGTAGAAGTGCTCGACATGGAGGTTGTAGGTCTCCCACAAATCCTTGACGTGCGCCTGCGGCACGGGGCCGGTCTCTTTCCAGCGGCTCTGCAGTTCGCGGAAGCGCGTGAAAGTATGGTTGAGCGTCTCGTCCGAAGAGACGAGCTCCTTCAATTCCTCGATGATGCCGAGCTTGGTCTGCAGGTTCCGTTCCTTCTCGGCTTCGAGCGAAGCGATGAACTCGTCGCGCCGCACGCGGTACTGCCGAAAGAGCTCCTTGAAGCGCGTCTCGGCATCGTCGACGGGCGCGACGAACGCCTCCTCGGCGCCGCCGTCCGCGATGAACGCACGCCGGGCCGCCTCGACCTCGGCACGCCGCAGGCGGTAGAAGGCGATCTTGAACGCCTCGACCTCGCGGCGGATCGTCTGCACGGGCTGCTCGCCGACGAGGCGGCCGAAAGCCGCGATCAGCTCCTCCTTGCTCTTGCCGGCGAACTGCTCGCCGCCGACCGCGGGGGCCGCCTCGTCGAGCTCCTCGGCCGTTTCGCCCTCGATCTCCAGTCCGGCATCGCGGGCCGCGAGGGCGGCCTCCTCCTCCGAGAAATCGACCTCGGGGAGCGTTTCGGAACGCTCGTCGTCCTCGCCGTCCGAAGCCTCGGCGACCGCCTCGACCCGGATGCGGGGCCGCCGGACGCGGGACTTCCCGGCAGCGGGTTCGGGCTCGGCAGGGGCCGGATTCGAAGCGGCCTGTTCATCGGCCATGCCGCCGCCATGTTCATCGGCCGCGGGGCCGGTCTGCTCCTCGGGAGCAGGAAGAGTGGGGTTTTCGGTAACCATCATCAACGCAGTTAAAACGTCTCTACAAACTTTCCGTCCGTCGGACAAGGGACGGGAACGGATGAAATCCTGCAAATATAACCATTTTTCCTGTGCCGCCGCACGATTTCCGCGGAAAATTCGTATCTTCGCCAGAAAGCGGACGCACCGCCCCACAGACGAAAAACGAAGATGAGCCACCGCATTCTGCTGGTCGACGACGAACCCGACATCCTGGAGTTCGTGCGCTACAACCTCCTCCGGGAGGGCTACGAAGTATATACGGCCCCGGACGGCGCCCGGGCCCTCGAAGCAGCCGTCCGCTACCGCCCCCACCTGATCCTCCTGGACCGCATGATGCCGGTGATGGACGGGGCGGAGACGTGCCGCGCCATCCGCCGCGATCCCCGCCTGCGGGAGACGGTGGTGGTCTTCCTTTCGGCCTTAGGCGAAGAAGAACAGCAGCTGACGGGATTCGGTGCCGGCGCCGACGACTACTTAGTGAAGCCGATCCGCATGAAGCTGCTGGTGAGCCGCGTGAAAGCGATCCTGAAGCGGGTGGACGAAGGCCGCGGAACGCCGCCGCCGAGCGGTCTGAAGATCGACCGCGAACGCTACGCCGTGAGCTGCGACGGCCGCGAAATCGCCCTGCCCCGCAAGGAGTTCGCCCTGCTGGAGCTGCTGGCCTCGGAGCCGGGGCGCCTCATTCCGCGCGAAGAGATCTACGCCCGCATCTGGGGCACGGAGGTGGTGGTCGGCGACCGCACGATCGACGTCCACATCCGCAAGCTCCGCCAGAAAATCGGCGGCGCCCGCATCACGACGGTCAAAGGCGTGGGCTACCGCTACGAAGCGGCCGAAGCGGAGTAACGGCGAATTTTTCCGTGAAATCGGGCAGAAATTGCGACGGAACGCAACAATTTTATGCGTAAATTTGCGAGATTGTGAAAAAAGCCCTACATTTATCTTACGATCCTGCTAAAAACAACACATAAAATTATGGTAATACTGGTACTCAACTGCGGCTCCTCGTCGATCAAATATCAGGTGATCGACATGGAAGAATCGTCGAGCAAGCTGCTGGCGAAAGGTCTTGTAGAACGCATCGGCCTGCCGGAAGGCGACCTGACCCACAAACCCGTGGGCAAAACCCCGTTCGAACTGCACCGCCCGATCCCCGACCACACGACGGGCATCGAGCTGGTGATGCAGGCCCTGACGGACCCCGCGCACGGCGTGATCCGCTCGCTCGACGAAGTGAAAGCCGTCGGCCACCGCGTAGCCCACGGCGGCGAATACTTCCCCCAGAGCTGCCTGGTGAACGACGACACGAAAGAAAAGATCCGCTCCCTCTGTCAGATCGCGCCCCTGCACAACCCGGCGAGCCTGGAAGGCATCCACGCCATCGAACAGGTGCTGCCCGGCGTGCCGCAGGCAACGGTCTTCGACACGTCGTTCCACCAGACGATTCCGGCCGTGAACTACATGTTCGCGCTCCCCTACGAATACTATGAGAAATACCGGGTCCGCAAATACGGATTCCACGGCACGAGCCACAAATACGTAGCCCGCGCAGGCGCCGCGCTGGCCGGCGTAGACTACGACCATGCGAAGATCATCACCTGCCACATCGGCAACGGCGGCTCGATCACGGCCGTGCTCGACGGCAAGTCGTTCGACACGTCGATGGGCTTCTCGCCCCTGGACGGACTGGTCATGGGAACCCGCTGCGGACAAGTCGACGCGAGCGCCATCACCTTCATCGGCGAGAAAGAGGGCCTGAGCTACGCCGAGCTCGACGCGATGATGAACAAGAAATCGGGCGTGCTGGGGCTGACGGGTCTTTCGAGCGACATGCGCGACATCGACCGTGCCTACAACGAAGGCAACCCGCGGGCGATTCTGGCGCGCGACATGTACTACGGCCGCATCAAGAAGTTCGTGGGCCAGTATGCCGCCGAGATGGGCGGCGTGGACCTGATCGTCTTCACGGGCGGCGTGGGCGAAAACTCGTGCGAGATGCGCGAGGCGGTCTGCTCGGGGCTGGAGTTCATGGGCGTGCGCTTCGACAAGGGTGCCAACGCCGGAAGCCGCGGCGAAGACAAAATCCTCTCGGCCCCCGACTCGAAAGTCAAGGTGGCGGTCGTGGCGACGAACGAAGAACTCGTCATCGCGACGGACACGTACAACTTAGTGAAATGAATAATGAACAGTGAATCGTGCGGCCGAAACGCCGAGAGATGATTCGCGGTTCCGAACATGCGATAACACAAAAAAAACAATAACGATCATGATTCAACATCTTACGGAAATCGTCGAAGAGGCGAGAAAGAAAGGCAAGAAACGGTTGGCGGTAGCCTACGGACAGGATTCGCACACGCTGGAAGCGGTATACGCCGCCTACAAGGAGGGGCTCGTGGAGCCGACCCTCTACGGAGAAAAAGCCGTCATCGAACAAGTCTGCCAGGAGAGCGGCATCGACATCAAGGCGTTCAACATCGTCGACGAAAAGAACGACGTGAAGTGCGTGCAGCAAGCCGTGGCTGCCGTTGTGGCGGGCAACGCCGACGTGCTGATGAAAGGCCTCGTCTCGACGGACAAGTACATGCGCGGCATCCTGAACAAGGAGGCGGGCCTCTTCCCCCCGAAAGGCGTGCTGAGCCACGTAACGATCTCGGAGATGCCCTGCTACCACAAGCTGCTGGTCATGTCCGACGTGGCGGTGATCCCGCTCCCCGACTTCAAGCAGAAGCAAAAGCAGATCGCCTACCTGGCGCAGACGGCCAACCTGCTGGGCATCAAGACCCCGAAGATTGCGTGCATCGCCCCCTCGGAACAGCTGCTGCCCAACGTGATCTCCTCGACCGAGGGTGCGCTGCTGGCCAAGATGGCCGACCGCGGACAGTTGGGCGACGTCATCGTCGACGGCCCTCTGTCGCTCGATGTCGCGCTGTTCAAGGAGGTCGCCGAGCACAAGAAAGTCAAAGGTTCGTCGGTCGCCGGCGATCCCGACTGCCTGCTGTTCCCCAACCTGGAGTCGGCCAACGTCTTCTTCAAGTCGACGACGCACCTCTGCGGCGGCGAGCTGGCGGCGATGGTCATGGGCACGAAGGTGCCGTGCGTGCTGACCTCGCGCGGCGACAGCAGCAAGACCAAACTTTACTCGATCGCACTGGCCTGTCTGGCTGCCAAATAAGGCCGGAACGAAAAACCCGAACCCCACGAAGAACCGAGATATATAGATGGGCTACAAGATTTTAGCGATAAATCCCGGCTCTACCTCCACGAAGGTCGCCCTCTACGACGAGGAGCGGCCTTTGCTGGAATCGACCCTGCGCCACTCGACCGAGGAGGTCTCGCGCTTCGCCGACGTCATCGACCAGCTGGACTGGCGCCGCGGGCTGATTCTGCAGACCCTGCGCGAAAAAGGATTCGACCTGCGGGAACTCTCGGCCGTGATCGGCCGCGGAGGCCTGATCCGCCCGGTAACGGCCGGCGTCTACGAAGTGAACGCGCGCATGCGCTACGACCTGCGCAACGCCCCGATGAAGCATGCCTGCAACCTGGGCGGGCTGCTGGCGGCGCAGATCGCCCACATGGCCAAAGTCAAGGCCTACATTGCCGATCCGCCCGTGGTGGACGAGATGGACGACGTGGCCCGCATCACGGGCATGCCGATGTGTCCGCGCAAGCCGATCTTCCATGCCCTGAACCAGAAAGCCATTGCGCGCCTGCACTGCGAGAAAACAGGCAAAGTCTACGAAAGCTCGAACCTGATCGTCGCCCACATGGGCGGCGGCATCTCCGTGGCGGCGCACCGCGAGGGCCGCATCGTGGATGTGAACAACGCGCTGGACGGCGACGGGCCCTTCGCCCCGGACCGTGCGGGCAACATCCCCTCGGCCGAGCTGATCAAAGCCTGCTTCTCGGGCAAGTACACGCAGGAAGAACTCCTGAAGTTCGTGTCGAGCAAAGGCGGGCTGGTGGCGCTCTTGGGCACGAACTCGGTGATCCAAGTCATGGAACGCATCCGCGAAGGCGACCAACGGGCCGCGAAAGTCCTCGATGCCATGTGCTACAACATAGCCAAGCAAATCGGCGCGATGGCGGCGACGCTTGCCGGCCGTGTGGACGGCATCCTGCTGACGGGCGGCATCGCCTACAACGAACCGGTCGTGGAGGCGATCCGCAACCGCTGCGCGTTCATTGCGCCCGTGGAAGTCTACCCCGGAGAAAACGAGCTGGAAGCCCTGGCGATCAATGCGCTGGTTGTTCTGCGCGGCCTTGTCGAACCGAAAGTTTACCAATAAAGGGGGCGCTCAAGGGGCCGAGGAGGGGGCCGTAAGGGGCCGGACAGAAACAGCCGGACAGAGACAAAGAGAGCCGGCAGGGGGCCGGACAGAGCCGGAAGCGACAAACGAAAAGAAGAAGCGGAACATTTCTCTTCGAAATGTTCCGCTTTTTTATGCGCGGTGTCCGAACTGCTGCCGGAGGATGGAAAGGCATTCGGAAAAAGCCTCCAGGCGGAAGAGGATTGAGAGAAAGAGGTAGGTGCCGGCGCCGGTGAGAATTTCGGAGATGAAGCGGGACCAAGAAGCATGGGGCCACCAAGCGGCGACGCCCCGCACGGAGAGGTACATGGCACCGGAGACGAAGATGACGGGCAACAACGACCGCACGAGGCGCCACCCGGAGAGGTGCGCGACGCGCAACGAAGCCCCGACGTTGATGACCATTTCGCAGAAAGCGAAAATGACGAGCCCCCACACCACGGCCTGCACGCTGCGCGGAATGGTCCACACGAGCAACAAAGTCATGATCGCCTTCTTGAGGATTTCGAGCCGCACGATCGTCGCACCCCCGCACTTCACCTTCAAGACGTTGTAAGCCACCATTGCCACGGGATAAAAGAGCCCGGCGAAGCAGACGGTCCGGAAGTAAGGGACCGTAGGCATCCATTTGTCGCCCAACAACAAAGCGAAGAGGTCCTGCGAGACGGCCGACATGCCGAGCATGACGGGAAAGAGCACGTAGGCGACGACGACGACGACCTGGCGGTAACTTTCGGCGAACTTCCGCCGGTCGTCGGCGATGCGGGCCAATGCGGGAAAAGTAACCCCCTGCACGGCGGTCGTGGCCGAAGTGGCGGGCAGATCCTTGAGCTTGACGGCCTGGTCGAAGTAACCCAACGTATCGGCGGGATAGAGGCGCCCGATGAAGAGCTGGGGAATTTTGCTGTAGAGAGCCGAAATCAAGTCGGTGGCGAGCAAGCTGAAGCTATAGGGAGCCATGCTGCGCAATGCGGACCACGCCCCTCCCCCGCCAGCGCGCGGCCGCCACTCGCTCAAAGCCCACAAAGCTGCGGCGCGCACCCCCATTTGCGAGACCCGCTGGGCGACGAGGGCCCACACCCCGCCGCCGGCCCAGGCGATGCCGACGGCGAACAGCCCGCTGACGAGCGACGAGAAGAAAGTAACCTTCGACAAGAGGTCGAAGCGGAACTGCCGCGTGAAAAGCGTCTGCTGAATGACGCACAAGGCGTTGACGGGCAGCAACAAAAAGAAGACGGGAGCGATGCGCACGATGACGGGCATGCCGTAGTAGCGTGCGACGAGGGGCGAACACCCGACGAACAGAAAGTACAAGGCCCACGAGACGGCGACGTTGAAGAAGAAGACCGCGCGATAGTCCTGCGGCGCCGGAGCGGCCCGCCGGATCAGCGTCTGCGAAAAACCGCTGTCGACGACCGCGACGGCGAATGCGGCGAACGCCGTGAGAATGGCGATGACGCCGAAGTCGTCGGGCATCAACAGACGCAGCACGACGATCGACACGCCGGCCTGCAAGAGCATCGTCCCGACCTTCTCGCCGAGCGACCACGCGACCCCGCGCGCGACGCGCGCTTTCAACTCACCCCCCAAAGCCCCTTAGAATGCGGTGCGGATGTCGGAGTGTCCGCGCTGGCGGATGCGGCCGACATCGGCGATTTCGACATAGGAAGCCCCGCCGTCGGGACCGAAGCTGCCGCCCACGATAGCGAGCAAGTCGCTCTCCTCCAGGCGGTCGTGCTGCCCGATGACCTCCATGGCGTCGGCAAGGAAGTGGTAACGCTTCTCCACCTCCTGCTTGCGCAAGATCGGCAACACGCCGTACGAGAGGGCGAGGATGCGCTGGGCATGCCGCTGGTAACAGACGGCGACGACGATATTGCGGCCCCGGAATGCGGCGAGATAACGCCCCGTGCGGCCGGTCTTGGTGTCGAGGACGACGTAGCGGATCGGCAGATTCGTGGAAGCCCGCACGGCCGAACGGGCGAGCTGCGCCGTGATCTCGTGGTTGACGGAGACCATGTTGATGTCGATCATCGGCTTGAAGTGGCTCTCGTCGCGCTCGATCTCGCGGGCGATGCGGGCCATCGTCTCGACCGACTCGACGGGAAAGTCGCCCACGGCCGTCTCGTCGGAGAGCATGACGGCGTCGACCCGCTCGTAGATGGCGCTGGCAACGTCGCTCACCTCGGCGCGCGTGGGCCGCGGAGCGTGGACCATCGAGTAGAGCATCTGCGTGGCGATGATGACGGGGCGCTTGGCGGCGATGCACTTCTCGACGATGCGCCGCTGGGCGTTGGGGATCGCCTCGGCGGGCAGCTCGACGCCCAGGTCGCCGCGGGCGACCATGATGCCGTACGACGCCTCGATGATCTCGTCGATGTGGTCGAGGCCCTCCTGGTTCTCGATCTTGGAGATGATCTTGATGGGGCTGTGGTGCGCGTCGAGGATCGCCTGCACGGCCTCCAGGTCGCGGACGCTGCGCACGAAAGAATGGGCGATGAAGTCGACGTCGTGCGAGACGGCCCACTCGATGAAGCGGCGGTCCCGCGCGGTAACCGACGGCAAGTCGATCGAGACGCCGGGAACGTTGACGCTCTTGCGCGAACGCAGCGCTCCGTCGGCGACGAACTCGCCGATCAGGCGCCCGGCATCCTTGTCGACGATGCGCAGCTCGACCTCGCCGTCGGCGATGAGCAACCGCGCCCCGACGGGAATGTCGCGGACGATGCCGGGCACGTTGAGGTAGATGACCTCGCGCGTCGTGGCATCGGAGCCCTCCGACCCCCGCACCTCGACGCGGTCGCCGGCGCGGAAGCCGATGCGCTCGCCCAACTCCGCGGCGAGGGCCGTAACCCGGATTTCGGGCCCTTTGGTATCGATCATCACGGGAATCGAGGGGTCGACCCGGTGGACCGTCTCGACGATCTTCGAAGCCCCCTCCTCGGTCAGGTGCGCGGTGTTGATGCGCACGACGTCCATGCCTGCGGCGGCGAGGCTGCGGACGAACTCCTCGCTACAGCGGAAGTCGGAGAGGGTGGCGACGATCTTGGTTTTCTTCAAGGTATTCATAAATAAGAACCTGATTACATACCTTCATGTACCGGCGTTATTCGATCGCAAGATTCGAGTCCGACCGCTGCAGCTCGCGGCCTCGGGCCGCGTATGCAGATTGGACCCACCCCCAAACCCCCGCCTTGGCGGGGGCTTCGGTCGGAAAACCCGGACGAATCGAACAATAGAATCCTCGGTACATCGAAGTATAATTGTTAAAATGAACGACTGACAAAGCGCAAAGCGAATGCCGGGCCTTTCATGGCCGAAGAAGCAGGGCCTCGACGCCGAGCCGGTAGGAGTCGAGGCCGAAGCCCATGATGGACCCTACGACGACGGGCGCCAACAAGGAGACGCGGCGGAACTCCTCGCGGGCGAGGATCGACGAGATATGGACCTCGACGACGGGCACGGAAATGGCCGAAACGGCGTCGCGCAAAGCGACGGACGTATGGGTATAGCCCCCGGCGTTGAAGACGATGCCGTCGTAACGGCCGACGGCCTGCTGCAAGGCGTCGACGAGCTCGCCCTCGACGTTGGACTGCCTGTATGTGAAGCGACACTGCGGAAAAGCGGCCTGCAAGGCGGGAAAGTAGTCGTCGAAAGAACGGGCCCCGTAGACGTCGGGGTCGCGCTGCCCCAGCAAATTGAGGTTGGGGCCGTTGAGAATGAGGATATGCATGGTGCGGCGAATGGCTTTGCGCCGGCAAAGATAACACAAAGCGCGCGCAGTGGCAAATCCTTTCGGGCATGATTTTCGATCGGGCCGGAAGAAACCGAAAAAACATGAACAACCGCAAGAAACGCCTCACGGCCGAAAACGGCCGACCGATCGCCGACAACCAGAACATCCAGACCGCGGGCCAGCGCGGCCCCGCGCTGCTGCAAGATGCGTGGTACCTGGAAAAGCTGGGCCACTTCGACCGCGAAGTGATCCCCGAACGCCGCATGCACGCCAAAGGCTCGGGTGCCTACGGCACTTTCACCGTAACGCACGACATCACGCGCTACACGCGGGCCTCGCTCTTTGCCGCGGTGGGCAAGCAAACCGAAGTCTTCGCCCGCTTCTCGACCGTAGCCGGCGAACGCGGCGCGGCCGATGCCGAACGCGACATCCGCGGCTTCGCCCTGAAGTTCTACACCGATGCGGGCAACTGGGACCTGGTGGGCAACAACACGCCGGTCTTCTTCCTGCGCGACCCCCTGAAGTTCCCCGACCTGAACCATGCGATCAAGCGCGACCCCCGCACGGGCATGCGCAGCGAAGACAACAACTGGGACTTCTGGACCCTGCTGCCCGAAGCGCTGCACCAGGTAACGATCACCATGTCGCCGCGCGGCATCCCCCGCTCGTTCCGCCACATGCACGGATTCGGCAGCCACACCTACAGCTTCTACGATGCCGCGAACCGCCGCACGTGGGTGAAGTTCCACTTCCGGACCCTGCAAGGGATCGAGAACCTCACGGACGCCGAAGCCGAAGCGGTCATCGCCAAAGACCGCGAGTCGAACCAACGCGACCTGTTCGAAGCGATCGAACGCGGCGACTACCCCCGCTGGCTCCTGCAAGTGCAGCTGATGAGCGAAGAAGAAGCCCGCGACTATGCGATCAACCCGTTCGACCTGACGAAGGTGTGGTATCATGGCGACTTCCCGCTGCATGATGTGGGGATTCTGGAACTGAACCGCAATCCGGAAAACTTCTATGCCGAAGTGGAGCAGGCGGCGTTCAACCCGATGAACATTGTGGAGGGAATCGGCTACTCGCCCGACAAGATGCTGCAAGGCCGTCTCTTTTCGTACGGCGATGCGCAACGCTACCGCTTAGGGGTGAACTGCAACCACATTCCGGTGAACCGCCCGCGGGTGGAGGTGCACGACTACCACCGCGACGGCCGCATGCGCACGGACGGCAACTACGGAGCGACGCCCTCCTACGAACCGAACAGCTACGGCGAGTGGCGCGAGACGCCCTCGGCGAAAGAACCGCCGCTGGCGACCGACGGCCCGGCGGCCGCCTACGAAGAACGGGCCTTCGACGAAGACTACTACACGCAGCCGGGCAAGCTGTGGCGCCTGATGACGCCGGCCGACCAAGCGGCGACGTGCGAGAACACGGCCCGTGCGATGGGCCCGGCGAAGCTCTTCATCAAGCAACGCCATGTCCGCAACTGCTACTATGCCGACCCGGCCTACGGCGAAGGCGTGGCCCGGGCCTTAGGGATCGACCTGCGCGAAGCCCTCGAAGCCCCCGACCCGGCGCATCCGGCGTGGGACAAACGCTTCGCGGAGGTGAAAAGTGAAAAGTGAAAGGTGAAAAGCGGATTTCAAATACCTGAATAACCGAACTTTTCACCTTTCACTTTTCACTTTTCACTTTCGGAACGGTTGCGCCGATGTCGGTTGCGGCCGCCGCGGTGGCGCCGCCTGCGGTCGCGGGACCCCCGGTTGCCCTCGCCGCGCCCCGAAGCGTGGTCGTTGTCGGCGGAAACGGCAGCCACGGCACCGGCCGGAGCTGCGGCGGGTGCCCCCTCCTGTTTCCGGCCGCCCCGGCGGTGGCCTCCGCGTCCGAAACCTCCGCCCGAACGTCCGCCGCGCCCCCGACCCCCGCGTCCGCGGTTCTCGGCAGGTGCGTACTTAGGCCCCTCGCCCACGGAAGCGGGCAGGTCGGCCTTGCGGATTTCGCGCTCGATGAACTTCTCGATCTGGTGGAACTTGCCCTGCTCCTCCTCGCTGACGAACGTAATGGCGCTGCCCGTAGCGGCGGCGCGGGCCGTACGGCCGATGCGGTGGATGTAGTCCTCGGGATCGTGGGGCACGTCGTAGTTGATGACCAGGCCGATATCCTCGATGTCGATGCCGCGGGCGACGATATCCGTAGCGACCAAAATGTTGATTTTGTTATTCTTGAACGCGAGCATCACCTCCTCGCGCTGGGCCTGCTCCAGATCGGAGTGCATGGCCGCGACGTCGAGCTTCATGCGCTTGAGCGTATGGGCCAGCTCCTTGACCTTGAGCTTCGACGAAGAGAAGATGATGGTCTTCGACCCGGAAGGTGCGGCGAACAGCTCGCGGATGATGCCCAGCTTCTGGCTCTCGTAGCAGACGTAGGCCGACTGGTCGATCGCCTCGTTGGGTTTCGAGATGGCGATGTTGACCTCGGCGGGGTTGCGCAGGATGGTCTTGGCCAGCTCGCGGATCTTGGGCGGCAGCGTAGCCGAGAACATGATCGTCTGCCGCTCTTTGGGCATGTAGGAGACGATCTTCATGATGTCCTCGCTGAAACCCATGTCGAGCATGCGGTCGGCCTCGTCGAGGATGAGGCACTCGACGTGCGAGAGGTCGATGCCGCTGTTCTGCAGATGGGAGATCATGCGCCCGGGCGTGGCGATGACCACGTCGGAACCCAGGAGCATGCCCCGCTTCTGCACGTCCCACCCCTTGCCGTCGCCGCCGCCGTAGACCACGGTCGTGGAGAGGGGCAGGTAGTAGGAGAAGCCCTGGAACTGCTGGTCGATCTGCTGGGCCAGCTCGCGCGTAGGCACGATGATGACCGACTTGATGACGTTGTCGGGGTTGCCCTCGATCAGCAGCCGGTTCAGGAGCGGCAAGGTATAGGCCGCGGTCTTGCCCGTGCCGGTCTGGGCGCAGCCGATGATGTCGCGCCCCTCCAAAATGACGGGAATGGTGTGCTCCTGCACGGGCGTCATCTCGCTGAAATTCATATCGTAGAGACCGTCGAGGATTTCATCCTCCAGATCGAGTTCGTCGAATCGCATGCGTTAGAAATTGTGAATTATGAATTGTGAATTATGAATTTTCGGGAATCTCCTCGCCGAAGAGCGTGGCCGACGTGCAGCCGGTGATGCGCACGCGGACGTAGTCGCCGACGGAGTGCGTGCCGCGGTCGAAGACCACGACCTTGTTCTGCGACGTGCGGCCCGAGAGCTGGCCGGAATCGCGCTTGGAAGTGCCCTCGACGAGAACCTCGAACTCCTGGCCCACGTCGCGGAGGTAGCTTTCGCGCCCCAGCTCGTTCTGCAGGGCGATGATCTCCTGCAGGCGCCGCGACTTCACGTCGTCGGGCACGTCGTCGGGCAGGTGCTTCGACGCGAAGGTGCCGGGCCGCTCGGAGTATTTGAACATGAAAGCGAAGTCGTAGCCCACCTCGCGCATGAGCGAGAGGGTCTGGGCATGCTCCTCCTCGGTCTCGCCCGAGAAGCCGGCGATGAGGTCCGTAGTGATGCCGCAGTCGGGCATATAATGCCGGATCGCGGCGATGCGGCCGAGGTACCATTCGCGCGTGTACTTGCGGTTCATGCGCTCCAACATCGACGTGGCGCCCGACTGCGCGGGCAGGTGGATCGAACGGCAGATGTTGGGCATGGAAGCCATGACCTCCAGCAAGCGGTCGCTCATGTCCTTCGGATGCGACGTGGCGAAGCGCACGCGCAGCAGCGGCGAGACCTCGGCGGTGCGCCGCACGAGCTCGGGAAAGTCGACGTCGCCGCACCGGTATGAATTGACGTTCTGCCCCAGGAGCGTAACCTCGCGGTAGCCGTTGTCGAAAAGCGACCGGACCTCGGCGAGGATCGTCTCGGGGTCGCGGCTCCGCTCGCGGCCCCGCGTATAAGGCACGACGCAGTAGGAACAGAAGTTGTTGCAACCCCGCATGATGGAGACGAAGGCGCTGACGCCGTTCCTGTCGAGCCGCACGGGAGCGATCTCAGCGTAGGTCTCCTCGGTGGAGAGGAGCGTATTGATCCCCTTGCCGCCCGCCCCGGCCTCGCGGACCAGACGCGGCAAGTCGCGGTAGGCATCGGGCCCGGCGACGATGTCGACGCCCGCAGGGCCCTCGGTGAGCCGCTCCTTGAGGCGCTCGGCCATGCAGCCGATGATGCCGAGGAGCAGCGACGGTTTTTTCTTTTTCAGCCCCCGCATCTCGGCCAGCCGCCCCCAGATGCGCTGCTCGGCATTGTCGCGGATCGAGCAGGTGTTGATGAGGATGATGTCGGCCTCCTCGGGATGCTCGGTATAGGTGTAGCCCTCCTGCTGCATGACCGAGACGACGATCTCCGAGTCGCCGACGTTCATCTGACACCCGTAGGTCTCGACGTAGAGCCGCCGGCCGCTGCCCGGAAGGGGACGCAAAGTATTTATGCTGAAGTTCAAAGTGAAAGGTGAAAGGTGAAATTAAAAATTACTGAAGTTACTCCGCCTGGATGTCGTTCTTGTCGGGGAACTGCTTGAAGCCCTCGCCGAACGTTTCGTAGGCGTCGGTAACGACGACGAAAGCCCGCGGGTCGATCTCCTTGATCTTGTGCTGCACCTGCCGGACCTCCTTGCGGCTGACGACCAGGAAGATCATCTCCCGCTCGGTGTCGGTATACATGCCTTTGGAGCGGATGTAGGTGCCACTGCGGTCGAGCTCCTCGATGATGAACGTCCGGAGGCGGTCGTGGTGGTCGCTGATGATGAAGAGCAACTTGTCGTACGAAGCGCCGTCGAGCATGTAGGCCACCACGCGCGACGAGATGTAGATTGTCAGCAACGAGTAGAGCGTGAGGGTCCACCCGGCGGCCGAAGCCCCTTGCGTGCCGACGCCGAAGCCGATGACGACGAGGCCCGACAAGACGACGAAGCCGTCGGCGAGGAAGATGCCCGTGGAGAACTTGATGCCGGCGAACTTCTGCAGCAGCATGCCGACGATGTCGGTGCCCCCCGTGGTGGCCTGCTGCCGCACGACGATGCCCTGCCCCACGCCGCACATCACGGCACCCATGATGCAAGTCAGCAGCAAGTCGTTCGAGAGGTCGAGGTGGCCGCCCAGCAACAGAGCCGGGTCGAGCGCCTCGACGGCCGCCTGATCGGGATAGACCAGCCGTGTGAGGATGTTCATGAAGCCGGGGGTATAGAGCGCCGCAAGGACGGTGCGCGTGCCGAACTGCCCGCCGAAGACCAACATGGCGGTGATCATGAGCGGAATATCGAACATGTAGCCGAACGTGCCGACCTGGATCGAGGGGAAGATGTTGTGGAGCACGATGCCCATGCCGTAGACGCCGCCCGGCACGAAGTTATAGGGGTTGATGAAGAGCACGAAACCGGCGCCCATGATCGAGCAACCCAGGAAAATCAGCATCCACGAGCGCCACCACGCCCACGAAGCCATCGGCGCGAGCCAAGAACGGAGATTCATAAAAAGGTCGATTTGGAAAGGCGAAGGTACGAATTAAAAATGAAAAATTAAAACCCGGCTCTTAGCCGGGGTCCGGGCCGCTGCCTACTTGGGCCCGATGTCGCAGGCGCCGCAGTTGCCGCCGCAGCCGGCGGGCGGCTCCCC
>CAZIUJ010000016.1:0-19262 GCA_964542345.1 uncultured Alistipes sp.
AGAACGTCAACAACGCCATCAACTCGACCCTGTCGCGTACGATCAACACCTCGGGCACGACGCTCGTTACGCTGCTCGCCATCTTCCTCTTCGGCGGCGAGACGATCCGGGGCTTCATCTTCGCCCTGATCATCGGCGTCATCGTCGGCACGGCCGCCACGATCTTCATCGCGACGCCCGTCGCCTACGACCTGATGTCCCGCTCGGACAAGAAAGCCTCCAAATAAGGGGCCCGAGAAGGGGGGGGGGAGAAAAGAGAGAGGAAGAGAGAGACAGAGAGCGGAGCGAGAACAAGAGGCTCCGCACCCCTCCGGATCGAAATATCCGCAAAAGCGCCGGTTCTGCAACCGGCGCTTTTTTTTGCAACTCCCTTTCATTTGTGGATTGTAAATCCTATCTTTGTCATAGGTTTCGCCGGCCCCCGCCCGGTTCTAAAGACTTTTGCTATGGATCACTTCTTGAAATGGATGCAGCGCTATGTCTCGCCCGTCTTTTTGGTTATGCTCGTGGCGTCGTTCATCCTCTGGTACCTCGCCAAGCTCAACTATACCTATAGCACGCGGCAGGATGTCCGCGTCGAGGTCGACGGCGTGCCGTTCGAAGTTACCTGCGTCGTGCAGGGCGTCGGCACGAACCTTTTCGGCTACCAGCTCTACATGAACAAAACGCTGCGTATTCCGCTCTCGTCCCTCAATTATACGGTCTCCGACGAACCGGGGCACGAGGCGAAGCTGATCCTCGATCCCATGTCGCTGCAGAACGCCATTGCCGTGCAGCTGAGCGACATCCAGGTTCTCTCGATCGAGGGCGTTCCCGAGATCGATATTCCGCAGCCCAAATGATCCGTGTCGGCATCACCGGGGGCATCGGCAGCGGCAAAAGCACCCTCTGCCGGCTCTTTGCGCAGCGGGGCGTTCCCCTGTACGACTCCGATGCCGCTGCCCGGCGTCTCATGGCAGCCGGAACACCTTTGGCTGCGGAGCTTGTCCGGCGATTCGGCCCCGAAGTCTACCGCCGCGGCGAGCTCGACCGCCGCTTCCTTGCCGGCATCGTCTTCCGCGATCGGCAGGCCCTTGCTGACCTCAATGCGCTGGTTCATCCCGCCGTTTTGGACGATTTCCGGAGGTGGGTCGACGCGCACGCTGCGGAGGAGTACGTGATCTTCGAAAGCGCCATTCTCTTCGATTCGGGCTTCGACGCTTTCGTCGACCGCACGGTCGCCGTGCACGCTCCTGTCGAGGTGCGTATCGCGCGGGTCTGTGCCCGCGATCGCTGCGACGCCGAGGCGGTCCGCCGCCGCATCGAGGCCCAGCTGGACGACGAAACCTTGCGACGCCGGGCCGACTGCTGGGTGGAAAATACTTCGTTGGAGGCCCTCGAATCCGAAGCCGACCGCCTCGACCGGCAGTTCCGTGCCGAAAACAGTTCCCTTTCGCAGCATGCAGATTGATTTTTCGCAGCCCCGCGTGATGGCCATTCTCAACATCACGCCCGATTCGTTCTACGCCGGCAGCCGCATGCCCGCCCGCGAGGACGTCGAGCGCCGTGTCGGCGAGTGCGTCGCGCAGGGCGCCGACCTGATCGACATCGGCGGTTATTCGTCGCGGCCCGGGGCTGCCGAGGTCTCGCCCGACGAGGAGTGGCGGCGCGTCGGGCTGGGTTTGTCCGTCGTGCGGCGGCTTGCTCCCCGCATGCCCGTCTCCATCGATACGTTCCGCGCGTCGGTCGTCGAACGGGCCGTCGACACGTTCGGCGAGGTGATCGTCAACGACATCTCCGCCGGCGAGCTCGACCCCGCCATGATCCCCACGGTCGTGCGGCACGACCTCGTCTACGTCGCCATGCACATGAAGGGCGATCCCCGCACCATGCAGTCGCTCGCCGACTACCGGCCCGACATCGTCTCCGAGGTGTGCGACTACTTCCGCCGGCGCGTCGACTTCCTGACCTCGGCCGGCATCCGGCCCGGGCGGATCATCCTCGACCCCGGTTTCGGCTTCGCCAAGACCGCGGAGCAGAACTACGAGCTGCTCGCCGGTCTGCACCGGATTTGTGCGTTGGGCTTTCCCGTGCTGGCCGGGGTCTCGCGCAAGTCGATGATCTACCGGGTCCTCGACTCGTCGCCCGCCGGTGCGTTGGCCGGCACCGTCGCTTTGGGGTGGGAGTGCCTGCGGCAGGGCGCCGCGGCGCTGCGCGTGCACGACGTCCGCGAGGCGGTCGATACGGTCCGTATTTTCAGCATGTTCCGACCATGATACACGTTTCCGACATCCACAAGCGCTTCGGCGAACTGGAGGTGCTCAAGGGCCTCTCGCTCGACGTCGCCCGCGGCGAGGTGGTCTCCATCGTGGGGGCCAGCGGCGCCGGCAAGACTACGTTGCTGCAGATTCTGGGCACCTTGTCGCGGCCCGACGGCGGACGCCTCACGATCGACGGCACCGATCCTTTCGCGCTGGGCGACCGGGCCCTGTCGCAGTTCCGCAACGAGCGGATCGGCTTCGTCTTCCAGTTCCACCACCTGCTGCCCGAGTTCTCGGCTTTCGAGAACGTCTGCATCCCCGGCTTGATCGGGCGGCGTTCGCGCGCCGAGGTGGCACGGCGGGCCGACGATCTGCTTTCGTTGATGGGCCTCGCGGCGCGGCGCGATCACAAACCCGGGCAGCTCTCGGGCGGTGAGCAGCAGCGCGTGGCCATCGCCCGGGCCCTCGTCAACGCTCCGGCCGTCTTGCTCGCCGACGAGCCTTCCGGCAACCTCGACTCCCGCACCCGCGACGAGATCCACCGCCTCTTCTTCGACTTGCGCGACCGCCTGGGGCAGACCACCGTCATCGTTACCCACGACGAGGGCCTTGCCGCTATGGCCGACCGCACGATCACCATGTCCGACGGCCGCATCCTTTGACTTCCGTGTCCGAGTTCCGTTTCAAGCGCTTCACCATCCGGCAGGATGCCACCCCCATGAAGGTCGGCACCGACGGCGTTTTGCTCGGGGCGTGGGTCTCGGTCTCGTCCGCCGACCGGCGCATCCTCGACATCGGCACCGGCACCGGTTTGATCGCTCTGATGCTCGCTCAGCGGGTTCCGCAGGCACGGATCGTGGGCCTCGACATCGGGGAGGTCGCCGAGGCGCGTGCCAATGCCGAGGCTTCGCCGTGGGCCGACCGGATCGAGATGCGGCAGATGCCCGTGCAGGCTTTCGCGCCTCCTGAGCGCTTCGACCTCATCGTCTCCAATCCGCCGTTCTTCGTCGATTCCCTCCTTTGTCCCGATGCCGGGCGCACCGCCGCGCGCCATGCCGTCAGCCTCTCTTTCGCCGAGTTGCGCGACGCGGCCGTACGGCTGTTGGCACCCGGCGGTCGTTTCGCCGTCATCTTGCCGGCCGACACCGCCGCGCACTTCATCGCCCTCTGTTGCGGGTCGCTCGCATGGGTACGGCGCACCGACGTGCGCACGACACCCCGGCGTCCGGCCCGCCGTTCGTTGTTGGAGTTCATCGCCGCCGAACCCGGGGGTGCGCCGCTTCCCGTCTGTTCCGAGTTGACCGTCGGCACGGGCGAAGCGGAGTGCTACACACCCGAATATCGGGCCTTGACGCGCGATTTCTACCTGAAATTTTGATTCCCCGCCGAAAATCCCTATTTTTGTCTTCGGTGTAATCCCAAAAATCCGTCGATGATGAAATTCCGATCGCTTCTTTTCGCGGGCCTCTGCTGCTGCATGGCCGGGGCCTCGGCCCAGAATCCGTATATCGCGCTCGAAGGCGCCGCCGAGGGGCCTCAGGGCATCGTCGTCTCCGATCCCCGGAGCGTGCTGGCCGTTGACATCACGGCCGAATGCGACCGCACAATAGCCGGTCCCTATGCGCGCTATGCTCAGAAATATTTGGGCGTGCGGGCTCCGATGAGCGACAAGACGCTCTGGAGCGTGCGCAGCGCCGCGGTCTCGTTGTTGGACGACCGGATGCTTTTCGGCGATCCGGCACCTGCCGCGCCGACGCAGCGCACGGTCGGCTACGCCGCTTCGGACGACGACTTCGCCCGGATTCAGCCCGACAAGCTCTCCACCTCCGTGCGTTCGCTGGAGGATGCCGCGCGCGATGCCGCCAATACGATCTTCTCGCTGCGGCGCCACCGCCTGGAGCTCATCACGGGCGAGGCCGGCGAGAACGTCTTCGGCGAGGGGTTGAAAGCCGCCCTCGACGAGATCGCACGCCTGGAGCAGAGCTACTTGGAGCTCTTCCTGGGCAAGCGCATCGTCTCGACCGAAACCCGCCGCTACGTCGTCTATCCGCAGCCGTTGAAAAAACAGTATATCGTCTGCCGCATCAGCCCCTCCGACGGCTTGCTGCCCGAGAGCGACCTCTCGGGCGACATGGTGCTGCTGCAGATCGAGCCGCAGCGGGCTCTCTCCGACATCGGATCCGATCCGAAGGAGCCCAATGCCGTGCGGTGCCGGCTGGCCGATCTGGCGGCTTGCTCGGTGATCTGCTCGGGCCGCGAGTGCGCCCGCGTCGTGCTGCCCCTCTTCGAGTTCGGACAGACGGTCAAGTTGGCCCTCCCGCGCCGCAAGTAGGATGGACTTCACCGCCCGAATGGTCGCGCTGCTGGCCGACTTGCGGCGCGAGCGCAACGGCGCCGTGGCCGACGGGATGCGCTTCTTCGGCGCTTCCTGCGGCCTGAACTACGGCGTCAGCCTGCCGACCGTGCGGGCGATCGCCCGCGCCGGGGAGCCCGACCATGCTTTCGCCCGCTTTCTCTTGTTGCAGGATGTCCGCGAGCTGCGTCTCGCCGCGTTCCATATCGCCCGGCCCGAGTGCCTGACCGCCGGGGAGTTCTCCCTTTGGGGCGCCGCTCTCATCAATTCCGAGTTCGCCGAGGAGGCCGCTTTCGCCCTGCTGTGCCGGGCGGCGGCGTTTCCTGCGTTGTTCGACGAGTGGACCGCCGCCCCGGCCGCCGCTGCGGCTCCGCTTTCGGCCTATGCCGCTTTGATGGCCGCTGCGCGTTATTCCGCGCCGCCGATCGGGTGGGCCGAACGGGCCGTCTCGCTGCTGCGGCAGCACGCCGCGGCCGTCGAGGAGGGGAGCCGGCCGGCCTACGTCGCCCGCCTCACCGCTCAGGGGGCCGTGGCCTTGCTCGTCGCCCTCGCCGGACAGGGCGCAGAAAACCGGCAGGCGGTGTTCCGCGCTGCCGGTTCCGGGGGCGACACTCCCGCCGAACGCTTTCTCCACGAGGAGTTGGCGTGGCGTTTGGAGGCTTAGCTCTGCTCGATCCGTTCGGTCTTTTCGAGTTCGTGGAAGGCTTCTTCCAGCTGCTCGTAGCCGATCAGGCCGCTCCGGCGCCAGAGGATTTCGCCTCGGCGGAAGAAGATGAGCGTCGGCACCGACGCAATGCGGTAGCGGCTCACGAAGTCGGCCATGTCGCGGTCGTCGACGTCGATCTTGTAGACGTCGACCCGGCCGTGCATCCGCTCCTTGAAGCGGTCGACGATGGGGTGCATCATCCGGCAGGGACCGCACCACGAGGCGAAGAAGTCGACGAACGTCAGGGCATCCCGCCAGATAATTTTGTCCATATCCTGCATAATCCGAAAAGGTTTTTGGGGTGATCGTTCAGTTCATCTCGGCCCACGTCATGCGGACGGCGTTGCGGGCCGACAGCTCTTTTTCCGCATAGCGGATCGTGCGGCGCAGCCCCTCGACGAGCGGCGTGCGGGGCGTCCAGTCCAGCTCGCGGCGGGTCGCCGCCAGATCGGGGGTGCGGCGTGCGGCTTCGTCGCGGCGGCCCGGCAGGTGGACGATGCGCGAGCGGCTGCCCGTCAGGGCGACGATCTTCTCGGCCAGCGTCCGGATCGGCAGCTCGTGGCTGCTTCCCAGGTCGAGCGTCGGGGTGTGTTCCGTGCGGGGCGCCTCCATCAGGCGCAGGAGCCCTTCCACGATGTCTTCCACCCAGCAGAAAGCCCGGAGCTGTTCGCCATTGCCGTAGACCACGATTTCGCGGTTCTGCAGCGCCGCCACGATCATCTTCATCACCACCCGCTGGTCCATGACGTCGGCGCCCGGCCCGTAGGTGTTGAAGATGCGGGCGATGCGCGTGTCGACGTCGTATTCGTTGCGGTAGGCCCGGTGCAGGGCTTCGGCCGCCAGCTTCCCTTCGGTCAGGATGCGGTGCGTGGGGCAGGTGTCGTCGCCGTGCGTGCGGAGACTGCGGCGCTCGGTGTCGTAGACGGCGCCCGATGAGGCATAGACCACGCGGGCCCGCTCGTGGCGCGCCGTGTCGAGGGCGTTGATCGTCCCGACGATGCTGGTTTTCAGCGACTCGACGGGCAGCACCCGGTCGTAGCGCACCATCGGGGGCGACGCCAGGTTGTAGAGTTCGTCGCAGCGGATGCCGAACGAGCCGACGATGTTGTGGCGGACATAGCGGAACGAGGGGTGTTGCTTCGCACTCCTCAGCAGCGGCGAATCGGCCGCGTCGCGCATATCTACGCAGTATACTTCGTGGCCCGCTTCCAGCAGGCGCAGACACAGATGGGTGCCGATGAATCCCGCACCGCCCAAGATGACGACTCTTTTTTGCATCGCTTGCTCCTTTTCGGGGAGCCGGGTGCAAAATCTATTCCACAAAGAGCGCCCGCGGCAGTTCGCCGATGTTGTTGATGGGAACGACTTCGATGCCTTTCGGGCGTTTGGCGCTCTTGGCCACGTAGCCCGAGACGATGATGCGGCGGAACCCCAGGCGCGCCGCTTCGCTGATGCGCTGTTCGGTGCGGGGTGCGGGGCGCACTTCGCCCGAGAGTCCTATTTCGCCCGCGCAGCAGATGCCCTGACTGACAGGACGGTCGTAGTACGACGAGACGACCGCCGCCACGACCGCCAGATCGAGCCCCGGGTCGGCGACCTTGAAGCCGCCGGCGAAGTTCAGGAAGACATCTTTCTGGAACATCTTCAGGCCGATGCGTTTCTCGACCACGGCCAGCAGCATGCTCATGCGGCGGCCGTCGAACCCCGTCGCCGTGCGCTGGGGCGTGCCGTAGGCCGCGCCGCTCACCAGTGCCTGCACCTCGATCAGGTAGGGGCGTATGCCGTCGGCCGAGGCGCCTACGGCAATGCCGCTCAGGGCCTCTTCGTAGTGGGTCAGCAGGATTTCCGAGGGGTTGTCCACGCCGCGCAGCCCGTCGTCCAGCATCTCGAAGACGCCGATCTCGAACGTCGCGCCGAAGCGGTTCTTGATGCCGCGCAGGATGCGGTAGACGTTGTTGCTGTCGCCCTCGAACTGCAGCACCACGTCGACGATGTGTTCCAGAATCTTCGGTCCGGCGATGGCGCCGTCTTTGGTGATGTGGCCGATGATGAAGATCGACGTGCCCGTCGTCTTGGCATACTTGAGCAGCGTCGCGGCGCATTCGCGGATCTGCGAGACGCTGCCGGCCGACGAGTCGAGCAGCTCGGTGTAGATCGTCTGGATCGAGTCCACGACCACTACGTCGGGCTTCTGCTCGGCGATCTGCAGGACGATGTTTTCCAGCAGCGTCTCGGCATAGATCAGGCACTCTTCGTTGCGGATGCCCAGGCGCATGGCGCGCATCTTGATCTGCTCGGCCGACTCCTCGCCCGAGATGTAGAGGGTCTTCAGGCCGTTGGGTGCCAGCGCGATCTGCAGCGAGAGGGTCGACTTGCCGATGCCCGGTTCGCCGCCCAAGAGCACCAGCGAGCCCGGCACCAGTCCGCCGCCCAGCACGCGGTTGATTTCGGGGTTCCCCAGGTCGATGCGGCGGCGGTCGTTTTCGCGGATTTCGCTCACCCGCTGGGGCTTGCTCGCCGGGAGGATGCCGGCCGCCGTCGCCGCCGCAGGGCCGCTTTCTTTGGCGATGATCTCCTCGGCGAAGGTGTTCCATTCGCCGCACGAGGGACACTTGCCCAACCATTTGGGGGCTTCATGCCCGCAGTTCTTGCAGAAATAGGCTTTCTTGACTTTGGCCATGACTAACGAAGTTTGCGTTTGACGACCGCGGGGTTGCCGGCGGCCAGCGAGTCGTCGGGGATGTCGCGGACGACGACGCTGCCGGCACCGACGATGCAGCGGTCGCCGATCTTCACGCCCGGGCAGACCGTTACGTTGCCGCCCAGCCAGCAGTCTTCGCCGATCTCGATGCGGAGGCCCCGCTCGACGGGCCGGCGTCGCTCCATGTAGTCCGTCGGGTGCTGCGGCGTGTAGAGCTTGCAGTCGGGGCCTATCTTGGTGCGGGCGCCGATCGCGATGCCGCCGCTGTCGAGGAACGTGGCGCCCGCGTTGACGAAGACCCCTTCGCCCAAACGGATCGGATGTCCGTGGTCGCAGAAGAAGGGCGGGACGATTGTCGCCGACGCCGGAATTTCCGGAATCAGCTCTTCCAGCGCCTTTCGGCGAGTCGTCTCGTCGTCGGCTTCCGCACGGTTGAAGCGCTCCAGCACCCGCCGCGCCCGCAGGTTGGAGGCGACGATCTCCGGCGTCGAGAAGTCGTAGAGTTCGCCGCTCTGCAGTTTGTCGAGTTCGCTCATCGGGGCGCTTACTTGATGAAGAAGCGGTAGATGTCGTTGCCGTTGGCGTAGAGCAGCAGGGCCAGAATCAGAATCAGTCCCACGTACTGCGCTCCCTCCAGCACCTTGTCGCTCACCTTGCGGCCCGTGGCCATCTCCCAGAAAGTGAAGATCGCATGTCCGCCGTCCAGCCCCGGGATGGGCAGGATGTTCATCACCGCCAGGATGATCGACAGAAAGGCCGTCTTGAGCCAAAAATCTTCCCAGTTCCAGCTGCCCGGGAAGATGCTGCCGATCGAGAGGAAGCCGCCGACCTCCTTGTAGAGCTCGGTTTTGGGGCGGACGATCAGTTTGAGCTGCTCCCAGTACGAGGCGATCGTGCGGCCGGCTTTGCGGAATCCCGCCGGAATCGACTGCCAGAACGTGTAGCGCCGCATGCGCGGGGTGTAGGGGCTGGATGTAAGAACCCCCAGCGTCCCTTCGGCCGAGACCGGGAGGGCGAACGTCTCTTCTTCGCCGTCGCGCAGCACCGTTACGCGGATTTCTTCGCCCGCATGGAGCTGCAGCAGCGCCTTGTAGTCGAAGAACTCCAGCCCGCGGTACTTCTCGCCGCCGGCCGTTTCCAGGCCGACGATCTCGTCGCCGCGCCGCAGACGGGCGGCTGTCGGCGCAACCACGCTGTCGATCAGGAAGGGTTGCCGGAGCGTGAAGAGGTTTTCGTAGCCTTTCTCCTGCCGCAGGGCGATCAGGGCTTCGAGCGGGAGGTCGAGGCTCACTTCCTCGCCCTCGCGTTCCACGACCACCGTGCGGCCGTTTTCGGTGATGAGCAGGGCGTTGAGCAGCGCCAACGGATCGTCGATCGTCTCGCCGTCGACCGTTACGAGACGGTCGCCGTCGCGGAATCCCAACCGCTCGCCCGCTTCGTTGAAGTTGTAGCCCCAGCGGGCGTCGGCGTTCGAAAAGTAGCTCTCGCCCCACGTGTAGCTGACGCCGCAGTAGATCGCGATGGCCAGCACGACGTTCATCACCACGCCGGCGATCATCACCAGAAAGCGCTGCCACGCCGGCTTGGCCCGGAACTCCCACTCCTGCACCGGCTGTGCGAGCTGTTCCTTGTCCATCGACTCGTCGATCATGCCGGCGATCTTCACGTAGCCGCCCAACGGCAGCCAGCCCACGCCGTACTCCGTGTCGCCGCGCCGGAACTTGAAGAGCGAGAACCACGGGTCGAAAAAGATGTAGAATTTGTCGACCCGGATGCGGAACAGGCGGGCCATGACGAAGTGTCCCAATTCATGAATGCCCACCAGGATGGTGAAGCAGAGGAAAAACTGGATGATTTTGATGAAAAGTTCCATGTGTCTCTTTCGGAAGTCTTACAGATGCAGGTATGCGGCCGCGATGCGGCGGGCTTCGGCGTCGGATTGGGCGTAGTCGTCGAGCGTGGGCCGCGCCGTGAAGGGTGCCCGGGCGAGCGCGTGTTCGATCGTGCGGACGATCTGCGTCCAGCGGCACCGGTGCGATAGAAAGGCCGCGACGGCTACTTCGTTCGCGCCGTTCATCGTGCAGGCCGCCGTGCCGCCGCGCCGCAGGCAGTCGTAGGCCAGGTCGAGGGCCGGGTATTTCTCGCTGTCCACGGCCGCGAACGTCAGCTGCGGGTGGGCCAGGAAGTCGAAATGTTCGCCGGGCCGCTCCGCCCGCTCGGGGTAGAGGAGGGCGTAGCTGATGGGCATCCGCATGTCGGGGGTGCCCAACTGGGCCTTGATCGCGCCGTCTTCGAATTCGACCATCGAGTGGACGACCGACTGGGGGTGCAGCAGCACGTCGATCTTCTCGGCCGGCATGCCGAAAAGCCAGTGTGCTTCGATCACCTCGAAACCCTTGTTGACCAGCGTCGAGGAGTCGATCGTGATCTTCGCGCCCATCCGCCACTGGGGGTGGCGCAGCGCCTCTTCGACGGTCGCCTCTTCCAGTTCTTCGCGCGGCCGGTCGCGGAAAGCTCCGCCGCTGCACGTTACGATCAGCCGCCGCACGGGCGAGCGTTCGCCCGTCAGACACTGGAAGATCGCCGAGTGTTCCGAGTCGATCGGCAGGATCGGCGCCCGGTGTTCCTCGGAGAGGCGCATCACCGTTTCGCCGCCCACGACCAGCGACTCCTTGTTGGCCAGTGCAAGTTTCTTGCCCGCACGGAGCGTCGCCACCGTGGGAGCCAGCCCCGCGTAGCCTACCAGTGCGTTGACCACCACCTGCGTGTCGCCGGCGGCGGCCAACTGCGCCACGGCTTCTTCGCCGGCGTAAACTTTCACGTCCGTGTCGGCCAACGCCTCGCGCAGGGGAGCGTAGCATGCCTTGTCGGCGATCGCTACCGCATCGGCATCGGTCTCGCGGGCTTGTGCCGCCAGCCGTTCCCAGTTGCGGTGGGCCGTCAGCACGCGGACTTCGAAGCGCTCCGGGTTCTCGCGAACGATGTCGAGCGTCTGCACGCCGATCGAGCCCGTCGAGCCGAGTATGGCGAGGCGCTGCTTCATCTTAGAAGACGATGTAGCCTTCCGGGTCGACCGGCTTGCCGTTGTTCCAGAGCTCGAATTCGAAGGCTTCGACCTTGCCTTCCTGCACCTCGGCGCTGTAGCCGATCAGCTCGCCCGAGCGGATGCGGTCGCCCTTGATGACTAACGGCTGCGAAAGGTGGCGGTAGATCGAGAGCAGGTTGTTCGTGTGCTGGATGCCGAGGGCGTGCCCCTCTTCGGGGGTCCAGCGGTTGACGACGACCGTGCCGTCGTCGATGGCCGTAACCGGACTGGCGGCCGCCGCGGCGATGCGCACGCCGAAGCTGCCTCCGCGGATGCTGAAGCGCTGGGTGATGATGCCGTCGATCGGCGTCAGGAGCATCGTCTCGCCGATCTGCCGGCGGCGCGGGGCCCGGCTGTTGGCCAGCGAGTAGGGGCCTTCGCCCTCCATCTGGGCTCGCAGCAGCGAGTCTTCGCGCGAGGGCATGACCAGAATCTTGCTCGACCGCATGCTGTCCGAGGTCGAGGTGTAGGTTCGCGCCACGGGGGTCTTGCCTTCCATGACAAGGGCGATGTTTTCGTTGTAGGTCATCATGTCGTTGACCACGCGCTCCAGCGAGTCGACGCGCAGGATGTTCTGGATGAGCTGTTCGCGCGAGCGGCCCGCTTCGGTGCGGTAGCCGGGCAGGAACTCCAGCACGGGGGTGTAGGCCATCAGCGAGAGCACCAGGATGAAAAGCAGCAGCACGAACGCCACGATGCCCGTGAAGATGCTCGCCGGCGAGAGGTGCATGTGCCACTCCTCGCTGTTGTCCGTGGCGTTGAGCATCGCGAAGCGGCGCTTGCGGAAGATGCTGCGCCATGCGTTGCGTATGAATTTCAGCAGTTTGATGATCATGATCGCTCGGTTTTGCAGGCCGCGCCGCGAGGGCGGGTCTTGTTCCCCGCAAAGTTAATACAACCCGCGCGGACTGCCAAATTTATTTGTCTTCCAGCCAGTCCATGAAGTCCGAGGTGCGCGAGCGGCTGACGAAGACTTCGAAGTCGGGACGGGGTTCGAGCGCCACTTTCAGCCGGTTGCTCAGGTGCTTCGAGATGCCCGCTATGGCGTCGATCGAGGCGGTGCAGTTGCGCGAGAGGCGGAAGAAGCGCCGGGGGTCGACCTGCTCCGACGCGGCGTCGAGCGACGTGTCGAGAATCAGGCGGCGGCCGTCGGTCGTAACCAGGTAGGTGTATTTGTCTTCCGCATAGAAGTAGGCGATCTGTTCGGTGTTCACCACCGTGATCTTGTCGCCCAAGCGGACCACGAAGCGTTTCTTGGATGCGTGGCCGCCGCCCGTGAGCAGGCTGCGCAGCAGCTCGGCGTCGGGCGCCGGGGCGGGGTGCTCCGCTTCGAGGGCCTTGCGGCAGCGGGCGACGGCCGCCTGCAGCTCTTCGGGCACGATCGGCTTGAGCAGGTAGTCGACGCTGTTGACGCGGAACGCGCGGATCGCATAGTCGTCGTAGGCCGTCGTGATGACCACCTTGCCGCCGACTTCGGTCTGGGTGAAGATGTCGAAGCACATGCCGTCGGAGAGCTGCACGTCCATGAAGATGATGTCGGGTCGGTTCTCCGGGGCGCGGAGCCACGCCACGGCGCCCACTACGGAGCTCTGCACGCCGACGATGCGCAGGTCGTCGAATTCTTTTTCGATCGCACGCCGGAGGTTGGTCTGGGCCGGGATTTCGTCTTCGACGATCAGTACGTCGTAGGTTCTTTTCAGGAGGGTCATAGCAGCGGCAGTTGTACGCGGAACTCCGTGTCGGTCTGTTCGACGACGACGGGGCGTTCCGAGAGGTCGAGGTATTGTTGGCGGATGTTGCGCAGGCCCACGCCCGTCGAGGCCGGGGCGTTGAGGCGCAGCTGGAGGTTGTTGCTCACCGTGAGGCGGTCGCCGCGGGCTTCGATGCGCACGCGGAGCGGCTGTTCGGGGCTCACGACGTTGTGCTTCGTCGTGTTTTCGATCAGCAGCTGCAGGCTGCAGGGCACCACATGGCGGCGGAGCAACTCCTGCGGAATGTCGATCTCCACGTCGAAGCCGTCCGTGAAGCGTTCGCGCAGCAGGTCGACATACTTTCGGGCAAATTCCAGCTCTTCTTCCAGCGGCACCAGCTGCTCGTCTTCCTTGCGGAGCATGTAGCGGTAGGTGCCTGCCAGTTTGCGGATGAAGGCGCTGGCCCGTTCCGTTTCGTGTTCCTGCACCAGGTAGTCCAGAATGTTGAGCGAGTTGAACAGGAAGTGGGGGTTGATCTGTTGCTTCAGACGGTCGTAGCGGAACTGCGCATGGTGCTTCTTGCCGCGTTCGGTGCGGAGCTCCCTGTCCGATTCGATGACGTAGACGGCCAACTGCAGCATCGCGTAGACCACGATGTCGGCCAGCAGCACCACCGTGTAGAGGCGGAAGAAGGGGCGAGGTGCCATCGTCGCTTCGTTGCCTTGCGGCAGGCCGTAATAGACTGCCGCCGTGAGCAGCAGTCCGAACAGCAGCGTGAAGAGCGCCGAGGCCGCCAGCCGCACGTCGCGCCGGTGGAGCATGCGCGAGCGCATGCTCACGAAGATCACGTTGCCGCAGAACATCGTCATCAGGGCCAGCGTGTTGCTCAGCAGGCGGTGGAACTCGGGGAAGACGCCTTCGCGTTCGAAGTAGGGCGAGCGGAAGAGCGTGGTGTAGAAGACGCGGAACAGGAGGATCGCCGCCACGATCGTTACGATCTGCCGCGTCGAGGGCGACCAGCGGATGCGCACGCCGGGCTGCGCCTCGCGTGAGCGGGCGAGGAGGTAGGTGTGCCAGCCCACCAGTTCGGTGATCAGGGCCGTCGTGATGGCCGGGGCCAGCGTGTCGCTGCCGGTCAGGTGCTGGATCAGCTGCGCGCCGTAGATGCCCGCTAAGTAGGCCACGAAGATGCAGATGAGGGCCAGCGCCGCCACCAGCTCGGCCCGCAGACCGCGGCGGATGGCGATCAGCAGGATCATCGAGAGGGTCAGCACCGTCAGGGGCACGTCGTCCACATAGTCGAAGACGCGGCTCAGCACCGCCACGGCGGCGTGCCCCGCCGCGAAGAGGTGGATCAGCATCGGAATGCTTATCTTCAGACGTTTCATCGTGCGTGCGAATATGGTGCGTGCGGCAACTCTTTCCGAGTAAAATTAGTGTTTTTCCGTTATCCTGCAAAATTCGGAGACGATAATTTTCGATTTTCCGTCCGCCGGTCCCCTTCCGCATGACCTCCGTATCATCGTCTCAGGCAGCGGCTTCGGACGCCTCGTATCGGAATCGTCATTTTTAATTTCTCGCACTTTCGTCTCTCCGAATCGGCCGTTCGTCGGTCGATTCGTGCCGTTCGTCGTCCGGGAGGGTGCCGTTTCGGATATTTGTTTTTAATTTTATATCCAAACCTAACTACCGAACCGCATTTTTTTATGAAAAAGCCACGCCTCTCTTTTTGGCAGATATGGAACCTCAGCTTCGGTTTCCTCGGGGTCCAGATCGGTTATTCGCTGCAAAATTCCAATACGTCGACCATCTTCGAGTCTCTGGGCGCCGACCTCTCGCACCTGAGCTACTTTTGGCTCGCCGCGCCGATCGCCGGCCTGGTGATCCAGCCCATCGTCGGGCTCTTTTCCGACGGCACCTGGACCCGCTTCGGGCGGCGCGTGCCTTTCATCCTCGGCGGCGCCCTGATTTCGGCCCTCGCCCTCGCCCTGATGCCCAACGCTCCGCTGCTGCTCGCTTTCGCACCGCTGGCGATGGGGGCTTTCATCCTCCTGTTCATGGATTTGTCGTTCAACGTTACGATGCAGCCTTTCCGCGCGCTGGTCGCCGACATGCTCGACGATTCGCAGAAGACCAAAGGCTACGTCGTCCAAACGTTTTTGATCAACCTCGGCGCCGTCGTCGGGGCTGTGCTGCCGCTCCTGCTCACGCACTGCGGCGTCTCGGACGAGGTGGTTCCCGGGCAGGTCGCCCGCCACATCGCCTGGTCTTATTATATAGGTGGCGCCATTCTCCTCATCACGGTCCTCGTTACCGCCTGCCGGACCAAAGAGTACCCGCCCGAGGAGTTCGCCCGCTATAACGACGAGAGCGTCGCGGAGGTGCAGGCCAAACCCTCGTTCGTCGAGTTGATGCGCAACATCCCGCGCGTCATGTTGCAGCTGGGCGTCGTGCAGTTCTTCTCGTGGGCCGCGCTTTTCCTCATGTGGACCTACCTCAAGCCCGCCATTTCGGGCGTCGCCACTTCCGGCGGCGTCTTGCTCTCGGAGGGCGAGTTGCAGACGTGGGTCGGCGTCCTGAACGGCACCTATCCCATTCCCGCCTGCATCGCTTCGCTCTTCATCGCCGGCATCGCCGCCCGCTGGGGCAACAAGCCCGTCTACGCCCTCTGCCTGCTCTGCGGAGCGCTGGGCTTCGGCGGCATCTGCTTCCTGCAGGACAAATACGCGCTGATGATCCCCATGATCGGCATCGGCGTCGCGTGGGCCGGCATCCTCGCCATGCCTTACGCCATCCTCTCGCGGGCCGTCGAGGCGCGCCGCATGGGCGTCTACATGGGCATCTTCAACTTCACGATCACCATTCCGCAGATCGTCGTCGGCCTCTCGGGCGGCCTGATCGTGCAGTATCTCTTCGGCGCACGGCCGATGGCCATGATCGCGCTGGCTGCGGTCTTCATGCTGCTGGCCGCCGCGTCGGTCTTCTTCGTCAAGGAAAAATAGTTCGCATCCTATGATTACCTGTTGCATCTTCGATCTGGACGGGGTCCTCGTCGACACCGCCAAGTACCACTACCTCGCCTGGGCCGCTTTGGCCCGCGAGCTGGGTTTCGACTTCACGCCCGAGCAGGGCGAGGCCACCAAAGGCGTCAGCCGCATGGCCTCGCTCGACATCGTTTTGCAGGCCGGGGGCATGGCGGACCGCTTCTCCGCCGAGGAGAAAGAGCGCTTGGCCGCCGAGAAGAACGCCCGCTACCTCGAATATATCTCCCGCATGACCGCCGACGAGGTGCTGCCCGGCGTGCTGCACTTCCTGCAGGAGCTCAAAGCCGCCGGCATCCAGGTCGTGCTGGGCTCCGCTTCGAAGAACGCCGGGGTCATCCTCGACCGCTGCGGCCTGCGCACCTTGTTCGACCATATCGTCGACGGCACGCTGGTCTCCCGGGCCAAACCCGATCCTGAGGTCTTCGCCAAAGGGGCCGAGCTCTCCGGCGAGAACCCCGCTTCGTGCGTCGTCTTCGAGGACGCTGCCGCCGGCATCGAGGCCGCTGCGCGCGCCGGCATGCGTTCGGTGGGCGTCGGGGGTTCCCCGCTGCTCGGCCGGGCCACCATGCAGCTCGCCTCGTTCGAGGGTTTCTCCGTCGAGGAGCTTCGCCGGCAGATCGACCGGACTGCGGTGAACCGCTTCATCAAAACCGATCCCTGGAAGATCGTCGAGGAGCATTTCGATCCCGCGCGGGTCAAGTCGTCCGAGTCGTTGTTCGCATTGGGCAACGGCGTCATGGGCGGCCGCGCCAACTTCGAGGAGCATTATTCCGGCGAGTCGCTGCAGGGCAACTACATCGGCGCGATCTACTATCCCGACAAGACGCGCGTGGGGTGGTGGAAGAACGGCTATCCCGAGTATTTCGCCAAGGTGCTCAATTCCGCTTTCTGGATCGGCGTCGACGTTTGGGTCGACGGCGAGCCGCTCGACCTGGCCGCCGTCGAGGTCGAGGCCTTTTACCGCGAGATGGACATGCGGCGTTCGGTTCTCACGCGCCGCATGACCGTGCGCATGAAGAGCGGCCTCCGCGTTGAAGTCGAGGCCGTGCGCTTCCTCTCGTTGGAGCGCCGCGAGCTGGGCGTCATCCGCTATGCCGTCCGGCCGCTCGACCGGGACGCCGATATGACCTTCTCGCCCTACATCGACGCCGACGTCCGCAACACCGACGCCAACTACGACGAGAAGTTCTGGGAGCATGTCTCCACCGACGGCGACGCCGTGCAGAGCCGCACCAAAAAGAGCGGCTTCGATGTCGCCTGGGCGCAGCGCGTCTTCCTCGACGGCGCCGAATTCCGCTGCGAGACGACGCCCGAAAAGGTGCGTCATACGGCCTCCGTGCGCCGCGAAGCGGGGGAGTGGGCCACGCTTTATAAATATGTGGGCATCTGTTCGTCGCTCAACCATCGTCCCGAGGAGCTGATCGCCGCCGCCCGGGCCGTGGCGGACGACGGTGCGAGGGTCATGTTCGGCCCGCTGCTCCGCGAACAGGAGGAGGCCTGGGCCGCCCGCTGGCACAGCTGCGACATCGAGATCGGCGGCGACGATGCCGCCCAGCAGGGCATCCGCTTCTGCATCTTCATGCTGCTGCAGACCTACACGGGCGTCGACACGCGCCTCAACATCGGCCCCAAAGGCTTCACGGGCGAGAAGTACGGCGGCGTAACCTATTGGGACACGGAGGCCTACTGCCTGCCGTTCTACATGGCTACGGCCGGTCCGCAGGTCGCCCGCGAGCTCTTGGTCTACCGCTACAACCAGCTCGACAAGGCGATCGAGAACGCCGCGAAGTTGGGCTTCCACGGCGGGGCCGCGCTCTATCCGATGGTTACGATCAACGGCGAGGAGTGCCACAACGAGTGGGAGATCACTTTCGAGGAGATCCACCGCAACGGCGCCATTGCCTATGCCGTCTTCAACTACGTCCGCTACACGGGCGACGCCTCGTACCTCGCCGAGGGCGGTGCCGAAGTCCTCTTGTCCATCGCCCGCTTCTGGGCCCAGCGCATCACGTGGTCCGAGGCCCGCAGGAAGTACGTCATGCTCGGTGTTACGGGGCCCAACGAGTACGAGAACAACGTCAACAACAACTGGTATACCTCCTACATCGCCTGCTGGTCGATGCGCTACGCCGCCGAGGCGGTCCGGTGGGTGCGCGAAAACCGCCCCGAGGCCTACGCCGCGATTTGCTCGAAGCGCTCGTTCGACGAGGCCGCCGAGACCGCGAAATGGGCCGAGATCAATGCCAACATGTACTTCGGCGAGGACCGCGACTTGGGCATCTTCCTCCAGCAGGACGGTTACTTAGACAAGGAGCAGATATTGGTGAAAGACCTCGATCCTGCCGAGCGGCCCATCAATCAGAAGTGGTCGTGGGACCGCATCCTGCGTTCGTGCTTCATCAAGCAGGCCGACGTGCTGCAGGGCCTCTACCTCTTCCAGGAGGACTTCGACGAGGCGACCTTGCGCCGCAACTTCGATTTCTACGAGGCCCGCACGGTCCACGAATCGTCGCTCTCGCCTTGCGTCCACGCCATTCTGGCCGCCAAGCTCGGCCTCATGGAGAAGGCTTACGAAATGTACCTGCGCACCTCGCGGCTCGACCTCGACGACTACAACCGCGAGGTCGAGGAGGGGTGCCACGTTACGTCGATGGCCGGGTCGTGGCTCTCGGTCGTCGAGGGCTTCGGCGGCATGCGCGTCGTCGACGGCACCCTCTCGTTCCGGCCCCACCTGCCCGCCGCATGGGAGCACCTCGCGTTCCGCATCGACTACCGGGGCCGCGTGCTCTCGGTGCGCATCGGGCGCGGCCATGTCGACATTTCCTGCGAAGGAGAACCCGTCGAGATCATCCTCGCCGGCGAGCGGCTGCTCGTCGAGGGGAGGCTCTCGCGCGATTTGCAATAGAAACAACCAGACAACCTAATTATTCACTAACACAAACGGCTTTATGCGAAAAATTTTAGCTATGTGTTTGGGTATTATGCTGTTAAGCACGATTACCCCCCCCCTCGCGACGGCACAGAACCGCGGTCTCGAGCTTAAGGGCGTCGTTGTCGACGCTTCCGGTACGCCCGTTATCGGAGCCACCGTGGTGGAGTTGGGAACCACCAACGGTACGTCGACCGACCTCAACGGACAGTATGTCCTTCGTGTCAAGGACGGCAATTCGACCGTCCAGATCAGCTTCGTTGGTTATAAGGACCTGCAGCGCGTAGCCTCCTCGGCCGACCTTGCCCGCGTCGTCCTCGAGGAGGACCTCATGTCGCTCGACGAAGTCGTCGTCATCGGTTACGGCGCTGTCAAGAAGAACGACATGACCGGTTCGGTCGTCGCCGTCAAGGCCGAGGAGATCAACCGCGGCGCGCTGACTTCGCCGCAGGAGTTGCTGCGCGGCAAGGTGCCGGGCGTCAACATCGTCTCGGGCGACGGCGCTCCGGGTGC
>CAZIUJ010000017.1:0-18731 GCA_964542345.1 uncultured Alistipes sp.
CAGGACATCTCGCTCAACCCCCAGAAGCTGGCGGGCCAGTGCTCGAAGCTGAAGTGCTGCATGATGTACGAATACGACACCTACGTCGACGCCCGCAAGGCTTTCCCGCGACTGCGCGAACCCCTGCAGACGATCGACGGCGAGTGGTTCCTGGTGAAGACCGACGTGCTGGCCGGCACAATGACTTTCTCGTCGTCCAAAGAGGCGATGGCCAACCTGACGACCCTCTCCGCAGAGCGGGTCAAAGAGATTCTGGAGCAGAACCGCGCCGGCAAGAAAGTGGAGCAGCTGCAGCTGGCCGAGGACCTGCCGGCCGCCAACGACGAGCCGACCTACGGCGCCGAATCGGTTGAAGACAGCATCACGCGCTTCGACAAGGCCCGCCGCCGCAACAAGCGAGGCCGCAGCAACCGGGGCGACCGTCCGCAAGGGGCGCAAAACCGGCAGCCTCAGCAGCCGAACGCCCCGGAGAGCGACCGGCCGCAGGAACACCGTCCCCACCGTCCGGAGCGTCCGCGCAACAATGCACCACGGGAAGGGGGCGAACCCCGTCCGGAAAACGGAGAACGCCGCAGCAACGACCGCAACCGTCCGCGCAACAACCGCCGTCCGGGCGGCCCGAACCGCAACCACGGCGGCAACGGCAACCACAATAACGGAGAAAACCGATAGACGATGAAGAGGGGGGCGATACGGGCGGGGGCGACCCTGGTGCTGCTGCTGACGGCATGCCGCATGGAACATCGCTCGGTCGTGGCCGACGTCGACCCCGAAGCATGGACCGAAGCGGCGGAAATCGTGCTGCCGAACGACGATACGCTGGCGCGGTGCGACCTGTCGCTCTTCCTGCGCTGCGACCCCCGCTTCCGCGAAGACACGCTGACCCTTCGTATCGAAGTGCGCACGCCCGACTCGCTGAGCTGCACCGAAGCGTTTCTGTTCTGCGCCCCGCGCGATCGCCGGCTGCCGGCGATTCATGGCGAGGCGGCCGTAGCCTACCGCCGGCGAGCGGTCTTCGGCCGCCGCGGCGACTACCGCTTCGTGATCGCCCCGGTCCGTCCGACGAGAGGCGTCGAAGCGGTGGGGCTCCATGTAGAGACCGAATAAGATGGGAAAAGACAAACTTCGCAAATTCCGCGAAAACCTCGGATTCGCCTGCTTCCTGCAGCCGGAGTTCGACGAGGTATTCCGCCGCGACCACCCGATGAAAGGGAACTGGAACCGCGACTTTTTCCGCAACGACCGGCCGATCGTTCTCGAACTGGGCTGCGGCAAAGGCGAATACACGATCGCACTGGCCGAACGCGACCCCGCGCGCAACTACATAGGGATTGACATCAAGGGAGCCCGCATGTGGCGCGGCGCAAAGACGGCGACCGAGCGGCAGCTGCCCAACGTGGGATTTCTGCGCACGCGGATCGAGTTTCTCGGAGGGCTCTTCGCCGAGGGCGAAGTCTCCGAAATCTGGATCACCTTTCCGGACCCGCAGCTCAAGAGCCGCCGGGCGAAGAAACGCCTGACGTCGCCCTTTTTCCTGAGCCTCTATGCGCGGCTGCTGCGCTCGGAGGGGCATATTCATCTGAAGACCGACTCGCAGCACCTCTACGGCTACACGAACGAAGCGATCCGCCGCTACGGCCTGCCGTGCGACGTCTCCGAGGCGGACATCTACGGCACGGGCTGCGCCGACGAGGTGCTCTCCGTGAAGACGGCCTACGAACGCCGCTTCCTGGAGATGGGCCTGCCGATCACCTACACCCGTTTCTCGCTGGGAGGGCGCCGCGAATTTCCGGCATTCGACTGGGAAGAAGACGAGAAACTCGAAAAAGACAACGAAGCGGCCCGGAACGCTTGTCGTTGATCTCTCCCGACAGCCTGACGACCCGGAGTGGCGGATGTTACGGCTCCCGCCAGCGCGGTCCGCAGATTCAGTAATCCCCCTGCCCCCGCTAAGAGCGCCGGCCTAAGAGGCCGGTTTTAAGAAAGGACTTTTTGAACGATTGTCCGATCTCCGCCCGGTTTGGCAGGGTGTATATTCCAGTCTGCCGGAAAGCAGACCTTAATGAATAGTGAATAATTATTTACGAATCCACAAATCCGCTTGATAATTATTCATTATTAACTATTCATTATTCATTAAGAAAGGTTTCCTTTCCGCCATTCATTCCAGCGATTGCTTCATGCGCCTGCTTCGGGCTACCGCCACTATGTGTCGGGAGCTTTGACGAGTGTCGGCTCACTGGGTGTTTATTGGTCTTCGGCGCCTGCCGCTGCCGGAACAGCCCTGGTGAGCATCCTGCGTTTCAATGCTTCCGACGTCGGTCCGGAGTATGGGCTCATTCGCGGCCACGGCTTCCCCGTGCGCTGCGTCCAGCATCTGCAGGCTGTTTTCTCGGGAATCCGGGAATTTTTGCCCTATTCTACTAAAATTTTAGTAGAAATATTTGCTCTTCTAAAAATTTAGTAGTAAACTTGCACCATGAAACAGAAACAACCGACAGAGATCGAGCGGGCGATTCCCGAGCTGACCCGCGGCGAAGAAGAGATCATGCGGATCATCTGGCAGTTGGGCCATGCGGTGGTGAGCGAGATCATCGAGCGCACCGCCGAGCCCCGCCCGAAGTACACCACCGTGGCCACGTTCCTCAAAATCCTGGAGAACAAGGGATTTCTGACCCACACGGCCGAAGGCAAGAGCCACCGCTACTACCCGGCGGTCGACCGCGAGAGCTACGCCCGCGGCGTCATGTCGTCGATGCTGACCTCCTACTTCGACGGGTCGCTGGCGCAGCTGGTATCGTTCTTCTCGCGCCACGAAACGATCTCCTCCGACGAACAGGCCGAGATTCTGGAGATTATCCGCAACGCCAAAAAACCGCAGTCATGAAGTCCCTGCTGTCAGAAGCCCTGAAGATCGTCGTCTGCAGCGGCGTGCTGTGGGCCGCCTACGAGGTGCTCCTCGACCGGCGGGCGCCGCTTCCGTGGTGCCGGCGCTATCTGTTGCTGCTGCCGCTGCTGGCCGGGCTCGTTCCGCAGCTGCGCATCCCTCTGCTGCCGCCCCCGGTCATCGACTTAGAGCCGTTCGAGGCCCTGCCGACGGTTGTTGCGCCGACGTCCGCTCCGGTGCCGCCGGCCGCATTTCCGACCTCCGAAGCGATCGTGCTGCTGCTTTGGGCTGCCGGAACGTTCGTGCTGGTCGGCGCCATGCTCCGGCAGCTATGGATTCTCCGGGGGCTGCGCCGCGAAGCGACGATCCTCCGGACAGGCCCTTTCCGGCTGGTACGGACCCGCCGCCGGATCGCGCCCTTCTCGTTCTGGAAGACGATCTATCTGTGGGACGGGACCCCGGCGGAAGAAGAACACTTCGTCATCGCCCACGAAACGAGCCACCTGCTCCGCCGCCATTCGGCCGAACGCATCCTCATGGAGGGGATGAAGTCCCTGCTGTGGTGGAGCCCGTTCGTCTGGCTGGCGGCCCGGCGGCTGGCCGAAGCGCAGGAGTACGAAGCCGACCGCGACGTGCTGGCACAAGGCTGCGACCCGGCGCAATACATGGACACCCTATTCAGGCAGCTCTTCGGCTATAGTCCGGACATGGCCAACGGGCTGCGCAATTCCTTCACAAAAAAACGATTTCAAATGATGACCCAACATCCTTTCGGCAGGTACGCCCTGCTGCGATTTGCGGGAGTCGTTCCCGCCGTAATCGGCCTGCTGTGCGCCTTTTCGCTCACGACCCGGGCCGCGGAAGTCCGGACGGCGGCACCTCCGGCAACAGCACCGAACGAAGAGCAACCTTTCGTCGCCGAAACAATGCCGCAGTTCCAGGGCGGCGATCCGAGCACGTTCCGCATGTGGGTGATGCAGCGCATCCGCTACCCGCAGGAAGCCATGAACCGCGGCATCGAAGGCCATGTCGTCCTCTCGTTCTTCATCGAAAGCGACGGCTCGATGAGCCCGGTCGAGGTGCTGCAAAGCCCCGACGAATTGCTCTCGGCCGAAGCGCTCCGAGTCGTCGGCACGGTGCCGGCCGGAGCATGGAGCCCGGGACGCAACGAATCCGGCGAAACCGTGCGCGTGAAATACACGATACCGATCGATTTCCGAATCGACCCGGCGAAAACAACGGCGACGGAACAGGCAGATAAGGCGGAAAAAGCGGAGAGCGACAAGGCGTTCCTTGTAACCAAAACGATGCCGCGGTTCCAGGGCGGCGACCTGAACACGTTCCGCACATGGGTGCAGGAGCACCTGATCTATCCCGAAAAGGCGAAGCAAGCAGGTATTCAGGGACGGGTCGTAGCGACATTCATGATCGAGCACGACGGCTCGATAAGCTCGGTCAAGGTGCTGCAAAGCCCCGACGAATTGCTCTCGGCCGAAGCGCTCCGGGTCGTCGGCACGGTGCCGGCCGGAGCATGGAGCCCGGGACGCAACGAATCCGGCGAAGCCGTGCGCGTAAAATACACGATACCGATCGATTTCAGGATCGACCCAGCCCCGGCCAAGCAAGAATAACGCACCGCAAGCCCCAACAAGCAGCGGGCGCCGGTCGATGCCGGCGCCCGCTGCTGTTCCGTAAAGAAAGTGGCCTAACACTCTTTGGAGAGGATGCGTTTCAGCTCGTTGGCCAGCTCGGTATTGTCCATGAAGCCGTGGATGCGATCGGAGCCCGTGCCGTAAAGATAGACGGGAACGACGCACGCCGAATGCCCGCCGGTCGAGAAGCGCGGTTCGACGCCCGACTCGGGCAGCGTGAAGTCGGCATTGCCGCTGGGCAGGGTGAGGCCGCCCGTCTCGTGGTCGGCCGTTACGACAACCAGCGTTCCAGGATGCGTATCGGCAAAGTCCATCGCGGCGGCCACGGCCTGCTCGAAGTCGCGCATCTCGTCCAGCACACGCGAAGCGTCGTTGCCGTGGCAGTACATATCGATCTGCGAACCCTCGACCATCAGGAAGAAGCCCTTGCCGTTATCGGCCGACAGGAGTTCCAGCGCCTTGCGCGTAGCTTGCGGGAGGTAGTCGCCGCGCTCGGCAGCGGCAGGCAGGTGCTTGTCGGCGACGGCCGCGATGAGCGGAAGTCCCGACAAGGTGTCAATCTGCGCGGGCTCCAGTGCGATCCGGTAGCCTTTGGCACGGAGGGCGTCGAAACAGGTTCCCTCCGCGGAGAGCGAATCGCTCAGCGCCTTGCGGCCGCCGCCGATCAGGAGATCGATGTCGCTGGACACCAGGTCGCGCGAGATGTCGGCGATGTCGTCCCGATGGGGCACATGGGCGTAGAAAGCCCCGGGAGTGGCGTGCTGCAGGTAGCAGGTAACGACCACGCCGGTACGCATGCCCTGCGCCTGTGCGCACTCGGTCATCGGCACGAGGCGCACGCCGTCGGGATCGAGCCCCAGGCAGGAGTTGTCGGTCTTGACCCCGGAGCTGAGGGCCGTGCCGGCAGCGGCGGAGTCGGTAACGCGGTTGTTGGCCGAGCGCGTGGTGATGAGCGCGATGTGCTCGGCGCGGTCGAAAGCCGTCGGCCGGTAATCCTCGGCGATCTGCAGCATGGCGACCTGCGCGAGGCCCATGCCGTCGCCGATCATGTAGATCACGTTGCGTATTTCGGGCTGCCGGCTATCCGCGCCGCAGCAGGCAGTCAACAGGCATACGCTCAGGCCCAGGAGTGTCTTTTTCATAGCGGTAAAGTGAGATTCCAGGACAAAGATAAGCGGATTTTGCGAACTTTTCATTACATTTACGGAAATTTAACGCCCCGCCGAAATGGATGTGAAGATCGCCGCCGACTGGAAAGAAGTGCTGGCCCCCGAATTCGAGAAACCCTATTTTGCGGCCCTGACGGAGTTCGTCCGGCAGGAGTACACCACACGCCGCATCTTCCCGCGAGGAAGCAACATCTTCCGGGCGTTCGACAAATGCCCGTTCGAGCGGCTCAAGGTGGTGATCATCGGGCAGGACCCCTATCATGGCCCCGGGCAGGCGAACGGCCTCTGCTTCTCGGTAGGCGACGGCGTGCCCTTTCCGCCCTCGCTGCAGAACATCTTCAAGGAGGTGTCGGACGACACGGGGACGCCCGTTCCTCCGACGGGCAACCTCGACCGCTGGGCCGAGCAGGGCGTGCTGCTGCTGAACGCCGTGCTGACGGTCCGCGCGCACGAAGCGGCCTCGCATGCGGGACACGGCTGGGAGACTTTCACGGATGCCGTGGTTCGGGCGATCAACGAGCGCAAGGAGGGGATCGTCTACATGCTTTGGGGCAGCTATGCCCAGCGCAAAGGGGCGATCGCCGATCCGCAGCGCAACTGCATCCTGAAAGCCGTACACCCGTCGCCCCTCTCGGTCTACCGGGGGTTCTTCGGCTGCCGCCACTTCTCGCGGGCGAACGAATACCTCCGCTCCGTGGGCAAGGAGCCGATCGTGTGGTGATCTTCAGGCCGGCACGCCGGCAGCGGTCCGGTGCGCACGGAGATGCCCGGGGACCCTATGACAGGGCCGGCAGCACGCCGGCGGCATAGAACGAGAAATGACCCTCGCGGGAGATGATGACATGATCGACCAGCCGGATGTCGAAAAGCGCCGCCGCTTTCGCCACCCGCTCGGTGAGCAGGCGGTCGTCCGCACTGGGATCGGTCGAGCCGGAGGGATGGTTGTGAATGAGGATCAGGCGCGTAGCCAGCAGCTCCAGCGCCCGCTTGACGATCAGCCGGTGGTCGACGATCGTGGCCACTACCCCACCCTGACTGACGCGCCGGTGCTCCAGAATCCGGTTGGAGGCCGAAAGGTAGACGACCCAGCACTCCTCATGATCGAGCATTTCAAGCTGGGGCCGGAAAAAGCGGACGACATCCTGCGTGTTTTCGATCGATTCGATCGCCTGAGCTTGCGCGGCAGCTACCCGTCGGCCGAACTCGGCGGCCGCAACCAGCACCCGGGCCCGGCGCAGGCCCAGTCCGCCCATCATCCGCAGACGGGGCAGCTCCTCGGCGGCAAGCCGCAGCAGCGAACCGCCGGTCTGCTCCAGCAGGGTGTCGGCCAGCGCAAGGTCGTCGGTCAGCAAGGCCAACAGCTCCCGGTCCGAGAGGGCCGCCGCGCCGCGCGACGCCAATTTATCATGCAGATTTTTCACGTTTTTCGATCCTCTCTTGGTTCCTTTTGTTCCGCCCGCCCGCTCTTACGTTCGACGCTCTCTTCGGCTTCTTTCGGCTTCTGTTTCTCCGCAGCTTTCTACCGGGCTTGCTCGATCTTTTGCCTCCGTTGCCCCCTCCTTTGATGCTCCCCTTTGGGCCCCCTGCCCGATCCTCAGCCGGCCCTCTCGGTCCTTTGCTCCTCAGCTGGTCTCTCGGGTTGCCTCCTTTGATGCTCCTCTTTGCCCCCTCGGACAGCCCCGGCCCCCGGTCAATCGATAAGCCGGTCCACACGGTCAAGCAGCGATGCACATTGCTCGTCGCTCATATACTCGGCAACGGAGTAGGCGGCCTGTTGCTCGGCTTCCTTTTTGGAGTCGCCGGAGCCGTGGCCCACTTCAAGGCCGTCGACAAGGACCGTGGCATAGAAAATGGGGTGGCTGGCAGAATAGCCTTTGTCGTGCTCGGTCCGGAAGAGGATCGGCCGCCGGTGCTTCTGGCACCACTCGATCAGGCGGCTCTTGTAATCGGTCTCGGAAGCGGTGAGCTCGTCGAGGTTAAGATACCGGGCATAGATGCGGTTGATCAGCAAGCGGTTGACGAACTCGTAGCCTTGATCGAGGTAAATGGCCCCCATCATGGCTTCGAAAGCATCGCCGTAGATGTGCTTCTGTATGACGGAAGCCCCGCCGTTGGAGATCACCTGCCGGTCGAGCCCGAGGCTGACGGCCAGCGCATTGAGCGACTGCCGCGACACGATCCGCGAGCGCATCTGCGTGAGGAAGCCCTCGTCGTGCCCGGGGTACTCGATGAAAAGGTAGTCGGAAGTAACGGCCTCGATGACGGCGTCGCCCAGAAATTCGAGCCGCTCGTTGTTGACCGTCTGCCCGTCCTCCAAAACCAAAGAAGCTGACTTGTGAACCAAAGCCAGCTTGTAGAGTTCGATGTTATGCGGGAGGAACCCGAACATATCATCGATCATGATGTAATACGCCTTGTCGCGGCCGAAATTCCTCCGCAGAGGACGCAGCAGGAAGTCGAACACGGTGCGCGGCCCAACGAGGGTTAGAACTTCCGGAAGATGACGGTGGCGTTATGACCGCCGAAGCCGAACGTGTTGCTCAGGGCGCACTTCACCTCGCGGTGCTGCGGCTTGTCGAGCGTGAGGTTGAGCTTCGCGTCGATTTCCGGATCGAGATTCGCGCAGTTGATGGTCGGGGGCACGATCCCTTTCGTGATGGCCATGATGCAGGCCAGTGCCTCGACGGCGCCCGTAGCGCCCAGCAGGTGGCCCGTCATCGACTTGGTCGACGAGATGTTGGCGTCGTAGACGTGGTCGCCCAATACGCCTTTCACGGCCTTGAGCTCGGCGATGTCGCCCAGCGGCGTGGAGGTGCCGTGGACATTTACATAGTCGATGTCCTCGGGTTGGATGCCGGCGTCCTTGATGGCGTCGCGCATCGCTTTCATGGCGCCGATACCCTCAGGATGGGGCGCCGTGAAGTGGTGGGCGTCAGCCGATTCGCCGCCGCCGACAAATTCGCAGTAGATCTTCGCACCGCGGGCTTTGGCATGCTCCAGCTCTTCGAGGATCAGGGCTCCGGCGCCCTCGCCGACCACGAAGCCGTCGCGGTCCTTGTCGAAAGGACGCGAAGCGTGCGCGGGGTCGTCGTTGCGCGTGGAGAGCGCCTGCATGGAGTTGAAGCCGCCGACCGAAGGTTCGTTGACCGCCGCCTCCGAGCCGCCCGTAACCATGACGTCGGCCTTGCCGTAGCGGATGGCCTCCATCGCGGCGATGAGGCCGTGGTTGGACGAGGCGCACGCCGACACGGTGCAGTAGTTCGGGCCCATGAAGCCGTACTTCATGGAGATGAAGCCTGCGGCGATGTCGGAGATCATGCGCGGAATGAAGAATGGGCTAAACCGAGGGGTCATACCCCCCTCGGCATAGCCCAGACATTCGTCGAAGAACGATTTGAGTCCTCCGATACCCGAAGCCCAGATCACGCCGACGCGCTCGTTGTCGAGCTTGTCGAAGTCGAACGCCGCATCCTCGACGGCCTGCGTGGCCGCGATGAGGGCGTACTGCGTAAAGAGGTCGTACTTGCGCACCTCCTTGCGGTCGAAATAGAGGTTCGGGTCGTAGTTTTTCACTTCACAGGCAAAGCGGGTCTTGAATTTTTCGGCATCGAAATGAGTAATGGGCGCGGCACCGCTGACACCTTTCTCCAGATTCGAAAAATACTCCTCTATGTTATTGCCGAGCGGGTTGATCGTACCGATACCCGTAACGACTACTCTTCTTTCTGCCATAAAAAACGAAACCTAAAATGTCGTGAACCGAAAACGAATAGGAAAGATTATTTCTTGTGCTCCTCGATGTACTTGATGGCGTCGCCTACGGTAGCGATCTTCTCGGCATCCTCGTCGGGGATCTGGATATCGAAAGCCTTCTCGAACTCCATGATCAGCTCCACGGTGTCGAGCGAATCCGCACCCAGGTGGTTGGTGAAGCTGGCTTCGGGCACTACTTCCGTCTCCTTGACACCCAGCTTGTCGACGATGATCTCGACCACTTTAGTTTGAACGTCTGACATAATCTTAAATTTTTAGTTAAACGAATATTTGAAAACAATTACTTCTATTTCCGACGTAATTTTGCGCAAAAGTAACACTTTTTTTATTACTTTTGACAAAACGCCGCTTTTTTTTATTCACAACATTTTCGACATTTCGCACAACTTTCAAATTAAGAAATTCAGAACCACCGCCTTATGAAACTTCTCCTGATCTCCAATTCGACCAACGCCGGCGAGGAGTACCTGCGCTACCCGCTGCCCGAAATCGGCCGCTTCCTCGCGGGCGTGGGCGAGGTGGCTTTCGTGCCCTATGCCGCCGTAACGTTCTCCTACGCCGAATACGAACGCCGCGTGGCCGCCCGCTTCGCGGAGATCGGCATCCGCGTGAAGTCGGTGCACCGCGCCGCCGACCCGGCCCGGGCGATCCGCCGCGCCGAGGCGATCTGCGTGGGCGGCGGCAACACCTTCGCACTGGCTAAGAAGATGCAGGAGCAGGGGCTCATGCAAGCCATTCGCCGCCGCCTCGGCGCCGGCACACCCTACGTCGGCTGGTCGGCCGGCAGCAACGTCTGCTGTCCGACGATCTCGACGACCAACGACATGCCCATCGTCCGGCCCGCATCGTTCAAGGCCATCGGCGCCGTGAAATTCCAGATCAACCCCCACTACCTGGATGCCAACCCGGCCGGGCATGCGGGCGAGACGCGCGAGCAGCGCATCCGGGAGTACATCCGCGCCAATCCGCGCCGCTGGGTGGCGGGCCTGCGCGAGGGGTGCATGCTCCGCTGCGAAGCAGGCCGGCTCGAACTGATCGGGCCGCGGCCGATGCGCATCTTCCGCAACGGCATGGAGCCTTTCGAGGTGCAGCCGGGCGGCGACCTCTCTTTCTTATTATAAATAGGTATGACGACAGCCGAGACGGGCCGGGCGGGCGAACAGGCGGCTGCGGAGTATCTGCGGCGGGCAGGCTACGAGATTCTGGCCCTGAACTGGCGGAAAGGGCGCTACGAGCTCGACATCGTGGCACACAGGGAGGGCGTGCTGCACTTCGTCGAGGTGAAGACCCGCCGCCACGACTCGCTGACGACGCCCGAAGAGGCGATCACGCCCCGGAAGTTCCGCGCCCTGCGCCGGGCCGCAAGCTGCTACCTGGCCGGCAGGAGCGACGAGCCGGAGGTGCAGTTCGACCTGGCGGCCGTGGAGGCGGCGCCCGACGGCACGATGGAGGTGCGGCTTATCGAAGAGGCGATGGAGAGCAACTGGTAATTTTGCAATTCTGCCAAAAAATGCTACCTTTGCATACCGACAACTACTTGCACGCCCATGTGGATTTACAACTGGCTGATGGCGCTCTATGCGGGGCTGGCCCGGATCGCGGCCCTGCGAAGCAGGAAAGCCCGGCAATGGGTCGACGGCCGCCGCGGCCTCTTCCGCCGAATGGCCGAAGCGATCGACCCCGAAGCCCGCATCGTCTGGATACACGCAGCCTCGCTCGGCGAATTCGAGCAGGGACGTCCCATCATCGAGCAGCTCCGCCGCGAACACCCCGAATACAAGGTCCTGCTGACTTTCTTCTCGCCCTCGGGCTATGAAATCCGCAAAAACTACCCGGGCGCCGACTACATCTTCTACCTGCCGGTCGACACGCCGCGCAACGCCCGGCGCTTCCTCGACATCGTCCACCCCGAGATCGCCATCTTCGTGAAGTACGAATTTTGGCTCAACCTGCTCGGGGAGCTGCGCCGCCGCAAGGTCCGCAGCTACATCGTCTCGGCGATCTTCCGCCGCGACTCGGTCTTCTTCCGCCCCTACGGCGGTCTGTGGCGGCAGGCGCTCGAAGCTTTCGACGCCCTCTTCGTGCAGAACGAGGAGTCGAAGCAGCTCCTCTCCGAATTGGGATTCGACAACGTGGTGGTCGCCGGCGACACGCGCTTCGACCGCGTCGCCGAAATCGCGCAGGCGGCCCGCAGGATCGAGGTCGTGGAGCGCTTCAAGGGCGACGCCCGGCTCTTCGTCGCGGGCTCGACCTGGGGTCCCGACGAAGAGTTGCTGATCCGCCTGATGAACGACAACCCCGGGATCAGGTTCCTCGTGGCGCCCCACGAAATGGAGGAGAGCCGCCTCGTCCGGTTGGAAGAGGCGACCTGCGGCGGCGCCTTGCGCTACACCCGCTGCACGTCCGACACGGACTTCGGGTCGACGCAGCTGCTGATCCTCGACACGGTGGGGCTCCTCTCCTCGGCATACGGCTATGCAAGCTGGGGCTACATCGGCGGCGGATTCGGCGTCGGCATCCACAACACGCTGGAAGCCGCGACGTTCGGGCTGCCGATCGCTTTCGGGCCCAACTACGGGAAGTTCAAGGAGGCGCGCGACTTGGCAACATTGGGGGCCGCGCGGCCTATCACGGACTACGAAGCGCTGCGCGACTGGTTCGCCCCGCTGCGCGACGACCCCGAATTTCTGCAAAAGAGCAGCCGCATCGCCAAAGACTACACGGTGAGCCATCAAGGAGCCACAGGCCTGATTCTCCGCACGATCTTCCCCTGAAAAACAGAGGCTTCCGGCACGGACCGGAAGCCTTTTTCTCTAAAAGCCGGGCGCGGCGCGCTCAGCACTTGTTCGTCATGATGTCGAGCACGAGGCGGTCGGTTTCGTTCATGCCATCGCGGCCGATGTCGGTCAGGTTGCGGATGCAGCGGTCCACATCCTCGTCGATGATTCCCTCGACGGGCGTTACGCAATGGCCGTCCATCGCCATCAGGGCCGAGAGCACGGCCGTCGAGACGCCGCTCGTGAGCTTCATGGCGCAGCTGGGTTTGGCCCCGTCGCAGATCATGCCCGTAAGGTTGGCGATCATGTTCTTGACAGCCGCGGCCGCCGCGTCGTAACTGCCGCCCATGAGATAGACAATGCCGCAGCTGGAACCCGTGGCGGCAACGACACATCCGCACAGGGCCGAGAGGCGCCCGAGCGACTGCTTGATGTAGATGACGGTGAGGTGGCTGAGGGCGAGCGCGCGGATCGTCCGCTCCTCGTCGGCCCCCGTCTCCTCGGCGTAGACCACGACCGGAAGCGTCGCGGCGATGCCCTGGTTGCCGCTGCCCGAATTGCTCATGACGGGGATCATCGCTCCGGCCATGCGGGCGTCGCAGGCGGCCGAAGTATAGGCCAGGATGCGCGAAAAGATGCTGTCGCCGATCACCTGCAGCTCGCGCCCGCGCCGCAGGGTACGGCCGACGCAGTGTCCGTATTCGCCGGCGAAAGCTTTCTCGGCCGCGGCCTTGTTCAGGCGGCGCGTTTCGAGAATGAAGCGCAGTTCGTCGAGGGGCGACTCGGTGGCGAACTCCCAGACGCGCCGCAGCGTAAGGGGCACCTCGGTCCCGGTCTCCGCCGTAGCAGCGGGCGTCCGCTCGTCGAGCTCGACATGTCCGTCGCGCTCCAGATAGACGAACCGGGTATGCCCGCCGGCGATGACCGCCACGGACTGCCGGTCGGCGGCAGCGACTTCGACCTCGATATAGAGCTTTTCGTCGATACCCTCTTTCAGGGCGATCGAGATGCGTTTTTCGTCGATATAGGCCCGGCCGCGCGCCACGGCCTCGGGCGAGACGTCGCGCAAGACTTCGAGCCCGTATGCCGAGCGGCCGATCAGGGCGCCCAGCGCCACGGCAATCGGCAGGCCGATCATCCCGGTACCGGGGATGCCTACGCCCATCGCGTTCTTCAGAATATTGGCACTCAGGCGCACGGCGATCCGCGCGGGCACGACACCGAGCAACTCGGCCGCGCGGGCCGCACACAGCGCGACGGCGACGGGCTCCGTACAACCGATCGCGGGCACCACTTCGCGGCCGATCAGATCGATGATTTGCTGACGTTCGGGTTGAGCAAGCATGACATTCGTTTTACGCCCCGCTGCGGGGCGATGACAAAGATAGCAAAATTTTCCGCATCTTCGATGCCGGCCCGCCCGGCCCGACGAAAAAGAGCCCCGAAACGTCGGAGCTCTCTTCGATGCGGCCGGCCGCGGCCGACCTTGCGGAGCGGTCAGAATGCCGACTTCCGGAGCCAGGCCTCCACGGAAGCCTGCGCCTCGTCGCGCCGGTTCTGGGCTGTAGCTCCGCGCAGAGCAAGCCCTTTCCCGACGGTCGCCCCCGGGCAAGCCCCGGCAATATGGCGCTCCGTCGCCGAAAGCCCGCTGCCCTCGTGGGTGCAGAACGGGAAGATCGTTTTGCCGCTCCAGCCGTGCTTTTCGAGGAACGTGTAGACGGCCATCGGCAGGTCGCCCCACCAGTTGGGATAACCTAAGAAGATCACGTCGTAATCCTCGACGGTGATGTCGCCCTGCAGCCCCGGCCGTGCACCCGCATCCTTTTCCGTTCGGGCAACCTCGATACAGGCATTGTAGCCCTGCGGGTACTCTTTTTCCGGCACAATTTCGAAGAGCGTGCCGCCGGTCCGGCCGGCGATCATTTCGGCCACGATGCGGGTGTTGCCCTTGTCGATATGGCCCACGGCATAGTTCTCGCCCGTGCGGGAGAAGAATGCCACCAATACTTTCCTGTTCGTTTTCATCGGTTCGTCTGTTTTCGGATGTTGTGCCGAGGCCCCTGCGGGCAGCATCGCTGCCAACGCGAAGGCAAACATGCAGATGGACTTTTTCATCTTGTTCGGTTCGTTTGCTACAAAGATAGCGAAAAACCGCGAACCGAAGATGAACCCGATTCCGGATTGAGCTACCCGAATAACGGATCGCAGAGCGGCCTGAATCGGGCAGAGGCGCCGAGATACGACAAAAGAGAGCCCCGCGGGTTTCGGAGCTCTCTTCGATGCGGCCGGAAACGAGGCGCGCTATTTGACCTCGATCTGCCGGGAAGCGGGTGTCGTCTCGGCGACCGGCTTCTTGGGGATGTCGATCGTCATGACGCCGTTCTCGACCTTTGCGGCGATCTTGTCGCGCACGACGTTGTCGGGCAGCAAGAGGCTCTGCTGGAACTGCGTATAGGAAAACTCGCGCCGCAGGTAGGTGCCTTTGGGCGTCTTCTCCCCCTCTTTGGGCGGATTGCATTTCTCCAGCGAGATAATCAGCTCGTTGTCCTCGTTGATGTGGACCTTGAAATCCTCGCGGGTCATGCCGGGCGCGGCGACCTCGACCTTGTAGCCGGTTTCGTCTTCGAGGATATTGACCGCCGGAGCCGTCGTGTTGCGGTGCTCCAGCCACTCGGGAGCCAGCCAGTCGTTGAAGATGCTCGGGAGCCAGCTGTTCTGGCTGCGTTTTGCAGGTGTCATGGCGTTGTCGTTTTAGGTGTTTACTTCCCCGCGCAGCGTCGCGCAGGCGAAGTTGTCCGACGACAAATTGCGTACCAATTCCGGAACGAGCGCAGCGCCCCGATTCCTTTCGGAGGCGATGTCCGCAGCGGCTTATGCAGAACGACCGCCGATCATCAGGTACGAATTAAGGCTAAAATCATTATCTTTACACTTTTGAAGCCGCAACATGCGGCCGCTCGGAATCAGCCGCAAGAAGCCGTTTCGGGAAAGGCCGGAACGGAAAACGGCGCGAACAAAACAGAACCGACATGAAAAACAGCGTATTTGCAATTGTCCTCGCAATCCTTGCAACCTTAGCGTGGATCGGCGTCCGAGCCCAGGCTCCGTTCGCGAACCTGGTTACAACGATGCCATCTGCGAGCGTGCCGTTCAAGGCCGCCAAAAGCATGACCAAACAGTCATACGGCATCCCGGATTGGAGAGGCGTCCTTTCCGGCAGACTTTACGAGGACGTGCAATGCAACACTTGTTTCATGGCCGATACGGAGGAGCTGGCTCCCGATGCGTATGCGAAATTCCGGATTCCCGATACTCCTTATTATTTGTTCGCGGCCAGCTTCGGCGGCCCCACCGACTACCTGACCGACGTGCTTGTCGTGGTCGATTCCACCGGGAACGTACGGGACACATTGGAAGCGAGCGTCTGGTATTTTCCGGGTATTGCGGTCCGGCAATATGAGATTACCGAAAATTACGACGTAATCATCCATCTGCTGAAACCCCTCTCGGCCGGTTCCATACCGTTTGACCGGTTCGAAAGTTTCGCCGCAACCAGAATCAGTCGAACATATAAAATCGACAGGGGACGATTCGTTCTGCAATCCGAACAATGCTACCGGCCGCAGATCTATACCCGCTCCCAGCTCGAACAGGAATCGTATAACATCTGGAACGGGAATGAGCAGCCGAAGTAAATTCCAGCAAAGATTTCGACCGTAAACCTCCCCCGCCCAAAAACGAAACAGCCACCCGCATCACTGCAAGTGGCTGTTTTTCTGTGTGGTACCACCGGGAATCGAACCAGGGACACAAGGATTTTCAGTCCTTTGCTCTACCAACTGAGCTATGGCACCATCCCGACAACACGGAATACTCCGCATCATCGTGGCACAAAGGTAAGCAAAAAAAATGAAACTGCAAATTCCGGACCTCTTTTTTCGTCCGGACCGATAAAAAAACAGCGAAGAGGCGATACCCCTTCGCTGCAACATTTGCGGCATTCCGGAAGCCCGGAAGCCCGGCATTCCAAGCCCGGATTACAGCAGCCGGACGAATGCCGACCGGCCGGCCGTTACCGGAACCGCCGAATTTTTGATCGCTTCCGGCACAGCTTCGCGCCGATATACGCTGATCTCGGGTACCGAGGTACGGCTCGTCAGGGTCAACGTGTTGGCCGCCTCGTCGAGCGCAATTTCGTAATCGCTGCCCCACGGCGTGTCATCGCTGTAAACTCCCGACAGCAACTTGCCGTCGTACGCCCACTGCCCCGTGAAATTCCGGTAGTCGATCCGTTCGAGCCGTTGATAGAGGGAGAACGTATGGTTTTCGTTGAAAACCACGTAGGCATCGAATTCCGTCGGCGCCGCGCCGCTCCACTGGACGAGATGCCATTCGCCGGTGAACTCCACGGTCGGCACGGTCTTGCCGGAGGATCCGCATCCTGCGCACAGCAGCACAGCGAACGAAACAAACAGGAGAATGATATTCTTTTTCATAATTCGATTCATATTTTACAACCAACCTCCGTTCCCCGTCTGAACACTGCGCGCAATGATGGCGAACTCTTTGGTTACGGGCATGCCGCCCATCGTGGTTTCGGTTCCGAGCGTATTGCCGCCCGCAATGGCCGTGATGCGAATCTTGGCTACGCCGGGTTTCGTGCAGCGGATCTGCAGCTTGCCGAAAGAGATTTGCGGCGCGTCGGCAATGCCAAGCTTCTTCATATCTTCTTCGCTCATCGATACGTCGGTGTAGGTTTGGATCGAGGCCGCACCTCCGAAGTATTCGCTCAGCGAAAGAAGTTGCTTCGTTCCGACTTTGGCCTTAAGACACGGCGTTCCTTCCACTTGCATGAGAAGTTGATAGGCGTCGGTCGCTCCCGTCCCCATCTTCTTGTAATATTCGGACAGGTTGATCGAGTTTTTCACACCGTCCAGATAGGTGTCGATGTCGTTCACCGACGTCAGCAGCATGGCGTTGAATTCTTCGCAGGTAAAATGCTTCCCTTGCTGCAGGGCATAGGAGAGCCCCAGCGCCGCTACGCCCGATACATGAGGACAGGCCATCGACGTCCCTTGCATGAAGCCGTAGTCGCTGCCTTTGTAGAGTTCCGAGGGCAGCGTCGAAAGCACTTCGCTGGAGGAGCCGTCGGACGAAATCTTATAGTCGCCGCCCGGTGCCGCAATATTGCTGCCGGGACCGTAGTTGGTGTAGTAGGCCGGCAGAAAATCGGGCGAGAACGCGGTTACCGAGATGTAATCGCGATAGGCTCCCGGATAGCAGCTCATGTTTTTTCCGTCGTTGCCCGCCGCGAAGATCACGATGCCGCCGTCCACGGCTTCGCAGTTTTGCGAGGCGATGAAGTAGTCGATCGCTTGTTTTTCGATGGCTTGCGAGCGGGCGTATTGGTCATCCGAAGTGATCTTCCCGGCCTCATAGCCGAACGAGCATTGAAGGATCGCCGCCCCGTGATCGGCCGCATATTTGATCGCTTCGGCGGTTACGGCCGTGGAGCCCGATTTGTTCGAATCGGCCGAGAAAATCTGGCACGACATGATCTTCACGCCGTCGTTGTTGCCCGTGCCGCCGGCAATGCCGCAGACGCCCGTTCCGTTGTTGTTAACGGCGGCTACCGTCCCGGCGACATGGGTTCCGTGGCCCGAGTCGTCCTGCTTCGAGTCGGTCGGATGGAGCTTGTCCCAGGTGATAGGACCCCGAGTGGCAAAATTGTAGCCATGAATGTCCTGCATCGCAGGATCGGGATCGGGATTGACCCACATGTTGGCCGCCAGATCGGGATGGGTATATTTCACGCCCTCGTCCACCACGGCAACGATCACACGCGGGTCGCCGCCCGTAAGTTTCCACGCTTCGAGAACATTGACGTCGGCACCTGCGCGCGCGGTCTGTGCAATGCTCTTGTTGCCGGTGTTGTGGTAGTGCCATTGACGCCCGAGCTGCGGATCGTTGAATGTTCCTTGCGCGGCCGCTACCGATGCGACTTCAGCCCGCAAAGGCCGGGCCTGAAACTCGTCCGAGCGCTTCAGCACCGTGTTGAACTGCACGCGCTGCACTTCGGCGACGGCCGCAAGCCGCGTTGCCGCCGCCTCAAGATCGGCATCATCGTCAAATTCGATCAGATACCATTTGTGCAGTCCGGCCGCCCGTGTACGTTCCTCGGTCTTCGGATTGCAGGGAAAGACACGGCGCAGGGCACAGACCTGCAAACCGTCGAATATCTCATCGACGGAGCCGATGCCCGAACGGGTTACGGCCGAGCGGGTAACCGCCGCCGCCGTGGTTTCGATCTGCTCCACAGCCCCGTCGTCGAAACAGACCAGCAGCGAACCGGCCACGGCATGGGCCGCCGTGTTCACGATTTTCTGCGCCTCGACGGCCCCGGGTTCGTTTCCGGACGTTCCGGGAACTTCCGACAGCGGGTCGGACGAGCAGGCAGCGAACAGAATCGCTG
>CAZIUJ010000018.1:0-18243 GCA_964542345.1 uncultured Alistipes sp.
AGGGCGTCGGAGATGATGGCGTCCTCCTCGGTGAAGAGGGGCTCGAAGACGCCGCCGTTGGCATCGAAACAAGCGGCGTAGAGGATCGTATCCTCGGTGCCGAAATAGTCCGAAACGGCCTTTTCCAGCTCCTTGTGAATATCCTGGCACCCGCAGATGAAGCGCACCGACGACATGCCATAGCCGCGGCGGTCCATCGCCCGTTTGGCCGCCTCGATCAGACGCGGGTGGTCCGAGAGTCCCAGATAGTTGTTCGCGCAGAAATTCAGCACCTTGCGGCCTGCCACCTCGATCTCGGCCCGCTGGGGCGAGGCGATGATGCGCTCGTTTTTGTAGAGCCCTGCCGCCTTGATTTCGGCCAGTTCGCGCTGCAGATGCTCCCGAATCTTTCCGTACATGATAGTTGCTGTTTTTAAGTAGTTGCGATTGACGATTCGAAGATACAAAAAATAAGGTGAAAATTGAAAGGTGAAATGTGAAAGGTTTTCACACGCAAGAATCGACGAAACCGATGCCGGATCTTCCGCCTTAGTCGAAGATACGAATAAGCGTGGGCAAAAGCAAATCCGCGTGCATTTTGCCGGGCAAAAATACCTGAAACGAACCCAAAGATACACATATTTTCCAAAAAACCGCCACCGGATCCCGGTTTTCTCGCGGCCATGTCCTATCTTTGTTCCCGGAATCCCGGTTCCGGCCGGGCAAGCAACGAAGACCATGCTCGAATACGACCTTACAGTCATCGGCGGCGGACACGCCGGATGCGAAGCGGCGGCGGCGGCGGCCCGGTTGGGCGCGCGCACGCTGCTCCTGACGATGGACATGACCAAGCTGGCCGCCATGTCGTGCAACCCCGCGATCGGAGGTGTCGCCAAAGGACAGATTGTCAGAGAAATAGACGCCCTCGGCGGAGCGACCGGCCGCATCACCGACCGCACGGCCGTGCAGTTCCGGATGCTCAACCGCTCGAAAGGCGCCGCCATGTGGAGCCCGCGGGCCCAGTGCGACAAAACGCGCTTCTCGGAGGAGTGGCGCCGCACGCTGGAAAATACGCCGAACCTCTACATCTGGCAAGATGCCGCGACGGAGCTGCTCCTCGACACGACCGACGAGCGTCCCCGCATCCGCGGGGTCCGGACCCGCATGGGCGTGGAGTTCGCCTGCCGGGCCGTTGTCCTGACGGCGGGAACCTTTCTCGACGGCATGATGCACTGCGGCACCTCGCAAGCCGAGGGAGGCCGGGCCGGAGATGCTGCCTCACACGGTCTTACGCAACAACTTGCGGCCCTCGGCTTCGAGACCGGCCGCATGAAGACCGGGACCCCTGCGCGTCTTGACGCCCGGACCATCGACTTCGAAGCCCTCGAAGTGCAGGAAGGAGACGAGCACCCCGCGAAGTTCTCCTTCTCGGCCGACACCCGGCCGGTCGAAGAACAGCTGCCCTGCTTTCTGGTCTACACCACGCCCGAAGTCCACGACATCCTGCGGCGCGGTTTCGAACGCTCGCCCCTCTTCAACGGCACGATCCGAGGCATCGGCCCCCGCTACTGCCCGAGCATCGAAGACAAGCTCCGCACCTTCGCCGACAAGGAACAGCACCAGCTTTTTCTGGAACCCGAAGGACGCACAACCAACGAATACTACCTGAACGGGTTCTCATCGTCGCTGCCCTGGGAGATTCAGCTGGAGGCGCTGCACAAAATCCGCGGTCTGGAAGACGTGCACATCTTCCGCCCGGGCTACGCCATCGAGTACGACTACTTCCCGCCGACGCAGCTGCACCACTCGCTGGAGACCAAACTTGTAAGCGGCCTCTACTTTGCCGGGCAGGTCAACGGCACGACCGGCTACGAAGAAGCGGCGGCGCAAGGGCTGATGGCCGGCATCAACGCCAGCCGGGCCCTGAAAGGGAAGGAGCCCGTCGTGCTGAAGCGCGACGAAGCCTACATCGGCGTGCTGATCGACGACCTCGTAACCAAAGGAGTCGACGAACCCTACCGCATGTTCACCTCGCGCGCCGAATACCGGATTTTGCTCCGGCAAGACAACGCCGACCTCCGACTTACGCCGCTCGGACACGAAATCGGACTTGTAACCCGCAAAAACCACGAAAAATTCCTCGAAAAAAAATCGCTCGTAGAATCGCTCGTAGCTTTCGCCCGCGAGCGGAGCATCAAGGCAGACGAAATTAACGCCTATTTGAAATCGGTCGATTCGGAGCCTTTGACGCAGGGTCGCAAGCTCAGCGACATCCTCATGCGCAACAACGTAACGTTCGAAGCGCTCCGCCGGGTGCTGCCGGTGCTCGACAAGTTCATTGCCGAGGAGGGGATCACCGCCGAAGCGATCGAGGAAGCGGAAATCCAAATCAAGTACCGCGGCTACATCGAGCGCGAAAAGCACCTGGCCGAGAAGCTGCACCGGCTCGAAAACATCGCCATTCCGGCCGGTTTCGACTTTTCGCAGATGAACGCCCTCACCATCGAGGCGCGGCAGAAGCTGAGCCGCATCCGCCCCGCGACCATCGGACAGGCCTCGCGCATCCCCGGCGTCTCGCCCGCCGACGTCAACGTCCTGCTGGTGAAGTTCGGCCGATAGGGTAGCATTCCACGTGGAACATCTGCCGCAAGGGCCACCCTTGTATCTCGCGAACGATGTAATGTTCCACGTGGAACAAAATATTATTTATGGCCGAACGAACAGCCCTCATAGCAACGCAAGCCCCACGCAGAACATCGCATCGCTTATAGGCTGCGCAGGCAACCTTTGCAACAACACATGTTCCACGTGGAACAAAAAAAAATTCGGGCCCCGCTCAACCGCGGGGCCCGAATCTATATCAACCGACAGAAGCTACAACACCTCCGTACACCAGCCGTGCTTGTCCTCCGCACGGCCGTACTGAATGTCCTGCAGCAGCGTATAGAGCTTCATCGACACAGCGCCGACCTCCTCGCCATACTCGTAAACCGCATTGGTCTGCATGTCGAAAATCTTCGACACGGGCGAAATCACCGCGGCCGTTCCGCAGGCACCGACCTCCTCGAAAGTCGACAGCTCCTCGATCGGAACCTCGCGCTCCTCGACCGTCAGGCCCAGATCGGCCGCCAGCTGACGCAAGCTCATGTTGGTGATCGACGGCAAAATCGACGGCGACTTCGGCGTTACATACTTGCCCGCCTTGATGCCGAAGAAGTTCGCGGCGCCGAACTCCTCGATATGCGTATGCGTCGCCGCATCGAGGTAGAGCACGTTCGAATAGCCCAAGCCATGCGCATGCTGGCTCGAATAGATGCTCGCAGCATAGTTGCCGCCGACCTTTACGTCGCCTGTTCCACGTGGAGCAGCCCGGTCCTGTTCGCGGTCGAGGGCCACCTTGATGGGCTTGATTCCCTCCTTGAAGTAGGCGCCGACGGGCGACGCATAGATAATCAACATCGCCTCTTTGGCGGGCTTCACACCCAAACCGACCGACGTACCGAACATCACGGGCCGCAGATAGAGCGAAGCTCCCGTGCCGTAAGGCGGGATGTAGGCCTCGTTGCGGCGCACGACCTCCTTGCAGCCCTCGACGATCATCTCCATCGTCGGCACCGGCAAGCAGAGCCGCTCGGCCGATGCGCGCAGCCGCCGGGCGTTGTCCTCCACACGGAAAAGGCGGACTTTGCCGTCGACGCCGCGAAAAGCCTTCAGTCCCTCGAACAGCTCGAGGCCGTAATGAAGGCAGAAAGAGGACATGTGCATCCTGATGTACTCGTCCGCCGAAACCTCCATCGCGCTCCATTTTCCGACGGAAAACGTGTAGCGGATATTCCAGTCCGTCTTGTGGTAATCGAACCCTAAGGCGCTCCAATCCATGTTTGCCATGATGATTTTATGCTTTTAAGACATTGTTCGTTATCCTACGATCGCACCGGCCGTCGTCTTTTCGTCGGGGCCCAGCAGCCGCAGCTTACCGCCGGCATCCTCGGCCATGAGGATCATGCCGCGCGAAAGGATGCCCTTCAGCTCGCGGGGCTCCAGGTTGACGAGCACCAGCACCTGCCGGCCGACCAGCTCCTCGGGCGTGAAGTGCTCGGCGATGCCCGAGACGATTTCGCGCCGGTCGATGCCCGTGTCGACAGTCAGCTTGAGCAGCTTTTTCGTCTTGGCGACTTTTTCGGCCGTCAGAATCGTCGAGACGCGAATATCCATCTTTTGGAACGCCTCGAACGAAACCGCGTCTTTCTGCGCCTCGACATGCTGCGAAGCCTCGGCCGCCAAGTTGGCCGCTTTCGTTGCTTCGAGCTTGTCCAACTGGCGCTGGATCACGTCGTCCTCGATCTTCTCGAACAAGAGCGACGGTTCGCCGATCCGATGGCCGGCAGCGATCAGGTCGGTAGCCCCGAGCCGATCCCACGCGAATTTGTCGACCGCCAGCATCTTCAGCATCTTCGCCGCCGAGAAAGGCATGAACGGCTCGATGGCGATCGCCGTGTTGGCGGTGATCTGCAAAGCGACGTACAGGATAGTCTTCACCCGTTCGGGGTCCGTCTTGACGACTTTCCAGGGCTCCGTGTCGGCCAGATACTTGTTGCCGATGCGGGCCACGTTTATGGCATCTTTCAGCGCCTCGCGGAAGTGGTAGTGCTCGATGTTCGCTTCGAGCGACTCCTTGACGGAGGCCATTTCGGCGATCGTTGCGCGATCGTAGTCGGTCAGCGCGCCGCAAGCCGGAACTACGCCGTCGTAATATTTCTGCGTCAGCACCAACGCGCGGTTGACGAAGTTGCCCAGTACGGCGACCAGCTCATTATTGTTGCGGGCCTGAAAATCTTTCCAGGTGAAGTCGTTGTCTTTAGTCTCGGGCGCATTGGCGCAAAGCACGTAACGCAAGACATCCTCCTTGCCGGGAAAATCGTCCAAATATTCGTGCAGCCACACGGCCCAGTTGCGCGAGGTCGAAATTTTGTCGCCCTCCAGATTCAGAAATTCGTTGGACGGCACGTTTTCGGGCAAAATATAGCCGCCGTGCGCCTTGAGCATCGACGGGAAGACGATGCAGTGGAAAACGATGTTGTCCTTGCCGATGAAGTGGACCATCTTGGTGTCATCCGACTTCCAGTATTTCTCCCATTCGGGCGTAAGGTCCTTAGTAGCAGATATATAGCCTATCGGCGCATCGAACCACACATAGAGGACCTTGCCCTCGGCGCCCTCCACCGGCACGGGAATGCCCCAGTCGAGGTCGCGGCTCACGGCACGCGGCTGCAGCCCACCGTCGAGCCAGCTCTTGCACTGACCGTAGACGTTGGATTTCCACTCTTTGTGGCCGTCGAGAATCCATTGACGGAGAAAAGGTTCGTATCGATCCAGCGGCAGATACCAATGCTTCGTCTCGCGCAGCACGGGCACCGAGCCCGACACGGCGCTGTGGGGTTCGACGAGCTCCTCGGGCGAGAGGGTCGAGCCGCACTTCTCGCACTGGTCGCCGTAGGCGCGGTCGTTGCCGCACTTGGGGCATGTGCCGACGATGTAGCGGTCGGCCAAAAAGGTCTTGGCCTCCTCGTCGTAGTACTGCATCGACGTCTTCTCGATGAACTTGCCCTCGTCGTAGAGCTTGCGGAAGAAAGCCGAAGCCGTTGCAGCATGGGTCGCGGACGAGGTGCGCGAATAGATGTCGAACGACATGCCGAGGCGCTCGAACGACTCCTTGATGATCTTGTGGTAGCGGTCGACGATCTCCTGCGGCGAGACCCCCTCCTTGCGGGCCTTGATCGTAATGGGCACGCCGTGCTCGTCCGATCCGCAGACCGAGATGACGTTGCGGCCCCGCAGGCGCAGGTAACGCGTATAGATGTCCGAAGGTATGTAGACTCCCGCCAGGTGGCCGATATGCACCGGACCGTTGGCGTAGGGGAGTGCCGAAGTTATCAGATAACGTTTGAACTTTTGGGCCATAGTATTTGCAAGGTATTACTTTCCAATGTCAAAAATACGGAAATAAATTCAAAATACACAATCCCGGCTTCCAAATCGTTGTTTTAGCGCCGATTTTCCGCCGCCGGTCCGGCCGGCCGCAGCGGTCTCGTTCGAAAAAGATAAAAAGCAGCCCGCAGATGCTGGACGCAGCGCACGGAACGGGCGACACCCCGGCTCCCGGAATTCATCGGATTGAGTTCATCCGCATTGAAGTACAGGAACCCGGCACCTGTAACGTCCGCCGAACCAGCCGAAGACGACCAATAACGGCCGGCCGTTCCGACATCGCTCAAAGCTCCCGACGTGTCGCTGCGGTAGCCCGAAGCAGGCGTTTTTGTGGCAATCGCTCGGATGAATGACGAAAAGGAGGTTTTTCAATGAATAATGAATAGTTAATAATGAATAATTAACTGATAATCAATAAACATTATTAAGCCCTTAAAAGGGCTTGACTTTGCTCACGCTCGGCATAGCCTGCAAGCAGTCTCTGCTCTCGCTTGTTCGCAAAGTTCATTCTTAATTATTCATTGGTGCAAACTTTCCGGCAGACTGGAATATACACCCTGCTAAGCGTGGCGGGGACAGATGAGGTGGAATAGAAAGAACCGGCTCTATTTCCCCATAAAGCCCGGCTCTTAGCCGGGGGATTGCTGAATCTGCGGCCGCGCTGGCGGGAGCCGTGAACGACACCCCGCCACTCCGGGCCGGAGGCTGCTTCTTATCTCCGGCACAAAGATAGAAACCGATTCGCAATTCCAATCAATAAAACAAAAGAGCCGCTGAAAATCAGCGGCTCTTTTGTTATGTAGACGAAACGCTAACGCTTTTTTCCGCCGACGATCTGCATCTCGTCGAGGAGCCAGCCGGCGCCGGCGAACTTGTCGATGATGAAGAGGACGTACCGCACGTCGACGGCGATCGTACGCTGCAGTTCGGGTTCGAACGCAATGTCGCCCGACATGGCCTCCCAATTGCCGTCGAACGCCAAGCCGATCAGCTCGCCGCGGGCATTCATCACCGGCGAACCCGAGTTGCCGCCCGTAATGTCGCAGTCGGCAAGGAACCCGACGGGCAGCTCGCCCTGCTTGTTCGCATAGCGGCCGAAGTCGCGCGCCGCATAGAGCTCCTTGAGCTTCGCGGGCACGGTGAACTCGGCCGGATTCTTCGGGTCCTCTTTCTCCATGACGCCCTTGAGCGTCGTATAGTGGTTGTACCGGATGCCGTCGGCCGGGTTGTAGGGAAGCACGCGGCCGTAGGTCAGGCGGATCGTGAAGTTGGCGTCCGAAGCCCACGCCTTTTCGGGATGCTGCTTCATCAGGCCGTCTACGTATTTACGGCTGCCCTCGGCATATTTCGACAAAGCATCCCCGCGCGCGGCGCTCAAGGTTTGATAGAGGTCGAGCACCGATTTGCCCAGCACGACAGCCGGATCGGCCGCCACCTTTTCGGCCGAGAAGTCGTCGACGAGCGCCATGACGTTCTCCTCCGAGACGAAGAGCGAATTATCATAGAGGTAATCGACGTAGGCATCCGTGTCGCCGCCGAAATCCTTGTCGACGATCTCCGCATAGAACGACGGCAGGGTTTTCATGTTCTCGCGGGCGATCTGCAACATGCGCTTGGCCACCTTGCGGTCGGTCGGAGCATTGTAGTCCTTGTACCATTTGGCCATCGCCTTTTTCGTCTTCTCGGGGTTCTTGATCTCCGTGGAGCGAGAGAAAGTCATCGCCGGCGCCAGCAGCTCGATGCCGCGCAGGAAGGCTTCGGAGAGATACTGCATGCCGGCCATCGGCTCCTCCATCATCCCGAACGCCTCGCCGATCTTCGGCAGCGCGTCGACATATCCCTCCTCGGGCAGCGTATTCGCATCGGCCCACGCCTGGAACGACGCCTCCTGCTCCTGCTTGCGGGCCTTGACGTTCAGCTTCTCGATGCCGCGCGACATGCCGATCGAGTTCTTCCAGTAGTTGGACGAACCGGCATACTTCGAAGCATACTGGATGCGCACCTTGTCGCTGGCCAGCATATCTTCCCAAAGAATCGCCTGACGCTCGCCGCGGATGAAGATGCGCTGCGGATTCGAGACACGCAGCATGTTGTCGATTTCGTAGGAGGTGGCGTAGCGCTGCGTCGATCCGGGGAAACCCATGATCATCGCGAAGTCGTTCTCCTCCACGCCGTCGAGCGAGACTTTCAGGTACTTGTCGGCTTTGTAGGGCTTGTTCTCGGGCGAATAGTCGGCCGGCTTGTTGTCGGGACCGGCATAGACGCGGAAGACGGAGAAGTCGCCCGTATGGCGGGGCCACATCCAGTTGTCGGTGTCGCCGCCGAACTTGCCGATCGACTGCGGAGGCGTCCCCACCAGGCGCACGTCGCGGAACTGCTCGACGACGAAAGCGAAGAACTGGTTGCCCTCGAAGAACGATTCGATCTGAATCTGCATGTCGGGGTACTCCGCTTCGAGCTTCGTTTTCAGGGCCTCGATGTTCTCCTCCGTCATCTTATTGTACTCCTCCTGAGAGGCGGTCGAGGGGACGCTGCCCATGATTTCGGACGTTACGTCCATGATCTTGCGGATGAAGCGCACGCTCAGACCCGGAGCCGGAAGTTCCTCCTCATTCGACAGGGCCCAGAAGCCGTTTTTCAGGTAGTCGTGCTCGACCGACGAGAGGGACTGAATCGAACCGAACCCACAGTGGTGGTTGGTAAAGAGCAGCCCTTCGGGCGAGACGATTTCGCCCGTGCAGCCGCCCCCGAAGATGACGACGGCATCCTTCAACGACGATTTGTTGAGGCTGTAGATCTCCTCGGCGGAGAGCTTGCAGCCCCGCTCTTTCATCGCCTTGATGTTCATTTTCTGCAAATAGGGCAGCATCCACATGCCCTCGTCGGCCACGGCCGATGCCGAAAGGCACAGGGCGGCGACCAATAAAAAGAGTCTCTTCATGACAGAAATTATTTTATATGTATCATATTCAGAATCGATCGTTCGGCCCGGCGGCGCACCTCTTCGTCGAGCACGATTTCGGGCGACTCGCTCTCCAGGCAGGCGGCGATCTTGTCGAGCGTTACCATCTTCATGTAGCGGCAGTCGTTGCAGCCGCAGCTTTCGTCGTCGGGAGGTGCCGGAATGAAGCGCTTCTTGGGATAGCGCCGCCGCATCTCGGCCAGGATGCCCGCTTCGGTTACGACGATGAACTCCTCGGCGTCGCCCGAGCCGCAATACTCCAGAATCGCCGCCGTCGAACCGACGAAGTCGGCGACTTCGATGATGTAGGCCCGGCACTCAGGATGGGCCACGACCTTCGCCCCGGGATGTTCGCGCTTGAGCGTCAGCAGCTTTTCGAGCGAAAACTCCTCGTGGACATGGCAGGCGCCGTCCCACAGCACCATATTCTGCCTGCCCGTCAGCTTGCGGATGTAGGCACCTAAGTTGCGGTCGGGTCCGAAGAGGATCGGTTGCTCCGCCGGAATGGATTCGACGACTTTCAGGGCGTTCGACGACGTGCAGCAGATGTCGGTCAGCGCCTTGACTTCCACCGTCGTATTGACGTACGACACCACCTTGTGTTCGGGATATTGCGCCTTGAAAGCGGCGAAAGCAGCCGCATCGCACGACTCGGCCAGCGAGCACCCGGCCTCGGGACAGGGAATCAGCACCTTCTTGTCGGGGCAGAGCACTTTGGCCGTCTCGGCCATGAAGTGCACGCCGGCGAAGAGGATCACCTCAGCCTCGACCGACTGCGCCCGCACGGAGAGAGCCAGCGAGTCGCCCAAAAAATCGGCGACGGCCTGTACCTCGGGGCGCGTATAGTAGTGCGCCAGGATGACGGCTTTCTTCCGGTGCTTGAGCTCCTCGATGCGTTCTTTCCAGGCGGCGGAGTTATCGACTTCCATTTTTATTTTTCAATTTACCTTTTTAATTAAATATACAGAAGAATAAAAATAAAGGCTGTTCATCGTGTCGATAACTTGCGGGGCAAAATTTTTATCAACATATTTTTTGAGTCTTATGGATAAATTTATTTTATAAATAATTGAAAAACAAAGAAATAAAATGAATATCGACAGTCATTCACAACCTGTTTTCAACAAATGAACACCTCCGATTTATCGACATTCGATGCGGCTTTTCCGGCGCATTTCCGGATGATAAAAAATGAAAACGAATTTTGGATTTCCGTAAAATTCGCATACGGCAATTCGAAAGCGGAAATCCAAATTTCAGAACGCATTTTTGTGTTTATTTATTATCCGTTATCGACCGGTTTTTCGACAGGTTGTCAACCGTTTTTCACCGCCTTTTCAACAATCCGTCCGGCGATTTCGCGGTACCACTGCTCCACGCGCGGATCAATGCCGGCGGCGGGACGGCCCTCTTCGGAACCCTCCATGATGGACTGAACGATCGGTATTTCGCCTAAGAAGTCGACGCCGTTTTGTTCGGCGAACTTGCGGGCCCCGCCCTTGCCGAAAAGGTAGTAGCGGCTGTCGGGCAGCTCCTCGGGCGTGAACCAGGCCATGTTTTCGACGATGCCGGCGATCGGAATCCGGACGTTGTCGTTGCGAAACATCTCCACGCCGCGCACGACATCGGCCACAGCGACCTGCTGGGGCGTCGAGACGATGACGGCCGCGTCGATCTTCAGCTCGCCGATGATCGAGAGGTGGATGTCGCCCGTACCGGGAGGCAGGTCGAGAAGCAGGAAATCGAGCGTGCCCCAGCGTGTCTGGTGGATCATCTGCTTCAGGGCGTTGACAGCCATTGCACCGCGCCACAGCAGGGCGTCGGTCGGCCGGATGAAGAAGCCGATCGACATCAGCTTGACGTCCAGCGCTTCGGCTGGCACGATTCGGTCCTGACCCTCTTCCTGCACGGCGTCGGGCACGTAGCCTTCGACGCCGAACATCTTGGGCTGCGAGGGTCCGTAGATGTCGGCATCCAGAATGCCGACCCGGAATCCCAGGTTGCGCAGGGCGATCGCCAGGTTGGCCGTTACCGTCGACTTGCCGACGCCGCCCTTGCCCGAGGCGATGGCAACGACGTGGGCGATGCCGCCCGTTGTGGTCGTCTCTTTGGGTTCCGGACGCGGGGCCTGGCCCCCCTCCTTGAGGACGACGAGTATTTGCGACTGCGGAAAGCGTTCTTTCAGAAGCGTTTCCGTCTGCATCTTCAGCTTCGCGGCGAAAGGATCGCGCGCCCGGGCGAAGCGCAGCACGACGGTCGCCTTGTCGGCCGTCGCCGCTATGTGTTCGACCATACCGCCGGCGACGAGGTTTTCGCCGGTTTCGGGATGGACGATCGTCGCGAGCAGCCGTTTGATTTCGTTTTCCATTTTGGATATTTTTCACACAAATATAACTATCTTTGTTGGAAAGACGAAAATATTATGAAGCATTTGTTCTTGTCGCTGCTCTTCGTCGCCACGGTGGCGGCCGGGCGCGTCTCGGCTGCCGGGACGGATTGGAAACTCTTTTACACGCATCCCGCCGCGGTTTGGGAGGAGGCGCTTCCGCTGGGCAACGGACGGCTGGGGGCGATGGTCTTCGGCGACCCGCAACACGAGTGTCTCCAGCTCAACGAGGAGACCGTCTGGGGCGGCTCACCTTATAATAATACGAACCCCGCGGCCCGGGCGGCGCTGCCCGAAATCCGGCGCCTGATCTTCAGCGGCCGCAACCGCGAGGCGCAGGCTCTTTGCGGAGAGGCGATCTGTTCGCCCGGCGGCGCGAACGGCATGCCTTACCAGACGGTAGGTTCCCTGTGTCTCGACTTCGAGGGCGTCGCCGACTATACCGGTTATTCCCGCGAACTGGACCTCGAACGGGCCGTCGCCACGACGCGCTTCACTTCCGGCGGTGTGGTCTATACCCGCGAGGCTTTCACGTCGTTCGCGGACCAGCTCCTGATCGTCCGACTGACCGCTTCGAAACCGGGCCGCATCTCGTTCACGGCCCGGTACGACACCCCTTACCCGGAGAATCGCGTTGTCCGCTTGGCCTACGAAAACCGCCTGCGCCTGAACGGCCGGGCCGACGACCACGAGGGCGTCGAGGGTAAGGTCCGTTTCGCGGCGATCACCCGCTTCGACTGCTCGGGCGGCGAGTTCGAGATTCTCTCCGACAGCCTGGTGCAGGTGCGCGGCGCCAACAGCGTGATCCTCTGTGTCTCGATCGGCACCAATTTCGTGGATCATACCGATGTTTCGGGCAATGCGGCGGCTGTCGCCGAGGGCTTCCTCGCCCGGGCCGGGCAGAATTATCGCCGGGCGCGCAGCGAACACGAGCGGCTCTACCGGAACTATTTCCGGCGCGTGAAGCTCGACCTGGGACGCACGGCACAGGCCGACAAGCCCACCGACGTGCGGCTGCGCGAATTTCCCGACGCAGACGACCCGCAGCTCGCGGCGCTCTACTTCCAGTTCGGGCGCTACCTGCTGATCAGCTCCTCGCAGCCGGGCGGGCAGGCCGCCAACTTGCAGGGCATCTGGAACCGGCAGCGCTTCGCTCCGTGGGACGGAAAATATACCACCGACATCAACGTTCAGATGAACTACTGGCCCGCGGAGGTCGCCAACCTCGCCGAGATGCACGTGCCGTTCCTCGACCTGGTGAAACGCACCGCCGGGCAGGGCCGGCAGACGGCCGCCATGTACGGATGCCGGGGCTGGACGTTGCACCACAACACCGACATCTGGGGGGCGACGGGCGCCGTCGACGGCCCCAGGTACGGCATTTGGCCCACCTGCAACGCCTGGTTCTGCCAGCATCTGTGGGACCGTTTCCTCTTTTCGGGCGACCGGCGCTACCTGGCCGAGGTCTACCCGTTGATGCGCGACGCCTGCCGCTTCTACTTCGATTTCCTCGTACCCGAGCCCCGCAGCGGCTATTGGGTCGTGGCGCCCTCCTATTCGCCGGAGAATGCTCCGAAGGTCGACGGGCGGCGGGATTTCGTGGTCGTGGCCGGCACGACGATGGACAACCAGCTTGTGCACGACCTCTTCAGCAATACGCTGTGCGCGGCGCAGCTTTTGGAAGAGCCGCAGAGCCTGACCGACAGCCTGCAAACCGTGCTCGACCATTTGGCCCCCATGCAGGTGGGCCGCTGGGGACAGCTGCAGGAGTGGCTCGACGACTGGGACGACCCCGCCGACCGGCATCGCCACACGTCGCACCTGTGGGGCCTCTATCCCGGCCGGCAGATCACCGCCGACCACCCGGAGCTGATGGCGGCGGCGCGGACCGCGCTGCGAGGCCGCGGCGACCACTCGACCGGCTGGTCGATGGGGTGGAAGGTCTGCTTTTGGGCGCGTCTGCTGGACGGCAACCATGCTTTCCGCCTCATCACCGAGCAGCTGCGGCTCGTAACCGAGACGCGGGGACAGAACGGCGGCACCTATCCCAACCTTTTCGATGCCCATCCCCCTTTCCAGATCGACGGCAACTTCGGCTGCACGGCCGGCATCGCCGAGATGCTCGTGCAGAGCCATGCCGGCGCCGTGCATCTGCTGCCGGCCCTGCCCGACGCCTGGCCGAAGGGCCGCGTGAAGGGACTTCGCTGCCGCGGCGGCTTCACCGTCGACGAAATGACGTGGAGCGACGGCCGGCTGCAGAGCCTCGTCGTCTCCTCGTCGCTCGGGGGCGTGCTGCGGATCCGCTCGGCCGTGCCCCTGCTGCTCGACGGCCGGCCCCTGAGACAGACCGGGGGCGAATCGCTCAATCCGCTGCTGCGGGCTCAGAGCATCCGCACCCCGTCGGTCGCGGCCGAAGCGCCGGCGCCGCACTTCGAAGAATCGGCGGGTTACCTCTACGACATTGAAACGGAGCCCGGCCGGAAGCTCTATTTTCTCCGCGACACCCGGGCTGAGCGGGCCGGCAAGGCTAATTTTATCGAAAAACGATAAATTTTATTTGTTTTTCGGAAAATATCGTTACCTTTGTGCCGACGGATTCCGAAAAAAGAACAAACCAACATAAGTAAAGTCATGAATTTCATCAAAACGTTTCTGGCAGGGCTGCTCGCGTTCTTCGCGGGCTCGCTCCTCTTCTTTTTCTTCTGGCTCTTTCTGTTGATCGGCATCGCCGCATCGATGGACAGCTCCGTTTCGGTCGCCTCCGGATCGATTCTCAAGATCGACCTCTCGGAGGAGATCGTCGATGCGCCGTCGACCGATCCGCTGGCCGGCTTCGACCTGATGTCGCTGCAGCAGACGTCGCGGCTTCCGCTGCTGAAAGCGCTGCGGGCGATCGATGCGGCGAAAGACGACGACCGCATCGAGGGCATCTACCTGCGTCTGAACGGCGGTGCCGGCGTCGCGGGTTCGGCCATTCTGGAGGAGCTGCGCGCGGCGATCGTCGACTTCAAGGAGAGCGGCAAGTTCGTCGTCTCCTACAACGAGGTCTACTCGCAAGGTCAGTACTACTTGGCGTCTGCCGCCGACAGCATCTACCTGCAGCCGCAGGGCGGCATGGACTGGACGGGCCTCTCGTCGAGCGTGATGTTTTACAAGGGCCTGCTCGACAAGCTCGACCTCAAGGCCGAGGTCTTCCGGCCCACGGTCTGCAAGTACAAGTCGGCTGTCGAACCCTTCATCCTCACCAAGATGTCGGATGCCAACCGCGAGCAGATGCAGGCGTTGGTCAATTCACTGTGGAAAACCGTTGCCGGGAGCGTTGCCGAATCGCGCGGCATCGACCTGCGGGAGCTGAACCGCATCGCCGACCGGCTCGAAGTCTCGCTGCCCGAGGAGGCCGTGGCTAAGAAGTTCGTCGACCGCCTCCTCTTCGAGGATCAAATGGACGACGTATTCGCCTCGTTGGGCGTCGAAGCCGACAAGAACGGCGACTACCGCTTCGTCTCGCTGGGCGACTACGCTTCGCAGCTGCCGGCCGATACCGACTTCTCCGCGCCGGAGGTGGCCATCGTCTACGCTTCGGGCAGCATCGTCGACGGCGAGGGCTCGGGCGATTCGATCGGCGGCAACTCGCTGGCTCGCCGGCTGGCCGAAGTGCGGGAGGACGAGGAGGTCGAGGCCGTCGTGCTGCGCGTCGACTCCCCGGGCGGCAGCGCCCTCGCGTCCGACGTGATCTGGCGCGAAATGGAGCTGCTGAAAGCCGAGAAGCCCGTCGTCGTGTCGATGGGTTCCTATGCGGCCAGCGGCGGCTACTATATCTCGTGCCCGGCCGACGTCATCGTCGCCGACAAGATGACCCTCACGGGTTCGATCGGCGTCTTCGGCATCTACCTCGACAAGATCGAGGCCCTGAAAAACAAGCTCGGCATCACCCTCGACGGCGTGAAGACCAATGCTTCGGCCGGCATGGGCTCCGTCGCGCCCCTCACGCCGCTGGAGCGGGCCTCGCTCATGCGCGGCGTGGATCGGGTCTATGAAACCTTCACGGGCCATGTCGCCGAGGGCCGCAACCTCCCGATCGCAAAGGTCCTCGACATCGCCGGCGGCCGCGTATGGTCGGGCGAGGATGCGCTCGGCATCGGCCTGATCGATGCCTACGGCGGTCTGAAAGCGGCGATCGCCATTGCGGCCGACAAGGCTGAGCTGGGTGAGAAGTACCGCGTCGTCGAGCGGGTCGAGCAGCCGTCGGGGCTTGCCGCCATCCTCTCGTCGCTCAACGCCCGCGTTCGTGTCGCCCTGGCCGATCGCTTGCCGGGCATCTCGGCCGACGACTGCGCCCGCATCCGCGAGGCGCTGGGACGGCAGGGTATCCTCATGTATTCGCCCTACAAGGTCGAGGTTCGATAAATTTCGTTTCGATTTTTTCGCGGAGCGCTCCTGAAAAAAGGGGCGTTCCGCTTTTTATGTACTCGACTTTTCGTATCTTTGTAGTATCATGGCAATAATCAGACTGACCAAAGAATTTTCGTTCGAGGCGGCGCATGCCCTCGACGGCTACGACGGACCCTGCCACGAAATCCACGGCCACTCCTACCGCCTGTTCGTAACGGTCAAGGGGCGTCCATGCGAGGCGGCGGGCGATCCCAAATGCGGCATGGTACTGGATTTCGGCCTCCTGAAGCGCATCGTCGGCGAGGAGATCGTCGCGCGGCTCGACCACGCTCTCGTTCTTCGGGCTACGCCCGACAACCGCCCCCTGCGCGAAAGCCTTGCCCGGCAGTTCGGCAACATCGTCGAGGTCGATTACCAGCCCACGTGCGAAAACATGCTCGACGACTTCGCCCGCCGCCTCGCCGCGCGCCTGCCGCAGGGCGTGGAGCTTTGGTCGCTGCGCCTGCACGAAACCGCCACGTCGTTTGCCGAGTGGTTCGCCGAGGACAACCCGCCCGCCTGCGGCAAAGAAAATTCCGCACGATGAAAAAACTCTTCCTGGTCGACGCCTATGCGTTGATGTTCAAGTACTATTACGCCTTTCTCGGGCGGCCGATGCGCAACCGCACGGGCCTGAATACCTCCGTGGTCTTCGGCTTCGTGAAGTTCCTGCGCGACATCCTCAAGCGCGAGCAGCCCGACCTGTTAGGCGTGGCGTTCGACCCCAAAGGGGGCAGCTTCCGGCGCGAAATCTTCGCCGACTACAAGGCCAACCGTTCGGCCACGCCCGAGGATATCCTCCTCTCGGTGCCCTACGTCAAGCGGGTGCTGGAGGCGATGTGCATCCCGATTCTGGAGGTCGAGGGCTACGAGGCCGACGACGTCATCGGCACCCTCTCGCAGAAGGGCGCCGATGCCGGATACGACGTCTTCATGGTAACGCCCGACAAGGACTATGGACAGCTCGTCCGCGACAATTGCCGGATTTACAAGCAGAAAGGCAGCGACGGCATCGAGATCGTCGACCCTGCCGCCATCCGCGAGAAGTACGGCATCGACGACCCGGTGCTCGTGCGCGACATCCTCGCCCTGTGGGGCGATGCCTCGGACAACATCCCCGGCGTGCCGGGCATCGGCGAAAAGAGCGCCTGCAAGCTGGTGCAGGAGTGGGGCACGGTCGAAGACATCCTCGACAACGTTGACAAAATTCCCGGCAAGCAGGGCGAGAAGATCGCCGGCTGGGCCGACAACCTGCGTTTGGCCAAGCAGCTGACGACCATCTGTTTGGACGTGCCGATTGAGTTCCGCGAGGAGGAGCTCACGATCTGCGAGCCGCACCTCGACGACCTCCGGGCCTTGTTCGCCGAGCTGGATTTCAAGGCTTTCCTGAACGACCTTTCCAACTTGGCTCCGGCCGAACCCCTCTCCGACGCACCCCGGCAGGAAGCGCAGCGGCAGCTGGCCGAAATGGCGCGCGCCAAATCTGCGGCGGCCAAGAAAGCGGCCCTCGCCGGGCAGGGCGATCTTTTTGCGGCGCCTGCCGAAGCGATCCCCGCACCTGCCGCACCTGCGGAGGCGCCGGCCCCCGAACTTCCCGAACCCGAACTTCCGACTTTCCGCACGGCCCTCGACACGCCGCACACCTATACGCTCGTCGAAACACCCGACGAGCTGCGCAAGGTGGTCGCCGAAGTCGCCGGCTACCCCGAGTTCTGTTTCGACACCGAGACCACGGGCTTGGACATCTTCAACGACCGCATCGTGGGCCTTTCGCTGGCCGTGAAGCCGCACGAAGCGTGGTACATCCCTTTCACCGAGGAAAACACCCCGGAGCTGGCCGCCGTTGTCAAGCCCTTGTTCGAGAACGAAAAGATCGCCAAGATCGGCCAGAACGTCAAGTTCGACTTCATGGTGCTGCGGCGCCTGGGCATCGCTGTCCGCGGCCGCAAGTACGACACGATGATTCTCCACTACTTGCTCGACCCCGAGTCGCGGCACGGCATGAACGCCCTTGCGGAGCGTTATCTGGATTACCGGCCTATCGAGATCGAGACCCTTATCGGCAAGGGCTCCAAGCAGCTGACGATGGACCTGGTCAACATCGAGCGGGTCAAGGAGTACGCCGCCGAGGATGCCGACATCACGCTGCAGCTCAAGCTGAAGCTCTATCCGATGATCGAGGAACTGGGTTTGCAGCACCTCTATTTCGAGATCGAGGAGCCGATGATCGAGGTGCTGGCCGACATCGAAATGGCCGGCGTGCGGGTCGACACCGAGGCGCTGGCCCGCTACGGCGTCGAGCTGAGCCGCCGCCTCGCCGAACTCGAAAACGCCATCCGCACCGAGGCGGGCGAGCCGTCGCTCAACATCAACTCGGCGCGCCAGTTGGGCGAGGTATTATTCGGCAAGATGCGCATCGCCGAGAAGCCCAAGATGACGCGCACCAAGCAGTTCTGCACCGACGAGGAGTATCTCCAGTCGTTCGCCCACAAGCACC
>CAZIUJ010000019.1:0-18228 GCA_964542345.1 uncultured Alistipes sp.
CGTCGTGCTGGCGCAGTTCCTCGGCATCTGCCCTTTCCTGGGCGTGTCGTCGAAGGTCGAGACCTCGCTGGGTATGGGTGCTGCCGTAACGTTCGTCATGGCGATCGCCGCCGTGGTGGCCTGGCTCATACAGACCTACGTACTCGTACCGCTCGACATCGTCTACATGCAGACGATCGTCTTCATTCTGGTCATCGCGGCCCTCGTGCAGATGGTCGAAATCATCCTGAAGAAACTTTCGCCCGCGCTCTATCAGGCGCTCGGCATCTTCCTGCCGCTGATCACGACCAACTGCGCCGTGCTGGGCGTGGCGATTCTGATGATTCAGAAAGAGTTCAACCTCCTGCAGAGCGTTACCTACTCGGTGGCGACGGCCGTGGGCTTCGCGCTGGCGCTGGTCCTCTTCGCCGGCATCCGCGAGCGGCTGGACTTCGAAGAGGTTCCCAAAGCCTTCAAGGGCATTCCCATCGCGCTGATCACGGCCGGCATTTTGGCCATGGCCTTCATGGGATTCTCGGGGCTGGTGAAGTAAGCCGCCCCGCCGCCTGAGGCGCAATATTCCGTCCCGGAGAGCAACGGCTTTCCGGGACGTTTTTTTTGGGGGCATCGGGCTTTCGGAGGCCAAAGCGACGGTCGGGGACGGAAACGAAACGGAGGGAGGATGTGCAGTGCAGCCCTCGGAACGGGCCGGAAAGCGAAAAACGGCATCGCCGCGGGCCGGCGAGAATTTTTTTCGGCCGAAACACGGATTTCTTACGGCAAATAACTATTTTTGCAATCGAGAAAAAAACACCCCTACTCCATGAAGGACATCATACAGCTTCACGACAAGAAATTCCGCATCATGATCCCTGCGGAAAAGATCGACGAAGCGGTGAGCGCCGTGGCGCGCCGCATCAACGACGACTACTCGGACAAGGAGACCCCGCTTTTCGTCGGGGTGCTCAACGGCTCGTTCATGTTCATGAGCGACCTGATCAAGAAAATCGATTTCAACAACGAACTCTCGTTCGTGAAGCTCTCCTCCTACGAGGGAACCTCCTCGACGGGGCAGGTCAAGAGCCTGCTGGGCCTCAACAATCCGATCGAAGGGCGCCATGTGATCATCGTCGAAGACATCGTCGACACGGGCGAGTCGATCGAACACATGGTCCGCGACCTGGAAGCCCGCAAGCCGGCGTCGATCGCCGTCTGCACGCTCTTCTTCAAGCCCGGCTCCTACCGCAAGCAGATACCCATCGAATACCGGGCGATGGAGATCGGCAACGAATTTATCGTAGGCTACGGACTGGACTACGACCAGCTGGGCCGCAGCCTGAAAGACATCTACGTCGTTACGGAATAATGGCGCTGCAGGCAGACATCGAAGCGCTCGCCGGCGGCAGACTTCTGCCCGTAGCGGAAGATTTCTACACGATACAAGGCGAGGGCTACCACAGCGGAAAACCGGCCTACTTCATCCGCTTGGGCGGCTGCGACGTGGGCTGCAGCTGGTGCGACGCCAAGTACACGTGGAACCCGAAGCGCTACCCCCCGACCGAAATCGAAACCATCGTGGCGCGGGCCGCGGCCTGCGAAGCGCAGGCGATCGTCATCACGGGCGGCGAACCCCTGCTCTACCCGCTGGGACCGCTGACGGAGGAGCTGAAGCGACGGGGGCTGGAAATCTTCCTGGAGACCTCGGGCTCGCACCCTTTCAGCGGACGTTTCGACTGGGTTTGTCTCTCGCCCAAGCGCCGGCAAGCCCCGTTGGAAGAAGCCTATGGCAGGGCGCACGAACTGAAAGTCATCGTGGAAGAAGAAGCCGATTTCGAGTGGGCCGAAGCCAATGCGGCCCGGGTACGGCCGGAATGCCGCCTCTACCTGCAGCCCGAGTGGAGCGTGGCGAAGCGGATCATGCCCGCGGTCGTGGCGTATGCCAAAGCCCGTCCCCGCTGGAACGTCTCCATACAAGCGCACAAATACATGCGCATTCCCTGATAAAAAACGCATGCCCATGAAGCTGTTCCTCGGCAAGAGATTCTGGATCGTCGTAACGGGAAGCATCGTCGCTTTCACGCTCTTCATCATGGGCCGCAACGCCGTGCATGCGATCCGCATCAAGCATCAGATCAACGTGCTGGAACGTCAGAAAGTGAGCTATCAGACCAAGATCACGGCCGACAGCACGCTGCTCGAACACCTCCGCTACGACGAATACCTGGAGGAGTACGCCCGCAAACACTTCCGCATGCGCCGCACCGACGAACAAGTCTACATCATCGAATAAGCGAGGGGGCCGGAAAAGCCGGGCCGGAGGGATCGGAGAAACCGGAAAGACCGAAAAGGCCGGAGCGACCGGAGAAGCCGGGGAAACCGAAGCCGGCCGGTCTGAAAAGGAAGCGGCCTGAAAAAGAACCGGGGGAACCGAAGCCGGCCGGTCTGAAAAGGAAGCGGCCTGAAAAAGAACCGGGCGTGCCGCGCCGCTAATAATGGGTGAAGCCGGTCCAGTCGAGGGGCACCTCGCGGCCGTCGCGCAGCCACCGGAGCCGGTCGCCGGGCTCGACCGCACCGACGACGACGAGCGGCTCGCCGAAGCGGGCCCGGAAATCGTCGACGAGCGCTCCGACGGAAGCGGCATCGGCCGACAACAACAACTTATAATCCTCGCCCCCGCAGGCGGCGGTCCGCAAATCGGCGCCGTCGGCGACGGGAATCCGCTCCAACTCAAGCGCCGCGCCGACCCGCGACTCCTCCATGATATGCCGGACGTCCGAAGCCAAGCCGTCCGAGAGGTCCATCACGGCGTGCACCTCGGGCCGGGCGCCGAGCCAAACGCCCTCCTCGACCTGCGGGGCCGGATTGCGGTGGAGCGCCGCGAGCGAAGTATCGCACCGACCGCGCAAAATATCCTGCAGGCCGGCCCCGGAAGCCCCCAACGCCCCGGCGACCAGCAACGCATCGCCCGGCCGGGCGGCGGAACGCCGCTTCAGGCACCGGTCGTCGGCGCGCCCGATGGCCGTAACGTTGATCGTGATGCCCCCGGCAGAACGAGTCGTGTCGCCGCCGACCAACGCCACGCCGAAGCGGGCGGCGAGAGCGTGGTAACCCTGCATGAAACGGTCGGCCCAAGCGTCGCCGAGGTCGGCGGGCAAGGCGAGCGACAACAACGTAGCGACGGGCCGGGCACCCATAGCGGCGACGTCGCTCAAGTTGACAGCCAGTGCCTTGTGTCCGATCTCCTCGGGCGAAGCGGCAGCGCGCAGGAAGTGCACCCCCTCGTTCAGCAAGTCGGCCGTGAAGACGAGCGACTCGCCCCCGCCCACGGGCAACACGGCGCAGTCGTCGCCGATGCCCTCGAAGCCGTTGCGGGGCAGATCGGCGCACAAGCTCCGGATCGCATCGATGAAGCCGAATTCGGTCATGGCAGTCGGAAAGTTTCTGCGAAGATACGGAAAATAAGGCGAAAGTTCAACGCCGAAAAGCGAAAGGCCTTCTGATCCTGCGGTAAAAAAAGGCCGGCAGATAGCCGGATCGGAAAACGCCGATTGAAGAATACCGGCACGTTCGAGCATAAAAATCAGGAAAAATAATTATATTTGCATACCGAACCATACCGAACCGACCATGATTCTTACGATTTATACCGCCACGACGATGATCGTACTGGCCTATCTGCTGGGCTCGATCCCGAGCGCCGTGTGGATCGGCAAGAAATACTATGGCGTAGACATCCGCGAACACGGCAGCAAGAACGCCGGCACGACCAACATGCTCCGTGTGCTGGGCCGCCGGGCCGCCGCCCCCGTCTTCGCGCTGGACTTCCTGAAAGGATTCGTCGCCGTAACGGTCGTCGAACTGCTGCAATACGACGAACTGATCGGCCCCAACGACATCATCAGCCTCAAGATCGCGGCCGTCGCCGCCGCCGTGCTGGGCCACATCTTCCCCGTCTTCGCGGGATTCCGCGGCGGCAAGGGCGTGGCGACGCTCGTGGGAGCCGTAACGGGCATCTACCCCCCGGCGGCGCTGCTCTGCTTCGGAATCTGGGTCGTGGTGCTGATGATCTCGCACTACGTATCCCTCTCGTCGATGATCGCCGGCTGCTGCTTCCCGGTCTTCACCCTCATTTCGCCCAAAGTCAACGACTCGATCCCCTTCGTCGTCTTCTCGTTCGTAATCGCCGTGCTCCTGATCGTAACCCACCGCAAGAACATCCGCCGGCTGCGCGAAGGCACCGAATCGAAAATCTACATCTGGAAACCCCGCCGGCTGCGAAAAGCCGAAAACCGCAACCCGGACACCGGTCCGACCGACGCGGCCCGCTAACCGCCCGGGGCCCGCAAAGAAAGGCTGCAAGGAGAGGGGGCCACAGAGGAGGCCGCAGAGGAGAGGCTTCCAAAAGAGGAAGCCGCAAAAGAAAGGAGCCGCAAGGAGGGGCGCGAAAAGGAGACGCGAACGTGCCCCGGCCGGTTCGGTTCCCGCACCCAACACACCTGCCCTATGCTACAGGAAAACCTGCTGAAAATCTACGAAGCCAGCTTCCGCGAAAACCGCGAGATGGCGGCGCTGAGCGACTATTTCAAGGACGAGCACTTCTCGTACTACGAAATGGCCAAAGAGATCGCCAAGCTCCACCTGCTCTTCAAGAAAGCCGGCATCCGGCAAGGCGACAAAATCGCCCTGATCGGCCGCAACAACCCCCGCTGGTGCATCACCTACATCGCCACGATCACCTACGGAGCCGTCATCGTCCCGATCCTGCAGGACTTCACCCCCAACGACGTCATCCACATCGTCAACCACTCGGAAAGCCGCCTGCTGTTTCTGAGCGACAACTTCTGGGACGTCATCGAGGAGGAGCAGATCCGCCAGATCGAAGCGGTCTTCTCGCTCACGGACTTCCATGTCGTCTACGAACGCGACGGCAAGTCGCTCACGAAGTTCCAACGCGACATCCTCAAGAACTACCGGGCCAAGTATACGCGCGGATTCAGCATCAACGACATCCGTTACCCCGACATCCCCAACGACCGGGTCATCCTGCTCAACTACACCTCCGGGACGACGGGCTACTCGAAAGGGGTGATGCTGACGGTGAACAACCTGACGGGCAACGTCCTCTTTGCCCGTGAAGCGATCAACACCCAGACGGGCCAACGCTACTTCCAACGGGGAGGCCGCACGCTCTCGTTCCTGCCCCTGGCCCACGCCTACGGCTGCGCGTTCGACTTCCTGACGCCGCTGGCCGTGGGCGGCCACATCACGCTGCTGGGCCGCATCCCCTCGCCGAAGATTCTGCTCGAAGCGATGTCGGTAGTCAAGCCCACGATCATCTGCTGCGTGCCGATGATTCTGGAAAAAATCTACCGCAAGCAAGTGCTCCCGATGCTGGAAAAGGGCCCGATGAGCCTGGCGGTGAAGATTCCTTTGGTCAACGCGGCGATCTACTCGGCGATCCGCAAGAAGCTGATGGACGCCTTCGGCGGCAACGTCGCGATCTTCATTGTGGGCGGAGCGCCGATGAATCAGGAGACCGAAGCGTTCCTGATGAAGATCAAGTTCCCGATCACCATAGGCTACGGCATGACCGAATGCGCGCCCCTGATCAGCTTCGCCCCCGACAACGAGTTCAAGGCGGGCTCGTGCGGCACCTACCTCAAGAACCTGCTCGAAGTGCGCATCGACTCGCCCGACCCGCAGCACACGACGGGCGAGATCCTTGTGCGCGGCGAACATGTGATGGAGGGCTACTACAAAAATGAAAAAGACACGCAGAAAGTCCTCGACGCCGAGGGCTGGCTCCACACGGGCGACATGGGCACGATGGACCCCGACGGCACGCTCTACATCCGCGGCCGCTCGAAGACGATGATCCTCTCGGGCAATGGTCAGAACATCTACCCCGAGGAGATCGAAGACCGCCTGAACAACATGTACATGGTCCTCGAATCGCTCGTGATCGACATCGGCGAAGGCCGCCTCCGGGCGCTGGTGGTACCCGACTACGAACAAGCCGAGAACGAAGGTGTCGACAAAGAAGCCCTGCCCGAAATCATGCAAAACAACCTTGCGGAGCTCAACACTCAGTTAGCGGCCTACGAACGAGTCTCCGAAATCGTTCTCTACCCTACCGAATTCGAAAAGACCCCCAAGCGCAGCATCAAGCGCTACCTCTACACCGCCTCGGTGCTGGGGAAATAACCCGAAGCTCACCGACAACAACGAAGAGGGTACGGCCGCCGCACCCTCTTTTTCGCGCCGAAACAGGGAGTGAATAAGAGCCGAAACAGGGAATGAAAACGGGACAAAACACGGCGCTGTCTCAAAGACTGACATTTTTACTATCTTTGCGACCATGAAGATTCAAAAGAAACAAGCCATCGGCGAAAACCTGCTCTATGTGATGGTGTGGACCGCCATCATCCTGGTGCCGGTGCTCAACTCGCAGATGATGGCCGAGCTGCATGTGAGCATCGAAAACGTGCTGATCGCCTGGTGGCAGATTGCACCCTACCTGCTGATCTTCATCGTCCACAACACGGTGCTGGCGCCCCGCTACATGCTGCGCCACAAATACTGGAAGTACTTGGCGAGCAACATCGTGCTGATTCTGGCGGTCTTCACGCCGGTCTACCTCTACACCGACTTCCCGGGCACGCTCCTCCCGACGGACGATGCCGGCGAAATGCGGCGCGTGTCGTTCGCCAATCTGGAGATGTACTGGAACGTGGTGCTGGCCCTCTTCATGAACGGCGCCAACTCGGGCATCAAACTGATGTACCAGTCGATCCGCGACGAACAACAGTTGGAAGCCCTCAAGCAACAGAACATGCAGGCCGAGATCGACTACCTGAAGTACCAGATCAACCCGCACTTCTTCATGAACACGCTCAACAACATCCATGCGCTGATCGACATCGACACCGAGTCGGCGAAGAATACGGTGATCGAACTCTCGAAGATGATGCGCTACGTCCTTTACGACTCGGGACGCGAACGCATCTCGCTCGAACGCGACATCCAGTTCGTGATGAACTACATCGAACTGATGCGCATCCGCTACACCGACGCGATCGACATCCGCGTGGAGTACCCCCGCGACCGCTCGGGCCGCGTGTCGATACCGCCGCTGCTGCTGATCGTCTTCGTCGAGAACGCCTTCAAACACGGCGTCAGCAACCACCGGCCCTCGTTCATCCACCTGCAGATCGAATGCGCCGACGACAAGGTCCGGAGCACGATCGTCAACAGCCGCCACGCCGTGCGCGACGGCCGCCGCAAAGCCGGCATCGGGCTCGAAAACGTCCACAAGCGGCTGGAACTGATCTACGGCCCGAAAGGCTACACGCTCGACATCCGCGAAGAAGTCGACACCTACACCGTGAGACTCGAAATCCCTGTCCTCCATGCTTAAATGTATCGCCATCGACGACGAGCCGCTGGCCCTGCGGCAGGTAACGTCCTACATCGCCAAGATTCCCTACCTGCAGCTGACGGCCTCGTGCAGCAACGCGCTGGAAGCCCAGCAGCTGCTGGCCGCGCAGCCCGTCGACCTGATCTTCGTGGACATCAACATGCCCGACCTGAGCGGCGTGGAGTTCGTGCGCTCGCTCCCCGAGCGGCCGATGGTGATCTTCACGACGGCCTACTCGGAGTATGCGGTCGAGGGATTCCGCCTCGACGCCGTGGACTACCTGCTCAAGCCGTTCGGCTTCTCGGACTTCAGCCGGGCGGCCGCCAAAGCCAACTCGCTCTACGAACTGCGCAACAACCAGCGCACCCCGGCGGCGGAGCCTACGCCCGAAGCGGAGCCCAAAGACAAGGAGTACCTCTCGGTAAAAGCCGACTACAAGGTATCGCTGGTGAAGATCGCCGACATCGTCTACTTGGAAAGCGAGGGTGAATACGTGCGCATGCACCTTGCCGACGGCAGCGCCCTCACGACTCTCTTCCGCCTGAAAAACATGGAGACGGCGCTGCCGGCCGAACAATTCATGCGCGTGCACCGCTCCTACATTGTCAACCTGCGCTGCATCAAAGCCTACGTCAAGGGCCGCATCTTCCTGAGCGACACGGAGTACGTGCCGATCGGCGAAAACTACAAAGAAGCGTTCCAACACTACGTGGACACGAATTTCCGGAATCTGTAAAACGGGGGAGGCAAGGCCGGAGGCCCCTACTCGGCAGCGAGGTTCGGGAAGCCGGCGAGCGGCTCGTAACGCCCCTCGCGGCACTCCCAGCAATAGTGCTTCAGTCCGTTGGTGAGGACGATCCACCGGGCGCCGAGCACCGAATTGTAACGCACGGCCTGCGCGAGGGTCCGCTCGCCGACCGGCACGTCGGGCGCCTTGCACTCGGCCAGCAACAGCGGCTCGCCCCCATCGCCCACGACGACGACATCGGCCCGCTGCGGCTGACCGTTGAGCGGCACGGCGTACTCCTCGACGATACGCTTGGCCTGCACGCCGCATGCCGAGACGAGGTAGGCGATCAGATGCTGCCGCACCCACTCCTCGGGCGTGAGCAGCAGGTAGATACCCCGCCGATCGTCCCACACCTCGACCCCCTCGCCTCGCCGCCGCGCCCGCAGGCGGATGGGCGGAAAGTTGAGCCGGGGCAAGCCGGGATGCGCAGGATGCTCGGGAGAAGACATGGCGGAAAAAATGATTTCGAGTGCACAAGGTAGCGATAATTTGACGAAAATTCGAGCGGCGAGCGATAATTCTTCCCGATTCTTTCCCGATTCTTCGCGAAAATCAGTATCTTCGCCCGACGAACCTCCCGGCCTCCGATGCCGGGACAAGCAACGAAAAACTATGCGGATTCTTCTTTCGAGCTGGCTGCTTCTGGCCCTCTGCGGCACCCTCCGGGCGCAGGAATACACCCCCTCCTACGGGCGCGAAGCCTCCCGCAGCCGGATCATCGCCTACCCCACGCCGCAGGAAGCGACGGCGGCAAAGGACGAAAACAACCTGTACCGGACGCGCATCGACGACTGGACGCAGGCCGGCAACCGCTTCACGGCGCCGGTTACGCTGCCTTTCGCGTGGGTGAACCGCCGGGTCCTGCTCCGTATCGAAGAGGTGTCGGCGGATTACGAACTTCGGGTCAACGGCCGCACGGTGGCCTACGATGCCGACGGCAACGCCCCGGCCGAATACGACCTGACGCGCCTGCTGCAGGAGGGAGCGAACACGCTGGAGATCGTCGTGTCGGAGCCCTCCGCCACGGCCCGCTTGGAGAGCTGGAAAGAGAACCCGGCACCCGCCATCGGCCGCACGTGGCTGCAGAGCGTGCCCCTGATGCACGTCCGCGAAGTCGTGATCGCGAGCCGCCGCAACGACGCCAACGACGACTTCCTGCTGGCCGAAGTGGGGATCGTCGTCGCCACGGGCTCGCTCAATCCGCGGACCTCGCGCATCTACTATGAACTGCTGACGCCCGACGGGAGGCAAGCAGCCGTAGGCCACAACGACATCACCCTCGACATGCGCCGCGAAGACACGCTGCGCTTCCTGGCCCGCATTCCCGACACGCTGCAGTGGAGCGCCGCCCGGCCGGTACGCTACACCCTGCGGCTGAAAACGCAGCACGAAGGCCGCTACGGCGAATACATCGAACTGCGGCCCGGATTCCGCACGGTCGACACGGAGAACGGCCGGCTGCGGATAAACGGCCTCCCGCAAGAACTGCGGGTCCGCGACGTCGATCCGAAAATCGGGGCGGAAGCCCTGCAGACCCTGCGCGAACAAGGCTACAACACACTCCGCCTGCTGCCGGGAGCGGTCGCCGAATCGCTCTACGACCTCTGCGACAGCCTGGGATTCTACGTGATCGCCACGGCGCCCGTCGACACGCACCGCAGCGGCGAGTCGCGCCGCAAGGGCGGCAATCCCTCGAACGATCCGGCCTGGCAGGGAGCCTACATGGAACGGGCCGAAGCGACCTACCACACGGCCAAACGCCACCCGTCGGTCATAGCGTTCGTGCTGGCACAGCAGTCGTCCAACGGAATCAATCTCTACGAAACCTACCTGCGTATGAAGCGTTTCGACGACCCGCGCCCCATGCTTTACCCCGATGCTGCTGGCGAGTGGAACAGCGACCGCCTGCAGACGGAGTAACTTCGAGATTGCTCTCCGGGATTTGCTCCTGAAAATCAATGGCTGCAGTTCAAGAAGCGCCTCCGGAATCGAAGCCGGTCATGCAGGTCGGCATACAGGCCGAAACAAATAATCAATAATTTTTTCGGCATTTTTTTTGGAGTTCCGAAAAATGTCCCTATCTTTGCACTCGCAATCCTAAGGATTGATGCCTCTTTAGCTCAGTTGGTAGAGCACGACACTCTTAATGTTGGGGTCCAGGGTTCGAGCCCCTGAGGGGGTACTGAAGCGAGAATCGGAAGGTTCTCGCTTTTTTGTGCGCGATGGGGAAGCCGGAACGTGTCGGAACAGGCCGCCGGATTTGTACATTCGCCGAATTTTGCTACATTTGTACAATGGAACCGGCACTGAGCTTCGGCGAAGCCGGGAAATCCGGGACAACGAGATGTACAGATTCACTCCCATATTGAAGGAACGCCTCTGGGGCGGCGACCGCATTGCCGCCTACAAAGGGGTGCGGACCGACTGCTCGAACATCGGCGAGAGCTGGGAAGTGTCGGGGCTGACGGGTGATGTCTCGGTCGTGGCGTCGGGTCCGGATGCGGGCCGCACGCTGGAAGAACTGATCGCGCGGGACGGGGAACGGCTGCTCGGAAAAAACAACCATGCCCGCTACGGCACGGAGTTTCCGCTCTTGGTGAAGTTCATCGATGCGCGGCAGGACCTCTCGATTCAGGTACATCCCAACGACGAAGTGGCGCGCAGGCATTGTCGGCAGAAAGGCAAGACGGAGATGTGGTATGTGATCGAAGCGGCCGAGGGGGCGCACCTCCTGTCGGGATTCCGCCATTCGACGACACCCGAAGAATATGCGGCGCACGTAGCCGAAAAACGCATCGTCGACCTGCTGGCCGACCACCCCGTACAGGCGGGCGACGTCTTCTACCTGCCGGCGGGCTGCATCCACTCCATCGGAGCCGGCATGCTGCTGGCCGAAATCCAGCAAACCTCCGACCTCACCTACCGCATTTACGACTTCGAACGCCGCGATGCGGCCGGCAAGCTGCGGGAACTGCACACCGAGCTGGCGCGGGAAGCCGTCGACTTCACGGCGTCCCCCGGCAACCGCATCCGCTACGAACGGCGCGAAAACGCCGAAGTGGAGCTGGTCGCCTCGCCCTGTTTTACAACCTCGCTCCATGAAGCGACCCGGCCCTCGACGATCGACCTTGCGGCAACGGATTCGTTCGTGGTTGTGATCTGCGTCGAAGGAAGCGGGACGCTCGACGACGGCTCGGGAGCTCCCGAGCCGATCCGGCAAGGCGAAACGGTGCTGGTGCCGGCATCGGCCGCGTCGCTGACGATCCGCCCCGCCGGCCGCATGAAGCTGCTGACCAGCCGCATAGACTGACGGAGGAGATTCCGGACCTTTTTTTGCGTACCGCTCCCTGCAGAGTTCCGCCCGAAACGTTGCCGGAACGCCGAAAAATTTTTACCTTTGTATTAAATTATCTTCCCATGTCTGCGACGCCGATCCGCAAATATCGCCTGACGAGTTTGGACGAACCGTCGGATGAGATGCTGGCCAGCCTCATGAAGTCAGCCTGCACGGCAGCGAACGAACGGGCGGCCGAAGCCCGGCGCGCCTATTTTGCCGAGCTTGCGGACCTCGTAGAGAGCACCCGCCGCAACTGGGAAGCACGAAAAGCCGCACGAAAAGAATGAGCGCCTCCGATCGCCGTCCCGTACTGATCGTCATCGCCGGGCCGAACGGCTCCGGCAAGACGACCGTAACCGAACAGATATTGCGGCACGAGTGGACGGAAGGAGCCGAATATATCAATCCCGATCTTGTCGCTCAGGAAAAATTCGGCGACTGGAATTCGGAGGAAGCCGTCCGGCAAGCTATCCGCTACTGCGAAGAAGAACGCGAACGGTGCCTCCGGGAGCAGCGCAGCCTGATCTTCGAGACCGTTCTCTCGCGCATCGACAAGATCGAATATATCGAAAAAGCAAAACAGGCGGGGTTCTTCGTGCGTCTCTTCTTTGTCTGCACCGCTTCGCCGACCATCAATGCGGCACGCATCGCCAAGCGGGTCATGGAAGGAGGCCACAACGTACCCATCCCGAAAATCATCGCCCGCTATCGCACCTCCATCGCCAACTGCTGCATCGCGGCCCGGCTCGTCGACCGGTGCTATGCGTACGACAACTCGGCGGAAGGATGCAAGGCCGCACCCCTGTTCCGGGCTTCGGAGGGAACGCTCGTCAAACAATATGTTTCGGAATTTCCGGAGTGGGCCCAGCCGATCCGGCAAGCCCTTGCACAATAATCCTCGAAAACCAGCCCTGCCATGTCCGCACCCTTAGCCGAACGCCTGCGCCCCCGCACGATGGACGAATACATCGGGCAGGAACATCTGGTGGGCAAAAACGGGGTATTCCGCAAATTTTTCGAGACGGGAAATGTCCCCTCGTTCATCCTGTGGGGACCGCCGGGCGTGGGCAAGACGACGCTGGCCAAGATTGTGGCCACGCAGCTCGAACGCCCTTTCTTCACCCTCTCGGCCGTAACGTCGGGCGTGAAGGAGGTGCGCGAAGTGATCGAAGCGGCCCGCAAGCAACGCTTCTTCGACCAGCGCCCCCCGTTCCTGTTCATCGATGAAATCCACCGTTTCAACAAGTCGCAGCAAGACTCGCTCTTAGGAGCCGTCGAGCAGGGAGTCGTAACCCTGATCGGTGCGACGACGGAGAACCCCTCGTTCGAGGTGATCTCGCCGCTGCTGAGCCGCTGCCAGGTCTACATCCTCAAGTCGATGGAGGACAAGGACCTCCGGACGCTGCTCGACCGGGCGCTGACGACAGACATAGAGCTCAAAGCCCGGAACATCGCGGTCGAGGAGACGGGAGCCCTGTTCCGCTTCTCGGGCGGCGATGCGCGCAAGCTGCTGAACATTTTGGACATCGTGGTCGGCGCCACGGAGGGCGACGTGAAGATCACGGACCAATACGTTACCGACTGCCTGCAGCAAAACATCGCCCTCTACGACAAGCAGGGCGAGCAGCATTACGATGTCATCTCGGCGTTCATCAAGTCGGTGCGGGGCAGCGATCCCAACGCCGCGATCTACTACCTGGCGCGCATGCTGGCCGGAGGCGAAGAACCCCGCTTCATCGCCCGGCGCTTAGTCATCCTCGCCTCGGAAGACATCGGGCTGGCCAACCCCAACGCCCTGCTGCTGGCCAACGCCTGCTTCGACACGGTGCACAAGATCGGCATGCCCGAAGCGCGCATCACGCTCTCCGAAACGACGATCTACTTGGCGACCTCACCCAAGAGCAACTCGGCCTACATGGCGATCAACAAGGCGCTGGCGCAGGTCGAGCACGACACGACGAACCGGCCCGTGCCGCTGCACCTGCGCAATGCCCCGACGAAGCTGATGAGCAGCGCCGGCTACGGCAAAGGCTACAAATACGCCCACGACTACGAAGGGCACTTCGCCGAGCTGGAGTTTCTGCCCGAGGGACTTTCGGGCACGAAGTTCTATGAACCGGACGTGCAGAATGCCGCCGAAGCGAAGATCGCCGAGCGCATGGCGCAGCTGTGGAAAGAGAAATACCGATAAACCCGGAGCGGCCACCGCTCCACAAAAAAACAACCATGAAGAAACTGTGCATGCTGGGAATCGTGGCGACGATGCTGCTGGCAACGACGGTAGCGACCGCCCAGGAAAAGAAGAAGAAAGAGGTCGATCCCCAATACAAGGGCTGGTGGGTCGGCGGCGAAGTGGGGCTGTGGCACTCGACCGACGCCGGAGGCTGGGCCACCGTCTCGGTCGCCCTGTCGCCCGAAGTGGGCTACGACTTCAACAAACGCTGGGGCCTCGGCGTGGCGATCGGCTATGCGTACGCCTCGATCGAGACGTCGGAGCCGGAATATGACGGATATATCAAGGCGAACATCTTCCTGTTCAATCCCTATGCCCGCTGGAAGTACTACAACCCGGGCCCCGTATCGCTCTTTCTGGACGGCGGCATCGGCGCGGCCGGCGGCGACATGGGCGGCTTCCGGATCGGCATCCAGCCGGGCATCGCCGTGCGGATCAACAACCATGTCCGCTTTCAAGCCCACTTAGGCTTCTTGGGCTACTGCACCGGCTATTTCAACGACGGTGTCGAAGACAGCCAGGGTTTCGGGTTCCGCTTCTCGTCGTCCGACCTGAAGTTAGGCTTCTGCTACACCTTCTGACCCGCCCCGGATGAAACGCATCGGCATCCTTTCGGACACGCACGGAACGTTCGACGACCCTCTGCGCGACTTCCTGCGCGACGTGGATGAAATCTGGCATGCGGGAGACATCGGCTCGCTGGGGCTGGCCGACGAAATAGCGGCCTACAAACCCCTGCGAGCCGTTTCGGGCAACATCGACGGAGGCCTCACGCGGCGCGTATATCCCGATTTCGCGGCTTTCCGCTGCGAAGAAGTCGACGTGCTGATGACCCACATCGGCGGCTACCCCCGCCACTACGACCCCCGGGCCGTGGCCCGCATCCAGGTGGTGCGGCCGAAACTTTTCATTGCGGGACACTCGCACATCCTGAAAGTGATGTACGACCCGGTCTACGACCTGCTGGCCGTGAATCCGGGCGCGGCGGGCGAATTCGGATTCCACCGTGTCCGCACGGCGATCCGCCTGACCGTCGACGGCACGGAGCTGCGCGACATGGAAGTCGGGGAATGGCCGAGGCGGGGATAACGATCCCCAATTAAAAATCAAGAATGAAAAATTAAAAATCGACTTTCTGAAAGCGGACTTCACAATTGCTGGTCTGCCCAAGAATCCACACCTGAGAACAGCAGACAAAAGATTCTCGATCTGCCCCGGACTCTGAAATATCGGTTTTTAATTTTTCATTCTTAATTCTTAATTCTTCATTCTTAATTGTCCAACAGCCCCTCGGGAGGCTCCTGGCACAATATTCCGCGGCGGAGCGTCGTTTTCTTTGCGAATTCAAAAACGACGCAACATGCAAATGAAAATTTCGAAGACGCTCGAAGGCGTCCTTGCTCGCGCCGCCTTCAACACCGCCAAAGCGGGCATCACCCATTCGCTCAAGGACCATCTTGCGGTCGAACTGCTCCGCGAAGAGGGGTCGCTGGCGTTCCAGCTTCTCGCCTCCCGGCTCAAGGACTGGGAGGTTTACCAGATTCGTCTGCGTATCGAACACGAAATAACGCTTCCCAAACCGCAGGAGAAAGCCGACCCCGAGACTTTCTACCGCGCATTCGCCGACCAGCTCCGCAACGAAGCGGGCCCCGTGCGCAGCCTCTCCACGGCCCATGCGCTCTGCGCGATCGCCGCCGACCCGACGACCGCCACGGCCCGGGCGCTGGAGATGTACGGCATCACGGCCGAAGTCGTGGCCGCCGAGCTGCAGAAATTCGCCGTAGGCGACGACTTCCGGACCGAGATTCAGGTCCACATGCTCGACTTCCAGTCGGTCAACCGCCCGGAGGAGAAAGAGGAGCCCCACCTTTTGGACAAGTTCGGCGTGAACCTCACGCGCATGGCCCGCGAGGGACGCATCGACCCCGTGGTGGGCCGCGACGAGGAGATCGAGCGCGTGGTGCAGATTCTCTCGCGCCGCAAGAAGAACAACCCGATCCTCATCGGCGAAGCCGGCGTGGGCAAGAGCGCCATCGTCGAGGGGCTGGCCCTGCGCATCGCCTCGGGCGACGTGCCCTACACGATCGCCGACAAGACGCTCTTTTCGCTCGACGTCTCGTCGCTCGTCGCCGGCACGAAGTTCCGCGGCGAGTTCGAGGAGCGCATGCAGCAGCTGCTGGACGAACTGCGGCAGGCCAAAGACACGATCATCTTCATCGACGAAATCCACACGATCGTGGGCGCCGGCTCGACGCAGGGGAGCCTGGACACGGCCAACATCCTCAAGCCGGCCCTTGCACGCGGCGAGCTGCAGACCATCGGCGCCACGACGCTCGACGAATACCGCGAAAACATCGAGCGCGACGCGGCCCTCGAACGCCGCTTCCAGAAGGTGATCGTCGAGCCGACGACGCCCGACGAGACGCTGCAGATTCTGCGCAACATCGCGCCCCACTACGAACGCCACCACAAGGTGCGCTACACCGAGGAGGCGCTGCGGGCCTGCGTGGCGCTGACCGAGCGCTACATCACCGACCGCTTCTTCCCCGACAAGGCGATCGACGTCTTGGACGAGGCGGGGGCGCGCGTCCACCTGCGCACAGCCCGCGAACCGGACGAGCTGCGCGAGATGGAGACGGCCGTGGGCGACGTGCAGCGCGAGCGCCGCGAAGCGGTCGAGGCGATGGTCTACGAAAAGGCCGCGTCGGCGCGGCTGCGCGAAATCGCCCTCCGCTCGAAGATCGACGAGCAGCGCTCGGCCTGGCGCCGCACGCTGGAGCAGAATCCGGTGGAGATCGGCGAAGCGGAAATCCGCGAAGTCATCACCTTCATGACGGGCATTCCGGCCGAGCGCGTGAGCGACGGCGAGGCGGGGCGCCTGCGCACCCTCTACGACCACCTGTCGGGCCGCGTCGTGGGGCAGGAAGATGCCGTGGAGAAGATTTCGCGCACGATCCGCCGCTCGCGGGCCGGACTCAAAGACGAGAAGCGCCCGATCGGGGTCTTCCTCTTTGTGGGTCCCACGGGCGTGGGCAAGACGCTGCTGGCCAAAGAGGTCTCGAAGTGGCTCTTCGACGAACGCATGGGCCTGATCCGCATCGACATGAGCGAATACGGCGAGAAGCACAACGTGGCCCGTCTGATCGGCTCGCCTCCGGGATACGTGGGCTACGGCGAGGGCGGCCAGCTGACCGAGGCCGTGCGGCGCCACCCCTACTCGGTGGTGCTGTTCGACGAGATCGAAAAGGCGCATCCCGAGGTCTTCAACACGCTGCTGCAGCTCTTCGACGAGGGGCATCTGACCGACGGTGCGGGCCGCAAGGTGGACTTCCGCAACACGATCATCATCATGACCTCGAACGTCGGGTCGCGGGCCGCGGCGCAGAAAACGACCCACGTGGGCTACACCACGCCGTCGAAAAACGCCACGGCAGCCCTCGCACCGCAGTTGGAGTACCGCAAGGCGCTGGAGCAGACCTTCGCACCGGAGTTCCTGAACCGCATCGACGACATCGTGATCTTCCGCACGCTGGAAACGGCCGATGTCGAGCGGATCGTGGAGCTGGAGCTCGAAGGGCTCTTTGCGCGGACGCGCCGCTTAGGCTACAAGGTGAAGATCACCGGCGGAGCCAAGCGCCGGCTGGCGGCCCTCGGTTACGAACAGCGCTACGGCGTACGCTCGCTCAAGCGCACGCTCATGGAGCAGGTCGAGGACCCGCTTTCGGCCCTGATCATCGACGGCCGGCTCCACGAGGGCGACACCGTGGTGGTCGAAGCCGACAAGAGCCGCGGCGTAAGGCTGCGCGTGGCATAACGACCTCACGTGCTTTTCGAGACGCATCGGGAACGACCCGGTGCGTCTTTTTATAAGATGAATTGTGAATTATGAATTGTAAATTATGAATTCTTTTTCTACCTTTGCCCTCCCGGCCGCAAGGCGGGAAGATGTGGAAAGATTTGACTGATTGCAAACCACAATAAAAAATCGCTAAAACAGCTCGTTTTTTATTATCCCCAACAGCCAGTTTTTCCCATTTTATACGATGAACCGGAGCGGCGCCCCGCGCGGCGTTCCACAAAACGAATGTATAACATGGGTTTCCTGTTTACCTCCGAATCGGTGTCCGAAGGGCACCCCGACAAAGTGGCGGATCAGATTTCCGATGCCGTCCTCGATGAATTTCTGCGCCGCGATCCCAACTCCAAAGTAGCGTGCGAGACGCTCTGCACGACGGGTCTGGTCGTCGTGGCGGGCGAAGTGCGCTCCGACGCCTACGTCGACGTGCAGGGCGTGGCCCGCGGCGTGATCCGGCGCATCGGCTACACGAAGAGCGAATATCAGTTCGACTGCAACTCGTGCGGCATCCTCTCGGCGATCCACGAACAGTCGTCGGACATCAACCGGGGCGTCGTGCGGGCCACCGAGGAGGAGCAGGGCGCGGGCGACCAGGGCATCATGTTCGGCTACGCCT
>CAZIUJ010000020.1:0-18093 GCA_964542345.1 uncultured Alistipes sp.
GCTGACTGCTATACAAAAAGCGATTGCGATCGACAAAGGGTGGACGCTAACGTAATTATGGTTCGAGTTTGAGGGTAATCACCCCGTCTTTAGCCTCTCTTTGGAAATCTTCAGCAAATTGCAACCATTTTTCCCAATGTTCTTTGAGAATGGCTTTACGCTGGACATCTGTCATTTTGGATTCGTTCATAAATGTGGTATAACATATATACAAGGCTTCGACTTTATCCTTATGCCTATCTCCGTCTTCGCTCTGCTTACCATCGACTGCTGAATAAGAAAAGCAAATGCCATCTCGCACCCGAAAGGCGTATTGCCCCTTTTCGCCATACTTTTCGTGATTACGATTGATTTCATCGTTTTGTTTGAGCGGCATTGCAATCGTATTCCTTGATAGATACCTCGCGGCTACTTCATTTGCCGTTAGCGAGTCATCTTTCAAAAAGCGTTCATTGTAACGTTGTATAAAATGGCTCGTATAAGCATGAATTTGTCTGATGGCCATCATTTCGCCATCTGGGGTATGTTTATAACCACCGGCGCCCCATTTGACAATGAATCGTTGTTTCCCATTATAAACGATGGTAAACGATCCTATTTCAGGATTTTCTATTCTTGCCCTACTTTCAGCATAAAAGTAAATGACGTATTTATTATTAGTCGAAGGGATCGTATAATCGTAAAGTTCCCATGCCGGAAACCTCATCATTTTTTTGAAGGACTTGATCGCTTTCGGCAAAAGATAGTCTATCTTAATATCGACCTTTTTCTTATCTGCTGCGAGATGATCGTACATCTCTTTATAAGTCATTGTCGGAAGAATCATTGTTTGTTATTTTACAAAATTCATTCAATCGTTATTACTAACCTTGATTACTCTATCGCGGTGGGTTTCGGCTTGTCGAACAGTCCGAACCGGCCGTGTTTGATATAGGTATAGGCTTTCATGAAATTTTTTTACAAACCCATCTATATACTTTGATGTACCATAAAATGCGACCTACTAAGATCGTTTTTTTATCACGTGCTGTTTTTTACTTTACGGCATTGCACATATTCCAGTTACACTGAGTGTTGCATTCCTGGATTCATCTTTGACCTCTTCCATGTTAGTCCACACTATACCGTCTATAGATGTTTCATATGTATATTTATTTGCATATACAGATCCAATGGATATAAATGTTCCATTACACTTTCAAACTAAGATTCTTATAGTTACTCGTCCAAGTAATAGCATCTTCTAATGTACAGACCATTCCCTTGTTGGTGCTGCTAATACATATTTATTATTGCTAAATGCAATATCGGAAATCATATAATTTGTATTTGCGGCATGGCCACTGCTTTTCCATGTTATGCCATCTTCCGAATAAACAGCATTACTGTTAAAAGAGTTTATTGCTACAAATTTTCCATTGCCATATACAACCTTAAATTGTTTAGGTGTAGCCTAACGTGTACCATTCGTAGAAATGGTTGGTCATATAGCCACGTCTACGGATGGCGAAGATTGGAAACAACTTGCACTTAGTGAACTTGCCGGTTAAATGCGGTAGCATATGGAAATAATACATTTGTTGCTATTGGCTATAATGGTTATATTTCTGCATCTTCGGATGGAACTAGATGGACTACAAACACATGGTATGATGTTATTTATAGCAATGACAGATTCATTACCGTTGGTGGTAATTATGTAATAACTTCCGTAGACGGCGTAACATGGACTACTCCTGTCAATACTAAAGATGCTTTGGGTGCTAATCTGTATGTCAACCGAATAGTTGCAATCCCATAATGATTTGATACAAATAAAAAGAAAAACACCTTCGCAAATTCTACGAGGTGTTTTTGATATAGATGTGTATTAAATAATGTTTTAAATGGAGTTTATGCCATTTATCGCGGATATGTAAAATTGTCCGTCGACTTTAACCCATATTTTAGCATCTTCATTAGAGAGATGATACCGTACCCCATATTTAGGTTGCCCGTTCTCGAAACTGCCGACAAAATAATCTATTGAGGTGTCTCCATCTTCGTCTTCTTCCCATTCCCAACTATATACACCAAATTTACGTTCCTGGTTTTGGCCCAATTCACCTAAATAAAAGTCATAATGTGAGCTGAATTCGCTGGCATTATTCGAAAGACGAGAAAAATGAAGCCTACGAGAGCCAAGTACTTGTCTTAATGGTTCTAGAATCATCTCTTTGCGATAATCACTCAGCGCATAGAAATGCCCGAAACCACAATCATCATCATATAACATTCTAAGAAAGCGCCTGTAGCGATTTTCAATATTCGCTAAAGCCGATTCAACGTCGTTGATTACGGCCCCTTGCTGACCGATTTTCTTGATTGCTTTTTTCTTAGGAGTAGAATCTTGCTTATTCGACTGTTTTGCAATAAAACAGACCAATAAAAAAACAACTAATATTGATATAAAAATCATTGTAGCCTTGAATTATTGTAAATCTTAATTCCCAACTAAACAAGCTAAGCTATTCGTGTTTTCGTTGAACCGTTCGATAAACACCAACCATACCAGCTCCAGCCCTCAAATACAATATTTATTAAATAGCTGTCTTTTCGGATGAAGAATCTTTCTTAAACAGAGATGCGATACTTTTGAAAATTGTGGATACGATTATCCAAATCAACTTGAAAATACCAAGAAAAATCCATGTAAACAGCTTAAAGAGTGTCTTCATCAAGAAATCCACCAAATCTTCACCCTGTGCCATAACAATTTAAGTTTTATAAGTTAGCAATATTCAAATAACATCATTTATTAGGATATGTGAACATACATTTCTGCATCTTTTACATTTTGTGGCAATTACATTATCTTCTTCGCGTATTATTTTAATTGTTCATACCCGCATATCCATATTCTAATGAGCGTTACCCCCCCCCTTGGCGAATTTCCATTTTATTTCCAACCCCAACTAATGCCGATAAAGCAGCAGCGGTACAAAAAAATGTAATGATGCCGAGCATTAAGCCTCCAGATTACCGAACTATATTATCGGAACCATAATTATAATTACGATTATTAAGTAATCAACCCATTTGAACATACGTTGCAGAATAAAACTATGTTGATTTCTACGAAAGAATCACATAAATTATATGCAAAGATAATATAAATAAACAAATAAACAAATGGGAAAATACAGATTTAATATCATTTACTTTACTAAAAGTTTGATAATATATTATTGTTATTTCGTAACAATCCGCATATTTGTTGATATCAGATTGAGACATCTTGCTTGAAGTTAAAAGATTCTTATTTGCATAATATATCAAAGCAATAATTACAATAATAGACTAAACGTAGAAGTAACTCAGCCTCCCCACCCTCCAAGATAAATTATAATGACATCAAGCGGATTATTATATATATATTTTGGAATAATCGGTTGCTGATAACAAAATAGCCACAACTATGATGATTATTTGTAAAATGCAGCATTAGGTGGGGGGGGGTGAACAGGACAACTCCTGTCGTACTTACTAATATTATATATATGGCTACAAGTGTTCTATTTATAGTATTCTGTTGAAATATCTAAAAACTTTTTCTTGGAAAGGGTATGCATTTATCATTATGTCAACGAGTATTTGAGCAATGATTTTTTATCGACAAATACTCTGCTTTATTATCGCAATGTAATAGCATTGACATCTCTTTTACTCTGTGATAATAAGGGATTTTTTTGAAAGTCGTTATATTTTTTAAATAATTTGCATATTTTATAAAAAATAATAGAACAATATTCTAAATCTTGTATTGATACCATTTCTATTGGAGAATGCATATATCGACATGGAATAGATAGTAGTCTGGTAGCACCACATTGACTTGAATTGCGTTCAAGCTCCTCCCTGGTAATGCCAAACTCGTGTGGAATATTATTATACTATTTTCTTCAATTTTAATTAAAGCCAAGAAGTCAAATCGAGACCAACAGGAATCACTAACCCTTTATCTAATTTAATATCACTATATTGCGCTTTATGTACTGTTAGGGGGGGGCTGGTTGCATGATAGGTTGATCGCAGTCCGAATTGACAATACGATTCATACGTAAGAATAGGAAAAACATACGGAGATTCTATCGTGCTGTCGGCATACTTGAGAAGTATTTCTTGAATATTCGGTTCTATCTTTACCGATAACATATGAAGATTCGCGCGCGAGTTCTGCGTACGAGCCAGATGTAGTTCAGCAATCAAGTTTCTCGACAACAGCTCGTTTCCGTGTTTTTTCTATACCGGTATATACGTTCTGGAGAATTTGTCTGCTCGATCAGACATCTGCGAGCAACTTTAATTGTAAGCAGCCCGAAGAATGCGCATATAAACGATACGGAATTTCTGACAATCCCCCGCTGCACCCAAAAAGCATTTAATTGTCGATCACCTGTTCCGATAGGCTACAAGTGGGATATCACCTCCGAGAAACTAAGAGAAATTATGTATCGTATGCTCGTAATTCTTTGCTGTGTCATATCTGCTGCAGCGACGCAGACAGTCAATTTGTTCCTGCATAAATGCCAATATGAATACGCGATTGCTGCCTGTTCGATACTTTATTATATCATCAACCGCATACTCCAAACCAGATGCTTTAAATGTCTTGATAACGGATTGTAACAACAATATCTCACAAAGAGCCATGATGTCAGATGCGGATGGCACAATACGTTGTTGTGTTGCATTCCAATATTTAGATGAGATATGTATCTATTTTATATACAAAGACATACATACGTATTTAAATATAGGAGACCTCGTTTCTTTTGCTTTATAGAATCTTATTCCCTTTTAATTTATTTCTATAAATGGATTTAAGTTATTTGCCGAGTTATTGAATTGCGTTCATTATCGATCAAAGAATCTCCGCCACCTCCTGACAAAGCAGTTGCAGAACAGCCTGCCATTCCAATAAAGAATACAATATAAATTGGTTTTGGCATAAATGCAACTTTTACGTAGTGTATAGTTGATAACACCATATCATCTTCAAATCATACTTTTCCAATATCGATTTGCCGCGATTGGTCTTAATATTGGTCTCACCCCGAATGATATAGCTTTGAAAACAGCAAACAGTAATACGGCGGTCTACCCGGGTTGCAGACGACGCGAAAAAAACGTATCTTTGTTCACTCCGGCAGTAATCCGGAACATTCGAAAATGGCAGACGACTACTTAGGCAAAAAGATGGAGGAATATCGGGCCCGCGGAGCGGAGCGCCCCCGCCCCACTGCGACGCTCGACCGGCTCCTGCTGAAAAACCGCAGCCACCGCGGCTACGACGCCGGGTTCATCGTGCGCGAAGACCAGCTCCGCCGCATCATCGAGGTCAACACGCGGATTCCCTCGGCCCGCAACCAGCAGGTGCTGCGCTTCCGTCCTGTCCTGGCGGACGAGGCTGGCAAAGTCCTCTCCTGCATCCGCTTGGGTGGCGCGCTGCCCGAGCTGCATCTGCCGCTGCCGGGCACCGAACCCAATGCTTTCATCATCGTCTGCGCGACGGTCGCCGAGGACCGCTACGTCGACATCGACCTCGGCATTTCGGTGCAGAGTATGCTGCTCCGGGCCACCGAAATGGGGCTCAACGGCCTCTGCATCGGCGCTTTCGACCGGAAGAAGATCAGGGAGGCGTTCGCGCTGGAGTTGGAGCCGCTGTTGATCCTCGCCATCGGCCGCGGCATCGAGAAGATCGAGCTGACCGAGATCGGCGCCGGCGACAGCCACGCCTACTACCGCCGCGAGGGCACGCACTACGTTCCCAAGCTCCGGCTCGAGGAGCTGCTTTTGCGATAGTCCCGGCCGATACGGATTCCGGAATCTGCTACCTATTTTACGGTTTATGGCGCGGGCATGCGGCCGCATGCCCGGAAACGCCTATCTTTGCACATTGTTGAAACCAAATCCATAATCATGAAAACAATCCGCATTTCACTTGCGCTGCTGCTGGCGTTCGCCGCAGGCTGCAGCGGCCGGACAACGGCCCCCGAATCGACCGTGCCTGCGGTCTACATGACGCGCGATATTTCGCCTGCCGGCCTCGATGCCGTTTACGAAGCCCTGGACCGCAAGGCCGAAGGCAAGGTCGCCGTGAAGATTTCGACCGGCGAACCGGGCGGCAACCACTACCTCAAGCCGGCGCTGATCGGCGATTTGGTCCGGAAAATCGACGGCACGATCGTCGAGTGCAACACGGCCTACGGCGGCGGACGCGCCGCAACGGCCGACCACCTGAAAGCTGCTGAGCAGCACGGATTCACGGCGATCGCTCCGGTCGACATCATGGATGCCGACGGCGAAGTGGCACTTCCGGTCGTTGGCGGCACGCACCTCAGGGAGGATTTCGTCGGCTCGCACTTCCTCGACTACGACTTCACGGTCGTCCTCTCCCACTTCAAGGGCCACGCGATGGGCGGCTTCGGCGGCGCCCTCAAAAACATCTCGATCGGCATTGCCTCGTCGGCCGGCAAGGCGTGGATCCACACCGCCGGAAAGACGAAGACCGATCTTTGGAACAACCTGCCCGAGCAGGACGCTTTCCTCGAATCGATGGCCGAGGCGGCCAAAGCCGTCGCCGACCACTGCGGCGATAAAATCCTCTACATCAACGTAATGAACAACCTCTCGGTCGATTGCGACTGCGACGCTCACCCGGCCGCTCCGCAGATGGGCGACATCGGCATCCTCGCGTCGTTGGACCCCGTGGCGCTGGATCAGGCGTGCGTCGATCTCGTCTACGCCTCGGAGGACCCGGGCAAGGTGCACCTGATCGAACGCATGGAGTCGCGCCACGGCATCCGTACCGTGGAACATGCCGAAGCGATTGGCGTCGGCAGCCGCGTCTACGAACTGGTCGACCTCGATGAAAAGTAGGATGATCTACCGCACGCTCGGCCGCACGGGGATCGAGGTGAGCGCCATCGCGCTGGGATGCGAGGGCTTCGTGGGCATGACGCCCGATGAGCTGCGCGCCGAGATCGACGCGGCCGAAGAGCTGGGCATCAACTTCATCGACCTCTACTCGTCGAACCCCGAGCTGCGCTCGGCATTGGGCCATGCACTGGCCGGACGGCGTGAGAGGTTCGTCGTGCAGGGACACCTTTGCTCGGTCTGGGAAAACGGGCAGTATCTGCGCACGCGCGACGTCGGGAAATCCGAAGCGGCATTCGAAGACCTGTTGGCACGCTTGGGCACCGACCGCATCGACATCGGCATGATCCACTACGTCGACCAGGAAGAGGATTTCCGCCGCGTCTTCGACGGCGAGATCATCCGCTTCGCCCAGCGTCTCAAGGCTGAGGGCCGCATCGGCTGCATCGGAATGAGCAGCCACAATCCTGTCGTGGCGCGCATGGCCGTCGAAACGGGGCTCGTCGACGTGCTGATGTTCTCGATCAACCCCTGCTACGACCTCCAGCCCGCCGGCGAGGATGTCGATGCGCTGTGGGCCGACGAGAGCTACGACCATGCCCTGCAGAACATCGACCCCGACCGCGAACGCCTCTACGAACTCTGCGCCCGCGAAGGTGTGGGCATCGACGTGATGAAGGTCTACGGCGGCGGCGACCTGCTGAGCGACGAACGCTCGCCTTTCGGCCGCGGTCTGACGCCCGTGCAGTGCATCGACTATGCCCTCGCGCGTCCCGGCGTGGCGGCCGTGATGGTCGGCAGCCGCTCGCGGGAGGAGATGCGGGCCGCCGTGGCGTGGTGCACGGCGACGGATGCCGAAAAGGATTATGCGTCAGCGATTTCGGGCCTCGATAAATTCACGTGGCACGGTCATTGCATGTACTGCGGCCATTGTGCTCCCTGCACCGTCGGCATCGACATCGCGGCGGTCAACAAGTTCCGCAACCTCTGTCCCGACAAGGGTGCGATTCCCGAGACCGTGCGCGAGCACTACCGGGCCTTGCCGCACCACGCTTCGGAGTGCGTGGCGTGCGGCGCCTGCGAAAGCCGCTGCCCGTTCGGGGTGGAGATCGTGCGGGCCATGCGCCGGGCGACCGAAAAATTCGGCTATTGATTGCGATGGAAAGAAGTGCGTTTCCGACCGGGCTCGTCGAGCGGCTTCATGCCGAGGGATGCTCGTGCGTGATCGCCAACGGCGGGCAGGTGCGCACGTTCCGCGAGCGGGGCGTGCGGGACCTCTACCGGTTGCTGACCGAGGAACCGGAGCTGCTGCGGGGTGCTTTCGTGGCGGACAAGGTTGTCGGCAAGGGAGCCGCGGCGCTGATGATCTTAGGCGGAGTCCGGGAGGTGCATGCCGACGTGGCGAGCACCCCGGCGCTGGAGCTCTTCGCCGCATACGGCCTGCCGGCCGCCTGCACGCTCGAAGTGCCGCAGATCATCGATCGTGCCGGCACGGGCCGCTGCCCGGTCGAGACCCTCTGCCTCGACTGCCGCACGGCCGAAGCCTGCCTGGAGCCGATACGCAACTTCCTTCACCGTCATAGATGAAAAAAATCTTTCTCCTCGCAGCCCTGCTGCCGACCCTCGCCCTGCAAGGGGCCGTTCCGGTACTTTCCGACGAAGAACGCCCCCACGCCATCGACAGCGTAGTCGTTACGGGGACCCGCAGCCGCACCGACATCCGCCACCTGCCGATGAGCGTCTCGACGCTCGACCGCCGGCAGATCGAGCAGCGCCGCGAGGAGTCGTTGCTGCCCGCGCTGAGCGAGCAGGTGCCGGGTCTTTTCGCCACGAGCCGTGGCATTATGGGTTACAGCGTCTCTACGGGTGCCGCCGGACAAATGTCGTTGCGCGGCGTCGGCGGAGCTCCGCAGACCGGATTGCCGACGACGGGTCTCATGGTGTTGGTCGACGGACATCCCCAGTATATGGGCCTCATGGGTCACCCCATTGCCGACGCCTGCCAGTCGATGCTGGCCGAGCGCGTGGAGGTGTTGCGCGGCCCGGCATCGGTGCTCTACGGCTCGAACGCAATGGGCGGCGTCATCAACATCGTTACGCGCAAGATGCGCGAGGAGGGCGTGAGGACGGACCTCCATGCCGCCTACGGTTCCTACAACACGCTGCAGACCGAGGTCTCGAACCGCATTCGCACGGGCCGCTTCACCTCGGTGTTGACAGGCTCCTATGACCGCACCGACGGCCACCGTCCCCGCATGGGCTTCGAGCAGTACGGCGGCTATGCCAAGTTGGGCTGCGAGATCGCCCGGGCGTGGAACCTCGGGGCCGACATCAACCTCACGCACTTCAACGCTTCGAATCCGGGGAGCCTCGCGGCACCTCTTTATGACAACGATTCGCACATCACGCGCGGCATGGCCTCCGTCGCCCTGCAGAACGACTACGACCGCACGTCGGGGGCCCTGAGCTTCTTCTACAACTGGGGCCGCCACAAGATCGACGACGGCTACTCGCCGGGCCAGCAGCCCCTCGACTACCGCTTCCGTTCGCGCGACGAGATGCTGGGAATTTCGTGGTACCAGAGTGCGCGCCTTTTCGAGGGCAACCGCCTGACGGTGGGCGTCGACTGGTTCCGCTTCGGGGGCCGGGCGTGGAATCAGCCGGTGGACGGCTCGGCCCGCACGATGCTGGCCGACAAGCGGCAGCACGAAGTCGCCGCCTACATGGATTTCCGGCAGCGGGTCGTCCCGTGGCTTATCGTCGACGCCGGCCTGCGCTATGACCGCCATTCGCACGTGGGAAGCCAGTGGGTGCCGCAGGCGGGCCTTTCGTTCCTGCCCACGCCGCACGCCGAGCTCAAAGTATCGGCCTCGAAAGGCTTCCGCTACCCCACGATCCGCGAAATGTACATGTTCCCGCCGCAGAATCCCGACCTGAAGCCCGAGCGGCTGTGGAACTACGAGATCGCCTGGTCGCAGCGGCTTCGCGAGGGACGCATCTCCTACGGGATCAACCTCTTCTATATCGACGGCCGCAACCTCATCATGCGTATCCCCGTCGACGGGCGGCCGAAGAACGTCAACACGGGCCGCGTGAAGAACGCAGGCGCCGAGGCGCAGATCGCGTGGCGGATTTCGGCCGCCTGGTCGCTCGATGCCAACTACAGCTACCTGCACATGAAATATCCCGTGCTGGCGTCGCCCGAGCACAAGCTCTACGCCGGTGCGGCCTTTATCAGGGGACGCTGGAGCGTCTCGACGGGCGTGCAGTATGTCGAGGGGCTCTACACCGAAGTGAAGGTCGACGGCGCCGGCAGCGAGAAACAGGAGAATTTCGTGCTGTGGAACCTGCGCGGCAGTTTCCGCATTTGCAAAATGTGGAGTATCTTTGTCCGGGGCGAAAACCTTCTGGCCCAGCGCTACGAGATCAATGCCGGTTACCCGATGCCCCGGGCAACGGCAATGGGCAGCGTGGAGCTGCACTTTTAACAGAAATAAACAAACTTAAATAACTGAACGACAAATGCAAACCGCAAACGCAAAATTCTACTCGCTCTCCTATGCCGAGAGCCGTACTTATTTGGTCGCGGCGCTCTTCGTGCTGGGCAACATCGCCCTGCCGCAGCTGTGCCACACCTTGCACATGGGCGGCCCCGTGTGGCTGCCGATCTACTTCTTCACGCTCGTCGGCGCCTACAAATACGGCTGGCGCACGGGCCTTTTGACCGCCGTGGCGTCGCCCGTGGCCAATGCCCTGCTCTTCGGCATGCCAGCCGCGGCGCTGCTTCCGGCCATCGTATGCAAGTCGGTGCTGCTGGCGCTGGCAGCCGGCTGGTGCGCCGCCCGTTTCCGGAGGGCTTCGCTCCTGCTGCTGACCGCCGTCGTCGTAGTCTACCAAGCGCTCGGCACGCTGGGCGAATGGGCCCTCGTCGGCGACCTCCGCACGGCGATGCAGGATTTCCGCCTCGGCCTGCCGGGCATGCTGCTGCAGGTATTCGGCGGCTGGATCATCATCAACCGCATCATCCGCAAGTAAGATGACGACGGCCAAAAAACTGGGCTTCGGCTGCATGCGCCTGCCGCTGACCGACCCGAAAGATTTCACGAAAGTAGACACGGCACAGGTCGAACGCATGGTCGACACCTTCCTGGAACGGGGCTTCACCTACTTCGACACGGCCTACATGTACCACGAGTTCCAGAGCGAGAAGATCGTCCGCGAAGCGCTCGTCAAGCGCCACGACCGCAGCGCTTTCACGCTGGCGACCAAGCTGCCGACGATGTTCCTCAAGGCCGAGGGCGACCAGGAACGCATCTTCGCCGAGCAGCTGGAGAAGTGCGGCGTGTCGTATTTCGACTACTACCTGCTGCACAACCTCAATGTTGCGAACTACCGCACGGCGGAGCGCTTCGGCAGCTTTGCCTTTGCCGCGCGGATGAAAGCCGAGGGCAAAATCCGGCACGTGGGATTCTCGTTCCACGACAACGCCGCCTTGCTCGACGAAATCCTGACAGCCCACCCCGAAACGGAGTTCGTGCAGCTGCAGATCAACTACATCGACTGGGAGAACGAAAGCATCCAGTCGCGCAAATGCTATGAGACGGCGCGTCGCCACGGCAAGCAGGTAGTCGTCATGGAACCCGTCAAGGGCGGTACCCTCGCGCGGCTGCCCGAGGAGGCCGAAGCGCTTTTCCGCACGGTGCGGCCCGAGCTTTCGCCCGCGTCGTGGGCGATTCGCTATGCGGCCTCGTTGGAGGGCGTGATGATGGTCCTGAGCGGCATGTCGTCGATCGAACAGTTGGAGGACAACACCTCCTACATGGAGCATTTCGAGCCCCTGAACGCGGCCGAGCGCAAGGCGGTGGACGAGGCCGTCGGCATCATCAACCGTTCGATCGCAGTGCCTTGCACGGCCTGTCGCTACTGCGTAGAGGGGTGCCCCCAGCAGATCGCCATTCCGGAGTATTTCGCCCTCTACAACAATCGGAAGCAGTCGCTCAACAAGGGTTTCGCCGTGCAGAGCGTCTACTACGAGAACCTGGCGCAGACCCACGGCCGCGCCTCGGCGTGCATCGCCTGCCGCAAGTGCGAGCGCAGCTGTCCGCAGCATCTGCCGATCGTCGAGCTGCTACGCAAGGTGGCCGAAACGTTCGAAAAAGAGGCGTAGCATGAAACGGATGCACTGGGGTCTGCAAGTGGCTATCGTGCTGCTGCTGAGTTACGCGCTCTGTTATGCGGTCAACTATTGGCTCTTCGGCGACAAGGAACTCTTTACGATCCCCAAGATCGTTACGTGGATATGGATCACTGCGCTGCTTGTCTATCTTTTTGTCAGGCGAAAGCGGCATGGCGCGTGAAAAACGTTCCTGTTTGAAAGGTGAAAAGGCTCCGTACGGAGCCTTTTCACCTTTTTGCTTTTCACCTCAGTTGGGTGTCCGGTACTCTTTGGGCGTGAGGCCCGTCATCTTTTTGAAAAGGCGCGTGAAGTGCTGCGGATATTTGAAGCCCAACTCGTAGGCGATCTCGCTCACCGACTTGCGGGCGTCGAAAATGCGTTCTTTGGCGATGTCGATCAACTTCAGCTGGATGTGCTCCTGCGCCGTGCGGCCCGTCTCTTTCTTGATCAGGTCGCCAAAATAGTTGGCCGACAGGTGCAGCTGCCCGGCGCAGTACTTCACCGAGGGCAGCCCCTCGCGCTGCGGCAGGTCCGAGGCGAAATAGTCGGCCAGCAGCCGCTCGAAGCGGATCAGGAGGTCGTTGTTGACGTGGCTGCGCGTGAGGAACTGCCGTTCGTAGAAGCGCACGCAGTAGTCGAGCAGCAGCTCGATATTGGCCGTGATAAGCCGCTGCGTATGCTTGTCCACGGCATGTTCGGTCTCCGTGCGGATTTTGTGCAGGCAGTCGAGGACGATGCCCCGCTCCTGCTCCGAGAGGTGGAGCGCCTCGTTGGCCTCGTAGGAGAAGAACGTGTAACGGTCCATGTTGCGGCCGAGCGCCGTGCCCCGGATCAGGTCGGGATGGAAGACCAGCGCCCACCCTTTGGGCTGAAAGGTCTCGCCGTTGTCCTCGACGCCGGCGACCTGCCCGGGCGCGATGGCGACGATCGTGCCCTCCTGATAGTCGTAGTATTGACGGCCGTAGATCATGTTGCCGCACTTCACATCCTTGAGAAACAGGGCATAGAAGCCGAACGTATGGCGCATGTGGCGTATCGGGCCGGCCGTCGAGAAGTCGACGACCGAGACCAGCGGGTGCAGCGTCTCGACGCCCAGCAGGTCGTTGTACTCGAAAACATGCTCGAAGTGCTCGATCTTTTTCATGGAAGCGGTTTTTTCGGTCGCAAAGATAGCGATAAACGGCGGTCCGGAAGCGCCGGGCACGCCGAATCCGGAATATGGGTAGCAAACTCCGTAATCCGTATAGGGCCCCGGGATCGGGCGCTCCCCTACTTTTCGGCTGCAAGCAGGTAGTCGATCACCTTCTCCTGCGGATCGAAAGGTTTCAGGTCGTCCAGCCCCAGCACCTTGACGGCCATGCGGACGATCTCCGCCTCGGCGATGTCGGTCGGGAGGTGCTGCTTGCGGAGGAAGTATTCGCCCGCCTCGACGAGCGCCCGCCGGGGCACGAGGCCGACAATTTCGGTGCCCGTAACGCGCACGCCGCGGGCTTCGGCCCGGCGGCACACCTCCTCGTAGGCGATGTGGAGCGGAGTAACGGAGAGGTCGGTGAGGTTCATCGAGACTTGCGCGATGCCGTACTCCTCGATGTACCAGCCGATGGCTTTGGCGGCCCGGAGCGTGCCGGGCTGCATGATGGGGTTGCCGGCGGCATCCCGGACGATCGCATCGCCCTCGCGCAGGGGGCGTCCTTTTTCGCGGACGTCGCACGCAATGGCGTGGGCGAGGCGCGCCGAAGGGCTGTTCAGGTTGAAGTTGACGGCGATCAGGAAGTCGCGGGCCCCGACCGTCGTAGCGCCCGTCCGGGCGATAGCCTCGTCGTAGGGCCGGGCTCCGAAGTCGGGAGCCGTGTCGGCATGCGCCAGCTTCTCGGGCAGCGCCTCGTACTCCCCTTTCCGGCAGACGGCCAGGTTCTTGCGTTCGGGCCGGAAAGCGGCGGCTTCGTAACAGTAGGTCGGGATGCGCAACTCGTCGGCAATGCGCCGGGCCAGCTCGCGCGACAGGGCGGCGCATTCGTCGAGCGTGATGCCTGAAACAGGAATCAAAGGCAGCACGTCGGTGGCGCCCATGCGGGGATGGGTTCCCGTGTGGTGCCGCATGTCGATCGCCTCGGCAGCTTCCCGAACCCCCTGAAAGGCGGCTTCGACGACGGCTTCGGGTCCGCCGACGAACGTTACGACTGTGCGGTTGGTCGCCTCGCCGGGGTCGACGTGCAGGACCCGCACGCCCTCCGTCCGTCCGATCGCCCCAACGATCCGGCGGATCGCCTCCCGGTCGCGCCCTGCACTGAAATTGGGGACGCACTCCACGATTCTCTCATCCATGATCGGTTCTTCCTTTCTACAAAGATACGTTTTTTCTCGGAACCCGCCTGCGAATCTTCCGGAAAAGAGCGGATCAACGCCACACGAAAGTGAGGACCGCACCCGCCGTAACCCAGAGGCTGGGCAGCGGGATGCCGCCCATGTCGCAGTAGCGGGTGCCGGTGAGGTTGGTCGCGTCGAGGTAGAGGCGGCAAAAGCGCTTCTCCCAGCTCAGGCGGGCATCGAGCAGGCAGTAAGGCCTGAAATCGTGGATTTCGGAGATCGACGGATCGCCCGGCATGGGATAGTCGGTGTAGCTGCCGTTGCGGTCGGCCAGCGTCGCGACGAGGGCGAGCGACAGGCGCCGCAGGAAGTGCACTTCGAGGGCGGCGGAGGCCTTGTGGCGCAGGAAGTCCATCGCACTGCGGGCGATGACGTCGCTCCGGCGGTCGGTGCTGACGTAGGCATAGGAGAGTGTCGCGCGGCGCAGGAAACCCGTTGCCGCGACGTAGCCGCCCGACAACTCGACGCCGTAGGTGTCGAGGGCGGAGGTTTGCTCGGAGTGCCATTTGCCGCGCCACGCAGGCTCGGGGTCCTCCTCTCCATGCCAGACCCAGTCGATCAGGTCGCGGCCGGCGCGGTAGTAACCCACCGCCGAGGCGAACCAGGCATCCCGTGCGAAGTCGGCGCCCAAGCGCATGGCGACGGCCTTTTCGGGCACCAGATCGAGGTTGTTGACCTGCGCCGGCGAGGAGTAGTAAAGGTCGGTGAACGTCGGCAGCCGCATCGACTGCGAAGCTCCGGCGTGGAGGTGCCACCCGGCAGCGGATCGGTAGCTGCCGTCGACGCTCCACAGGTCGGCCTCGCCGTAGGGCGTGAGACTGACGCCGGCGGAAGCGGCAAAGTCGAAGCGCCCCCACCCTTTGGCATGGCGGAGGTAAAGGTTGCCCGTATGACGTGCTCGGGCGTGAGTATAAGCGCCGTGCGGCGCGGCCAGCAGCTCGCCGAGGTTGGTGCTGTAGATATGGTGATAGGCATAGTCGCCGCCCACCGTGGTGGTGCCGCCCCGCCACCGCAGGTCGGCCCACGCCTTTGCCCCGACGTTGTCGGTGTTGTGGCGGTTCATGGGGGTGCCGCGCGTCCAGTCGTAGCGGTCGAAATTCTTGCGGTAGCTGACGGCGGCCCCCACCGAAACCCGTCCGGCGGTGCGGAGCCACCGCAACGAGGCCAGTGCCGTGGAGGTATGCTCCCACTGCTCGGGGTTGTAGGCAGCGTAGAAGCCGTTCGAGCCGAACGCGCGGTTCTGGTAGCCGGCCTGCAGGTCGAAGAACCCGGCACGCGGAGTGTCGCAGGTGGCGCGCACGAAAGCGTTGCAGGTATCGAAATCGGTGTTGTAGCGGTAGCCGTCGCTGCGCCGGTAGGAAGCGGCACCCAAAAACGAGAAACGCTCCGTCGAGACCGCACCGGAAAGGTTGCCGTAGGCATAGCCGTGCTGCCCGCCGACGCCCTCGAAACGCAGGTAGCGGGGTTCGAGAGGTGCGGTGCGGATGTTGACGGCCCCGGCGAAAGCCCCGATGCCGGGGATGCCCTCCAACAATTCGACCGTGGAGATGCAGTCGAGGTCGACGGGCAGGCTGTGGGACTGATGACCGGTGCGGGCATCCGTGAAGTCGATGCCGTTGAGAAGCACCATCGTCTGATCGAACGAGCCCCCGCGGATGGAGATGTCGGCCTGGGCCCCCTTGCCCCCGCGCTCGCGAAGATCGACCGCCGGAGCGACGCGCAGGGCCGATTCGAGTGTCTGAAAAGGCGCCGCGGCCCGGGCTTTCCGGTCGAAAAGCGGGGTTTGCGACCGGACGCTGCGCACGGGAGCCGCGGAGGCTCCCGAAACGCCGACCTCGCGGATCCGTACTTCGCGGAGCACGGCCGCGGTGTCGGCATGCTGCGCAAAGGCGCCCTGCGTCGCAAGCAAGAGGATAGACATCTCCACCGAAAGCACGCCGATCGTTACCGCACGCCGCAGACTGGCAAAAGCCGACCAGCCCTTGCGGTTCCAGCGCCGGAAACAGAAATCGGGTTCCGAGTGAGATTTGCTCATTGCTGAAAAAGTTGAATAACAGAAGACTAAACGATTTACTTGAAGCGATGCTTCAGGCAGTGGAAACGGCGGCCGGAGCGAAGCCGTTCCGAACCGCCGCAAAAGTGTCGGGAGGAAGTTATTCCCCGCTCTGACGCTCGACGCGGGCGAGCCACTCGGGGTACATCTTCAGCAGCATGTTGCCGAAGCTGTTGAACCACGCATAACCCACACGCCGCTCGGCAGGCACCTCCTCTAAGGAACGGACCTTGCGGCGCTCGCGCGTGGCGAAGAAGTATTCGTCGCGGTCCGCCTCGTAGTAGCGGGCCCAGATGGGAGCGGCCTCGGGGTCGTCGACAAGCAAACGATTGCGCTTGACGGAACGATCTTCAGGAAGCCCCTCGGGTACGTCGATCGTAACTACGCGCTTGCCGGTGATCTCGGTTCGGTCGTACCAGGCGACGGCGGCCTTGACCGCCTCGACGACCGCGGGCGACGGATTCTCGATCCGCATCAGGAGCATGACGATCGTGGCGCTCTCCGCGGAGACCAGTCCGGGGAGCTCGAAAGCCCGTGCCCCGACGGGTACCAGCGTCTCGTGGTCGCACTGCTGGGGCCAAATGGTCTTCTCGCCATTGTCGCGGACCCACTGGCAGCGGAGCAGGAGGTCGAGCCCCCGTTCCCACGAGCGCCGGATGCGGGTGAGCAGCTTCCGGTCGACCCACGCATAGCGCGGCTGCCCTTCGAGTATGTCGAGCCACAGCCACAGAACGCCCGGCATCACGTTGTCGTTGAACGTAATGGCATCGACGTCCCAGCCGCGCCAGCCTCCGTGGGGGTACTGGATGGAGAGGATGTACTCCATGCCGCGGCGGGCACCATTGCGGAAACGCTTCTCGCCCGTAACGCGGTAAACCTCCGAGAGGTAGGCGATCTGCGTGTAGATGCTGCCGTTGTCGAGCGTGCTGCTGCGATAGCGCGGCGAGAGGGCCTGCCGCACCGAATCGGGGTCGCTCTTCGCCATCATGTCGAGGTTCTTGGGCCAGCCGCCGTCCTCGTTCTGATAGGCGAGGATGTTGTCGGCGATCTCGCGGAACTGCGAGGCGTCGAAACGCGGATATTGCCGCCCCCGGTTGGCTTTGAGCCAGTGGTCGACGCTGTGGTCGAACACCCCCACCTCGGGCTGCCGGGCATAGGAGGCAGCCGAGACAAGAAGAAAGAATATCAGGAGCTTTCGCATGGCTATCGGAAGCATTACTTGAAGAGCGCCTCGACTTTGGCAACAACGTCGTCGACCTCGGGATCGAGCGGGAAGACCAGATTCGGCTGCAGCTGCCAGAGCTCCTTGCCCTGCTTGAAAAGCTGCTCGCCGCCGCCCGTGATGTTGAGCATGACGGTGGCCGACTTCTCGACCTTGCCGTCGGCGACAGCCTTGATGAGCGTAGCCACGGCGACGCTGGGTGCCGGGTGGATGTCGACGCCCTCGGTCTCCAAGAAGAGCTTGGCGGCCTTGCGGGCTTGCGCGTTGGTGGCGACGAGGACATCGCCGCCCGTTGCTTTCAGGGCGTCGTAGAGCCCGCCGGCAAGACCGTAGGGAGGCCGCCTGTTGGAGAGGACT
>CAZIUJ010000021.1:0-18052 GCA_964542345.1 uncultured Alistipes sp.
CGCGCGAAGTCTGGTTCTGCGTGATGCGCATCTTCGAGTCGACGTAGTTCTGGAAGCAGTGGTCGTAGCGGTCGAGGTGGTCGGGCGTGATGTTCATCAGCACCCCCACGTCGGCGCGGAATTCGAACATGCCGTCGAGCTGGAACGAGCTCAGCTCGAGCACGTACCAGTCGTAGGAGCCCGTCGCGACCGAGTAGGCGAAGCTCTCGCCGATGTTGCCGCCGAGGGCGACGTTCAGCCCCGCGTCGCGCATGATCTTGTAGATCAAGGACGTGGTGGTCGTCTTGCCGTTCGACCCGGTGATGCAGATGCAGCGGGCCTTGCCCATGTAGCGGCCCGCGAACTCCATTTCGGAGACAACGGGAATGCCCGCCTCGCGGATTTTCCGCACGATGGGCGCCGTCTCGGGGATGCCCGGCGACTTGACGACCTCCGTGGCGGCGAGGATGCGCTCCTCGGTGTGGCCCCCCTCCTCGTAGGGCACCTGCCACTCGTCGAGCTTCTGTTTGTAACACTCGGCGATGCGGCCCATGTCGGAGAGGAAGACTCCGAACCCTTTCTTCTTGGCGAGGATCGCGGAGCCGTAGCCGCTGATGCCGCCGCCCAGTATGACGATGTTTTTCATACGCAGCCCCTTACCTTATCTTGAGTGTTACGAGCGTCATGGCCGCCAGCAGCAGCGAGATGATCCAGAAGCGGATGACGATCTTGGTTTCGAACTGCCCCTTGAGCTGGTAGTGGTGATGCACGGGCGACATGAGCAGGATGCGGCGCCCCTCGCCGTACTTGCGCTTCGTGTACTTGAACCAGCCGACCTGCAGCATCACCGAGCAGCTTTCGACGAGGAAGATGCCGCACAGCAGCGGCAGCAGCAACTCCTTGCGGATGCAGAGGGCGAAGACGGCGATGATGCCGCCGATCGAGAGCGACCCGGTGTCGCCCATGAAGATCTGCGCCGGGAACGAGTTGTACCACAGGAATCCCACCAGCGCGCCGGTCATCGCCGCGGCGAAGACCACCAATTCGCCGATGCGCGGGATGTACATGATGTTGAGGTAGTCGGCGTAGACGATATGGCCCGAGAGGTAGGCCAGAATGGCCAGCACCACGACGATCGGGATCGAGACGCCCGTAACCAGTCCGTCGAGGCCGTCCGTGAGGTTGGCGCCGTTCGACACGGCCGTTACGACCAGAATCGCCACCAGCACGTAGAACAGCCACGTGGCCGTTTCGTGGCCGCCCGTCATCCAGCCGTAGTCGAAGGTGTTGTTCTTGATGAAGGGAATCGTCGTCCTCGTGGTTTTGACGGCCTCGGAGCTGAGCAGGAAGCGCAGCTGGATGCTTTGCTCGGTCGAGCCGTCGGTGTTGACGAAGACCGTCTCGACGGGCTGCGTAACTTTCTCGCGCACCGTAATGTCGGGCGAGAGCCACATCGTCGTGCCGACGATGATGCCGAGGCCCACCTGCCCCACGATCTTGAACTTGCCCTTGAGGCCCTCCTTGCGGTGGCGGAAGACCTTGATGTAGTCGTCCAGCCCGCCGATCAGGCCGAGCCACACCGTCGAGACGAGCATCAGCTGGACGTAGATGTTGTCCAAGCGCCCGAACAAGAGCGTGGGCACCAGAATCGCCAGCAGGATGATCGTCCCGCCCATCGTCGGGGTGCCGCGCTTCTGAAGCTGTCCGTCGAGACCCAGGTCGCGGATCTCCTCGCCGATCTGCTTGCGGCGCAGGAAGTCGATGATCGAGCGGCCGAAGATCACGGCGATGAGCAGCGAGACGATGACCGCGCCCGCCGCACGGAACGAAATGTACTGGAACATGCCCGAACCGGGGAAGTTGTAGGTCCGGTCGATGAAACGGAAAAGATGGTAAAACATAAGACTGCTGAAGAATTAAAAACGCACGACTTTTTCCGGCGTCGGGTTCAATCGTGAATTTTGAATTTTGAATTTTGAATTGTTTCGAACGCCTTGCATACCTCCTCGCGGTCGTCGAAATGACGCTTTTCGTCGCCGACGATCTGGTAGTCCTCGTGGCCCTTGCCGGCGACGAGCAGGATGTCGCCCGGCCGCGCCAGCATCGCCGCCGTGCGGATCGCTTCGGCCCGGTCCTCGATGCGGAGATAGCGGACCGACGCATCGAGCCCGGCCGTCATCTCGTCGAGAATCGCTGCGGGCGATTCGTGGCGGGGGTTGTCCGAGGTGAAGACCGCTGTCGCGGCATACTTCACGGCGATCGCCGCCATCTCGGGCCGCTTCGTCCGGTCGCGGTTGCCGCCGCAGCCGCAGACCACGATGAGCTGCTGCCCGGAGGTACGGATCTCTTCGATCGTGCGGATCACGTTCTCCAGCGCATCGGGCGTGTGGGCGTAGTCCACGACGGCCGTCGTGCCATCCGCTGCGCGGATCACCTCGAAACGTCCCGACACCGGCCGCAGGGCGCTCAGCACCCGCAGCACCTCGGCCCGATCGAAGCCCAGCAGGCAGGCCGCGCCGTAGACCGTCAGCAGGTTGTAGGCGTTGAAGCGGCCCGTCAGCGCCGTCCACACCTCCTGCCCGTCGAGGCGCAGCAGCATGCCGTCCAGATGCTGCTCGACGATCTTGCAGCGGAAATCGGCCATGCCGCGCAGCGAGCAGGTCGCCACGCGGGCCCGCGTGTTCTGGACCATGACGCGGCCGTTGCGGTCGTCGACGTTGGTCAGTGCGAAAGCCCCGGCCGGCAGGGCGTCGAAAAAGCCCTGCTTGGCCCGGATGTAGGCCGCGAAAGTCTTGTGGTAGTCCAGATGGTCATGCGTGATGTTCGAAAAGAGCCCGCCCGCGAAGTGCAGGCCCCGCGTCCGCTCCTGCACGATGGCGTGCGACGAGCACTCCATGAAGCAGTATTCGCACCCCGCGTCGACCATCTCGCGCATCATGGCGTTCAGGCGGATCGGGTCGGGCGTCGTGTGGGTCGACTCGACGGTCCGTTCGTCGATTCTGTAGATCACCGTCGAGATCAGACCGGCCTTGTGGCCCAGCGCCCGCACCAGGTCGTAGAGCAGCGTCGCGGTCGTCGTCTTGCCGTTCGTGCCGGTAACGCCCACCAGCTTGAGGCGGCGGCTCGGATCGTCGTAGAAGGCCGCCGCCATGTCGGCCATCGCCCCGGCGGAGTCGTCGACCGCCACGTAGGCGACCCCCTCGGCCGGCGCCTCGGGCAGCCGCTGGCAGACGACCGCCGCGGCCCCCTTTTCGACCGCCGCCGCGATAAAGTCGTGGCCGTCGCACTGCGTTCCCGCCACCGCGAAGAAGCAGGCCCCCGGCACGACGCGACGCGAATCGTAGGTCAGCACCCCGACGCCGACGTCGGCCGGACCGCGGAGCTCGCGCACCGGCGTGGATTTCAGAAGTTCGGAAAGCGTTTTCATAGACACATCCTATTGCAATCTTATTTCGACCGTCTCGCGGCCCGTGATCCGCCGCCCCGGCTCGATGCTCTGCATGACCACTGCCCCGGCACCCGAGCTGCGGACGCTCAGCCCGCAGTTTTCCAGCAGGAACAGGGCGTCCTTGAGCCCCATGCCCCGCACGTCGGGCATCCGCGTGCGCTCCTCGCCCATCTTGCGGATCGCCACCGTCGCGACGCTGTCGACCTGCACCCGGCCCCAGCCCGTGCGGTGATCGTAGGTCGTGCGGGGCGAAAGGCGGTCGGCCACGCGGCGGATCTGGGCGATATTGCCCCCCTTGATCTCCGCAGGATAATGCGTCTCCCCGAAGCCGGCATGGAGGCTGCGGCCGTTGCCCCGGTTGTGGATGCAGTCGACCACCTGCTTGACGACGGGACCCGCCAGCGGTCCGCCGTAGTAGGTCTTGCCGCGCTGGGCCTTCGTCTCGATCGTCGTCAGGACCGTATAGCGCGGGTTGTCGGCCGGGAAAAAGGCGACCATCGAACCCAAGTAGTAGCCGCTGCCGATGCCACGGTCGTCGGTAACCTGCGCCGTGCCGGTCTTGGCGGCGACGCTCAAAAAGGTCGTGTCGCTGAAAAAGGCGCTCGCCGTACCCTCCGTCGAAGCCGCCTTCAGGCAGCGGCGCACCTCCTGCAGGGCCGCATCCGAACAGATCAGCTTCCGCAGCGTCGCAGCCTTGAAGCGCTCGACGACCCGGTCGCCCTGCCGCAGCTCCCGGATCAGCAGCGGAGCGATCATCCGGCCGTTGTTGGCGATGGCGTTGTAGAACGTAATCATCTGGATCGGCGCCATCCGCACGCGATAGCCGTACGACATTTTGACCAGCATCACCCCCGGGTCGGGCACCTTCCAGTCGGTGGTGATCTCGGGCGGACGCTCGCCGAAGCGCTCCAGCCCCACGGTCGTGCCCAGGCCGAGCCGGTCGTGCAGGAAGTCGCTGTACTGCTGCTTCCTGCCCGTTATGCCGTAGCGGTCCCAGATGGCCCGCGCGAAGTAGACGTTGGACGAGGCGGCCACCGCCCGCCGAAAATCGATCGCCCCGTCGCCGCGGTGGGCGTCGGCGACATCCTCGACGGGCCCCACGGCCACCGGATCGCCGTTGTTCGTCTCGTAGACGGTCGTAACGGGCATCCGCGCATCGTCGAGCAGCAGCAGCATCGACGCCAGCTTGAAGGTCGAGCCGGGCTCCATGCTGCGGCTCAGGGCGTAGTTCTCGCGCTCGGCATAGCCGCCCTCGGAGGTGCGGCCCAGGTTGACCAGCGCCAGAATCTCGCCCGTGCGGGCCTCCATGACGATCGTCGTGCCCCACTCGGCGTTCTGCGCCGTCAGCTGCCGCCGCAGCGCCTTGTCGGCCGCATCCTGCAGCTCGATGTCGAGCGTCGTTACCACATCCAGCCCGTCCACCGGCTCCTGATGGCCCGCGCTGGCGACCCGGCCGTAGAAGCCGCGGGCGATCCGCTGCCGCAGCGCCTTGCCGTCGCGGCCCGCCAGCTCCTCGCGGTAGGAGTCCTCGATGCCGTAGTTGCCCCGCTCGTCGCTGCGGCCGATCGTGCGGCGCGCCAGCTCGCCCTGCGGGTAGATGCGCTCGTCGTTCTCGACCAGCCGGTAGGTCATGCCCATGTTCCAGTTGAGGAGCGGGTAGGTGCGCAGGGTCTCCCACTCGGCGTAGTCGACGTCGCGCGGGAAGATGTCGACAGGCGTATGGTCGCGGATCGTGTCGTAGATCGTGCGGGTGATGAACTCCTCGTCCCGCATGCGGTCCACCAGGCGGCCGAACCACCCCTCGGAGCGAGGATAGACCGTGTCGCGCGCGTGCACGAGGCGGTAGCGCCGGGCATGCTCCTCGCGGAAGAGACGCCGGTACTCCGACGCCGGCCGGTCCTTGAAGAAAGCCGCCAGGAGGTCGGCCAGCGAGTCGCTCTGCTCACGGTAGAGAGCCAGCGAGTCGATTCCCTCCGACGCGAAGTCGAAAGCCACGCGGTAGCGGAAAATCGAGGCGGCCAGCGGGTCGCCGCTGCGGGCCAGGATGCTGCCCCGCTGGGCCGGGACGGTAACCTCGCTGAAGATGCGGCTGGCCAGCCGCTCGGCATTGTAAGCCACTTCGCGGCTGAAGAGCTGCACCCACACGAGGCGTCCGAGCACGAGGGCGCCAGCCGCGATGAAGACGACGTAGAGCGTCCTCACGCGCAGCAAGATGCTGCTTTTGATCTTCGAGTGTCCCTCTTTCTTCATGGCTGCCGGGGGTCGATCACCTCGCCCGGTGCGGGCGGGTCGTAAAGGGGTATGCGGCGCTCGCGCAGCCGCGCGACGATCGCCGAATGGGTCGTGGCCTGAAAGCGCTCCTCGCTCAGGCGGATGGAACGTTCGCGAAGCTTCTGCACCTCGCGCTCCAGCTCCGAGTGGCGCATGTCGAAGCGCAGGGCCAGGAACATCACGAAGATGCTCAGGAAAAGCATCACGGCGATGCAGAGCATGTAGGGATAGGAGCGCGACACGCCCTCGCGCACCAGAATCGTCCCGGTGAAGAACTGCCGCACGAGGCTCGCCCGGCGCTTCTCGCGCGCCGCGGCTTCGGCCCGCTCCTCGGCCCGCGCTTCGGCTTCGCGCGCCAGGTCGGCGCGAATCTCTTCGTCGGCATCGCCCCGGCCGATGCGCAGCACCTCGCGGCGCACGCGGCGCGCGAACTCCTCCTCCTGCTGACGGGCACGGGCCTCCTCCTCAGGATTCACGGGATCGAATTCGGTGTCGGGGAACATGGTTCTTCGAATGGGTTGCTTACAGTTTGACGGCCGCCCGCAGCCGTGCCGACCGCGAACGGGGATTGCGCGCCAGCTCGTCGGCCGACGGCACGAGAGCCTTGCGCGTAAGGAGCTCGAAAGGCGCCTGCGCCCGGCCGAAGAAATCCTTCTCGACCTCGCCCGCGAAGTTCCCGCTGCGCAGGAAGTTCTTCACCAGCCGGTCTTCAAGCGAGTGGTACGAAATCACCACCAACCGGCCGCCGGGCTTCAGCACCTTGAGGCTCTGCTCCAGCGCCATCTTCAGGGCCTCCATTTCGCCGTTGACCTCGATGCGCAAAGCCTGAAAGAGCTTGGTCAGGAACTTCGCCTCGTCCTTCTTCGGGGTGCAGGGCTTCACGGCGTCGACCAGCTGCGCGGTGGTCGCTATGGGTGCCGCCGCGCGGGCCCGGACGATGCAGTTGGCCACCTTCCAGGGGGTCTCCACCTCGCCCCAGTCGCCCAACAGGCGCGTCAGCTCCTCGGCGGAGTAACGTCCGACCACCTCGGCGGCCGTCAGGCGGCCCCGCTGGTTCATGCGCATGTCCAGCGGCGCTTCGCCCCGGAACGAGAAGCCGCGCGCCACCTCGTCGAAGTGGTGCGACGAAACGCCCAGGTCGGCCAAAATGCCGTCCAGCGCCGTTACGCCCCGCAGCCGCAAAGCGCCGCGCAGGAAGCGGAAGTTGCTCTCCACGAAGCGGAAGCGCGCGTCGTCGGGACGGTTGGCCTGCGCGTCGCGGTCCTGATCGAACGCATAGAGCCGCCCCTCCTCGCCCAACGCCGCAAGGATGCGGCGCGAATGTCCGCCTCCGCCGAACGTCAGGTCGGCGTAAGTCCCCTGCGGCCGGACGGCCAGCAGCTCCACGGACTCCTCCAGCAACACGGGCGTATGATAAGCGGACATCGGGGCAACGGGCTATTTGGGTGTAAAGTTAGACAAATTTCAAAAAAGAATATTTATATTTGTGGATATTTTTAACACCCATTTCCCGAACCCGGCCGGCCGACCTTTCGCCCGACCCGGCCGCCCCGCCTTTCGCTTTCCACCTTTCACCTTTCACCTTTCACCTTACGGATATGCCTCGCATCGACATCGAAGAGATTCTGCGGCAGAAAGCCCCAAAACTTGCGCGCCGCCTGCCGCGCCGGGCGATCGAATGGCTCCGCCGCACGATCCATGAAAAGGAGATCAACCACATCCTCGCCGCCTACTGGGAGCTGCCGCCGCAGGCGTTCATCCGCGCCTGCTTCCGCGAGTGGGAGGTTACCTACTCCGCCGAGGGGCTCGACAAGCTCGACCCCGCGGGCCGCTACCTTTTCGTCGCCAACCACCCGTTCGGCGGCATGGACGGCATGATGCTGGCCGACAAGCTGATCGACCGCTTCGGCGACGCCCGCGTGGTGGTCAACGACCTCCTGATGCACCTCGAACCGCTGCGGCCCCTGTGGGTGCCGGTCAACAAGCATGGCGCCCAGAACAGCGACTACGCCCGCCGCTTCGACGAAGCCTTCTTCGGCGAGCTGCCGATCCTCACCTTCCCGGCGGGGCTCTGCTCGCGCCGCATCGGCGGCCGCATCGCCGACACGGAGTGGAAGACGAGCTTCCTGAAGAAAGCCTATGCCTCGCAGCGCACGATCGTGCCCGTCTTCGTCGAGGGGCGTCTGTCGAACTTCTTCTACCGCGTCGACCGCCTGCGCAAGGCGCTGGGCGTGAAGTTCAACATCGAGATGCTGTGGCTCCCCGACGAGATGTTCTCGCAGCGGGGCCGCCACTTCCGCCTGGTCGTCGGCGACCCGATCTCCCCGGCCGACCTCCAACGGTTCGGATCGCTGCGCGAGCAGGCCGAAGAAGTACGCAGAAAGACCTATTTTCTTGAAAAAATGCTCTCCGGAGAGCCGGCCGAAGCGTAAAACGGCTATTTTTGCAACATGCAAACATCCCCAGCACAACCCATCGCGCCGCCTGTCGACCGGGCCCTGCTGCGTGCCGAGCTGACCCCCGCGCGCAAAATCCGCGATACGAAAAAGGCCGACAACGAGATCTACATCTTCCCGGCGGCCGAATGTCCCGCCCTGATGCGCGAAATCGGACGCCTGCGCGAGGAGGCGTTCCGCGGCGCCGGCGGCGGCACCGGACAAGAGGTCGACATCGACGAGGAGGACCTCGCCGGCGACGGCTACTACCAGCTCATCGTCTGGGACCCCGCCGCCGAGGAGATCGTCGGCGGCTACCGCTTCATCGTCTGCACGACGCCCCACCCGCGGCACCTCTCCACGGAGCACTACTTCCGCTTCAGCGAGAAGTTCCGCCGCCGCTACCTGCCCCGCACCATCGAGCTGGGCCGCTCCTTCGTACAGCCGGCCTACCAGGTGCGGCAGAATGCCAAAAGTCTCTATGCGCTGGATAATCTGTGGGACGGACTGGGAGCCCTCATCGTGCTGAATCCCAAAGTGAAATACCTCTTCGGCAAGGTTACGATGTACACCTCCTACAAGGCCGTGGCGCGCAACGCGCTGATCTGGTTCCTGCGCCACTACTTCCCCGACCGCGACGGCCTTGTCGAGGGGCTGCATCCCCTGGCGCTCGACCTCGACGATCCCTACTACGAAAGTCTTTTCTGCGGGGAGAACTACCAGGAGAACTACCGCATCCTGATTCAGAAAGTCCGCGAGTTCAACGAGAACATCCCGCCGCTCATCAACGCCTACATGAACCTCTCGCCCACGATGCGGGTCTTCGACACGGTGTCGAATCCCGATTTCGGCAATGTCGAGGAGACGGGCATCCTGCTCACCATTCCCGACATCTACCCTGAGAAGCGCGAGCGCTACACGCGGTGGGACGGCTGGCGGCGCAACCTCAAGGCCCGGCGCGAGGCGTTCCGCCTGCACCTGATCGACCACCTTGCGCGCATCAAGAAGAGAAAGACGAAAGGCGAAAAACAGCCTTAGTTCGACGCGGCCAGCGTCGAGGGCGTTACGCCCTGCGAGTCGCGGGCCCAGTCGCCGTGGGCGCGCAGCACCTGCTCGATGATGTCGCGCACGGCACCCCCGCCGCCCGGAAACTGCGACACGTAGAGGCACGCCTCGATCACCTCCGACGCCGCATCGGCCGGGCAGACCGGAATCCCCACTTCGCGCATGCACTCCAGATCGGGAATGTCGTCGCCCATGTAGATGACGTTCGCCGCATCGAGCCCCTCGCGTTCGAAATAGGCGCGCATCACGGTGATCTTGTCCATGCAGTCGAGGTAGTAATCCCTGATCCCCAGCATGCGGAGGCGGTTTTCCAGCGTCTTGCCGCGGCCGCCCGAAATCACGCAGACGCGGTAGCCCAACTTGATGGCATAGGCCAGCGCATAGCCGTCTTTGGCATTGTAGCGGCGGATGAAGTCGCCGTCGAGCGTGGGGATGATGCCCCCGTCGGTCATCACGCCGTCGACATCGAAGACGAAGGCTTCGGTGCGGGCTATGTCTTCCTTGAAGTTTCCCATATGCTTTGACTGATTGTCGTGTAAAGTGTCCGCAGAAGTTCGTCGCCGAGCATCTCCAGGTGGCGCTGCTGCGTCGACCGATCGCCCCGCACGGCCGGTCCCGTCTGCACGGCGGCGGGCGACGGGGCGTCGAGCGCTTTGGCCGTCGTCTCGGCGATCAGGGGCTTCAGCACGTCGAAGTCGAGATCGGCCGCTCCGAGCAGCCGCTCGCCCAGGGCGAAGAGGTGGTTGGCGAAGTTGCAGGCGAAGACGGCCGCCACGTGGATCCGGGCCCGCCGCGTCGAATCGGCCTCGAAGACCTGCCGCGAGAGCTTGCGGGCGAAAGCCTCCAGCTCGGCCTGCAGCGCGGGCGTCGACGTTTCGAGGAAAATCGGCACCTGCGTCCAGTCGACCCGGCGGCCCTGCGTGAAGGTCTGCAGGGGGTAGAAGACGGCGCGACGGGCATACCGGGCCGGCAGCGCCTCCAACGGCACGCTCCCGGCCGTATGGGCCACCGCGGCATCCTCGGGGATGGGCAGCACCTCGGCGACCTCGGCCACGGCCCGGTCGCTCACGGCCAGCAGGTAGAGGTCCGCGGCAGCCAACTGTTCGGGGCGGCAGGCCCAGCGGCAGCCCGCCATGCCGGCGATCGCCTGCGCCCGGGCCGCATTGCGGGCATAGACCTGCACCAGGTGCACGCCGCACGCCGCCACCGCCTGCGCCAGCGACTCGGCCACATGGCCGCTGCCGATGATAACCACGCTGTTCAATTAAAAATGAAAAATTAAGAATTAAAAATCAATGGATTTTACAACATCGAGCAACTAAGGAACCATCAAAAAAACGGGAACGGCATTTTTAATTTTTCATTTTTAATTCTTCATTCCCCAGAAGGTCCACGATCCGCACGTTCTCCTGCGCCTGTCCGGCCTGCCGGAGGCGCTCCAGTTCGCGGTCGATGCGCCGGAACTCGGGGGTCGGCGCCGGCGCGAAACTGCCCTGCCCCGAGCGTTCGACGGCCTCCAGCACCCCACAGAGGGTGAGTGTCGCGATGTCGTGCGCCGGCATGAAAGCCATGTCGCGGTCGTCGTCGCCCATCGGCACGGCGATCAGCTGCCCGGCCTGCACCAGCTGGTAGAGCACGTCGTTGACGATGCGTGTCGGCAGCTCCAGCCGTTGGCGGATCGTCCCGGCCGGCGTCGCGCCGCCCTCGTCGCGGAAGTGGCCCACGACCGTCAGCATCACCGACAGCAGAATCTTGCGGCGCTGGTCGTAGCTGATGCGCAGCGACTCGCGCTCCTCGCCGAAGCGCACGACGTTCTGATAGGCGAACGACAGCTCGCCGCCGAACAGCAGAATCTGCCACGACGTCTGCATCCACACCAGGAAGAGCGGCAGGGCGGCGAAACTTCCGTAAATGGCGTTGTAGGAGGTCATCCACCGCTGCACGTAGAGGTAGCCCCACTGGAAGAGCGCGAAAGCCGTTCCGGCGACGATGCCGGCCATCAGGGCGCTCGTGAAGCGCACCCGGGCGTTGGGGATCATCAGGTAGAGGAACGTGAACATCGCCCAGATCACCACCACCGACATCGCCTGCGAGAGCAGCGAACAGAGCCAGCCGCTGCCGAATCCGAGCAGCTCGCGGGCATAGCCGCCCACGGCCCCGGCGATGATCCACAGCACGGGAACGATCATCACGATGGCGACGTAGTCGCTCCACTGGCGGGCGATGCTGCGCTGCACCTTCACCTCCCAGATGTTGTTGAACGCGCTCTCGATCGAGCCGAAAACGCGGATCACGGCCCAGAACAACATCACGAGGGCCACGGTCGCCACCACGCCGCCCTGCGTGCGGGCCAGCGCCTTCTCGGCGAACGAGACGATGTAGTCGATCATCTCGGGGCTCTGCGGAAAGAGCGCATAGAGGTTCTGCACCAGCCCGTCGGCCAGGCCGAAGCCCTTGACCACGGCGAAGACCACGGCCAGGATGGGCACCAGCGACATGAGCGTGTAGAACGTCAGCGCCGCCGAGCGGATCATGGTGCCGTGCTCCACGAGGCCGCGCGCCGTGTAGAACAGCAGCTTGTACTGCTGCACGAACCACCGCACGACGGGACTGCGCCACTCGCTCGCCTCGCGGCGGAAGATCGTGTCGGTGAAGTAGGTAAGTATCTCCTTGAGTTTCATGCTTCGCTTTTTTCGGGCGAATTTCCCGTTCGCCGGACAAAGGTACCTATTTCAGGCGAATCGTCCAAAGGCGGCCGTCGATTTTCGTCAGGGCGAGCCGCACATCGCCGCCCCCACGGAGTCCTGCACGCCGCATGACCTCTTCGGCCGGGAGCGGGAAGTCGCGCTTGAGGAGCGTTGCGCCGCATCCCTGCAGCTCGCGCTTCAGGCGCCGCGGGTCGTAGGGGTCGATCCGCTCGATCGCGAAAACCTTGCCGATCGCATCCCCGGGCCTTTCGGCCGAGAAGCCGAAGCCGTTGTCGCTCCACGTGTCGGCCTGCCCGGCCAGCTGAAGCCGCGCCAGGCGGGCTTTCTGCAGCGCCACGTCGGGCACCGTGAGCCACCGGTAGCGCGCCGGCTCGAACGCCCCGGGCAGCGGCACTGCAGCCCCGGGAGGAGCCGTAAAGATGCGTTCCCCGTCGCCGAGCGCCACGGCCGTTAGAGCCGGACCCGTGCCGTCGTCGTAGACGACCACCTCCTTGCACTCGCCGTCGAGCGACACGACCTCCACCCGGCAGCCGGGGAAGCGCCTCAGCGCCTCGTCGACATCGAACAGCGGCGAATTTTTCAGGCACAGCCGCCCGGCGACGCGCCGAATGGCCGGCAGCAGCACCGGAATCGCGGGCGAACAATCCTCCAGTCGCACCAGCTTGCGGCCCGCGGCCGAGCGGCGGTCGGGGTCGGCATAGACCCAGTCGAAATGCTCCTCCGTGCAGGCCAAATACTCCTCTGCCGAGGTCGTCAGCACCTCGATGTTCGATGCGCCTAAGCGACGGAAATTCTCCCGCGCGACCTGCGCCAGCACCTCGCTGCGTTCGAGTGTTACCACGCGGCGGAAGCGGCGGCTCAGCGCCAGTGCGTCGACCCCCAACCCGCAGGTGAGGTCCAGCACCGCGTCGCCCCCGAGGCTTTTGCGGGCCGCACAACGCTCGCTCGACGCCTGTTCGAAAGCCAGCGGCGGCAGGATGCACTGCGCCGCCGCGTAGGAGGGCAGTTTCGCTTCGGCGCGCGCCAGATACTTGACCTGCGTGGCGACGATCCGCGCATGGGGCACCCGGGCGTCGAGCGCCACCTCCAGCGGATCGCGGCCCCGGGCCGCTGCCACGGCCTGCCGGACGGAGTCGGTCAGGAGCAGTTCGTATTCTTCGGAAGTCATCGGGACAAAAGTACGCTTTTTTTCGGTTCATAATGGTAAAACGCCGCCGTAACCCCGGCAAAAAGCAGGTAGCACGCCGCCGTCCACCCTGCCGGCAAGGCATATTCGACCGCCGCACCCGGCATCCCGGCCGCCAGACGGACCGCGCCGTTCAGCAGCCCGGCCACCGCTTCGCCCGCCCACCAGCAGGCAGGCAGCAGCATCCCCGCGACGCCCGACAGCACGATGATTCCCGCCAGCGGCACGACTGCCGGACCGAGCAGCAGTCCGGCGACGGGCACGATGCCGAAAGCGTGGGAGACCAACGGTGCCGTTGCGAGCGAAGCTGTCAGGGAGACAACCCAGGCGGCGACCCCCAAGTCGACGATCCTGCGCCCCGTGCGCAGCCGGCGGCAGAGCGGCACGGCCCACAGCAGAATGGCCGCCACGGCGATGAACGAAAGCTGGAAGCCCACATCGCCGATCCAGGCGGGATTCCACAGCAGCATGCCGAACGCCGCGGCCGACGAGGCATTCAGCGCCGCATACTCCGACCCGGAAGCCAGCGCCGCCTGCAGGAGGGTACACATCGCGGCGGCCCGCACGGCGCTCGGCGGGAATCCGGCGGCCGCGACATAGAGCCACACGGCCCCTACGGCCAACAGATGGCGCAGCAGGTGGCCGTACCTCAACAGCACGAGCCCCCGCACCACGAAGTTGACAAGCAGAAAGACGATGCCCGTATGGAGCCCCGAAACGGCCAGCAGGTGCGACATCCCGCTGCGGGCATAGGCTGCCCGCAGCTCGGGGCTCAGGGCGCTGCGGTCGGCCACGGTCATCGCCCGGAGGACCGCTCCGGCATCGCCGAGTCTGCAGCGGCGTTTCATCCGCGCGGCCGCCCGCAGATGGAGGTTCGGCCGCACGGCAGGCTCCGAGGCGATCAAATCGCGCTCCGAAAGCGACAGAACCCCGACGAATCCCCGCCGGGTCATCAGCCGCCGGTAGCTCTCGGAGCCGCCCCGCAAAGGTCGGATGCGACCGAAACAGCGGATGCGTCCGCCCTCCGGCAGCAAAACGAGCGAATCGGCCCGCAGCAGCACCCGGTCGCAGGCCGGATGCCAGCAGCTGTCGGGCAGCCCGCTCCATGCCCGGATCAACCCATCGGCCGCGACGTAGTGGCCCCGGTCCGCGGGAACGTCCGCCACATCGACCTCCCACAGGCAGAGAGGGTCGACCGGCACGCTCCGCACGGGCGTCCCCTCCTGTCCGACGCCCCACCCGAGCGTCAGGAGCATCCCCACGACGGCGGCCGACGAACGCAGCAGCAGCGCCGCGACCCCGCACCACAAAAAAGCCGCGGCGAAGAACCACCCCGGCAACGTCCACCACTCCGCCGCGACGATCCCCGCCGCAAAGGGCACCAGCAGCCGCAGCATCGGGAGGGATTTCATCGAATTAAAAAGGAAGAATTAAGAATGAAAATGTTTTCTCAGGAATTATTCTCAACCCCGCATTCCGGCTGAAGAGCCCGGGATTCTTCACCGCGTTCGGAAGGACTGAAAGAAGAATGATTTTTAATTTTTCATTCTTCATTTTTAATTGTCCAAAAGGCCAGGTATTTATCCTCCTTGCGGTGCATCTGCCGGTTGGCCGCGGGGGTTTTGTCTTTCTGGCCGCAGAGGTGCAGCACGCCGTGGACCACGACGCGGCGCATCTCCTCCAGCCGTGCGGCGCCGTATCGGCGGGCATTGTCGGCCACGGTCTCCACATCGATGAAGATGTCGCCCGAGAGGATGCGCGTACCCCGCCGGTCGCTGTAGTCGAACGTGATGACATCGGTGAAGTAGTCGTGCCCGAGGAAGCGGCGGTTCATGTCGAGCAGGCGCTGCGACGAACAGAAGATGTAGTTGACGTCGCCCAGGATGTAGCCCTCGGCCTCGGCCACCGTGCGCAGCCAGGCGGCCGTCAGCCGCTTCTGCGGCAGGCGGTAGGTGCAGTCGTCGGTATAATAACGGATCATTTCTTCTTGAAGCAGTTTTCCGCCAGCAGCTTCTGCGACGGGTTGGGCGGGTAGATGCCGAACACGATGCGGTACTCGATCTGCATGGTCAGCGCGTCGATCGCCGAGCCGACGGTGCCGATGCGCTGGTTCTTGGAGACTTTCTGCCCCTTTTCGATGCAGACCGACCCCAAGTTGGCGTAGGAGGTAATATACTCGCCGTGGGCGATGAAAACGTCGAATTTGTCGGTGATGCGGTTGCGCTTGATCTCCACGACCTTGCCCTCGTAGATCGAGACCACCTGCGCCCCTTTGGGGCCCGTGATCTCGGCCATGTTCTCGCGGTAGCGCTTCACGCGCCCCGCAGGCACGGGCAGCTGCAGTCCCGAAGTTCGCGACGAAAACGACGCACCCGCCGTGTTGCCTTTGGAGAGCTTGCGCAGCTGGTCGATGGCGACGCTCAGCTGCTGCTGCTGCGCCAGCTTGCGCTGTAGGGCCGACTTCTCCTTCTCGGACATCCGCCGGATCTCGACCCGCGCGTTGCGGGCGTCGCGCTCCAGCTCGATCTTCTGCGACGAGAGCTTCTTGGTTACCGACGTCAGCGACTTCTGCCGGGCATCGAGCTGCTCCTTCTCGGTGCGCACCCGCTCGGAGAGCGTGCGCAGCTCCTGCAGCTTGCGTTCGCGCAGGGCCGCCGCCTCGCGCAGGGCCGCGAACTTGCGGGCCATGTCGATGAAGCTGCGCGATGCGAAGACGTAGGTCAGGTAATTCTGGTGGCGGTAGTTGCGGTAGGATTCGCGCACCATCTCGGCATACTGCTCCTGCAGGCGCTGGCACGAAGCCGAGAGGTCGCCGGCCACCCGTTTCTTGCGGGCGATCTCCTCGCGCAGCTGCTGCGCCTGCTTCTGTGTCTCGTCGAGCAGGCGCGTGCGCGACTCGATCTGCCCGGCCAGACGCCGGGCCCGCTCCTCGGTCGCAGCGCGCCCTTTCTTGAGGCTGGCGATCTGCTGCTCCTCGGCCGCGATCTTCTTTTCGAGGTTCTCAATCACGCGCTTCTGCTCCTCGATGCGGTCGGTCTGAGCCGCGGCCGGCAGCAGAGGCAGCAGAAAAAGGAGGATCAGCAGCGAACGGAGCGGTTTCATCGTCGGGAGGGGATCATTCGTTTTTGCCGGATTCGAAGCGCCGGGAGATCGCTGCAGCGTCGTAGCCCCGTTCGAGGGCCTTGCGCCAGTAGGTTTCGGCGATGAAGCGCTCGCCCAATGCCGCGAGAATATCGCCGTAGTGGACCAGCAGCTCGGCGCTTTGGCGGCTGTCGCGCGCAATGGCCTGCTGCATAATGCGCCGAGCTTCCTCGGCCCGCTCCATGCGGAAGAGCACCCACGCATAGGTGTCCAAATAGGTGGGGTTGTTGTCGGTGAGCGCCACGGCGCGGCTCGCCATGGCGAGGGCCCGCTCCAGCTCGCGGCCTTCGAGAGCCAGGAAGTAGGCGTAGTTGTTCATCACCAGCGGGTTGTCGGGCAAGAGCTTCAGGCTGCGGTCGTAGGCTCGGTAGCACGCCCGGAGAGCCTGCCGCCGCTCGGCCGCCGCACGCGGGGACACCGGCGTGCCGGAAGCTGCGCTGACGGCGATCTGGTGCCATGTGTCGCCCGTCAGCCCCCAGATCACCCCGCGCAACGAATCGCTGTCGGCGAAGCGCAGCGACTCGCGGTAGGCCTTGAGGGCCGCCCGGTGCTGCTTGGCGTAGCTCAAGGCATTGCCCCGGGCGATGTGGAAGACCGGCCGGTCGGGAAAGAGCGTCAGCGCCCGGTCGACGTAGCGGTTCACCGAGTCGGGACGCTGCAGGTAGGTTTCGATGTCGATCACCGAGGAGAAATACTCCTCCACGGGCGGCACATCCTGCGTATGCAGCTTGTAGAGCTCCAACGCCCGCTCCAGCTCGCCCGAAGCGATCAGATGCCGGGCGTAGAGCTCCACGACCCGCCGGTCGCGCGGATAGCGGATGGCGAGTGTCGAAGCCAGGTCGTTGAGCTGGATGTAGTACTCGCGGTAGAAGCGCATGTCGGAGGTGAACTGCCCGAAGCGGTCAATCTTGCGGTCGAGGGGCATGGCGTCGAGGGCGAACAAACGCCGCGTAACGGCCAGCATCGAGCGGAAGTCGCGGCGCTCGTTGTAGAAGTCGGAGAGGGCGGCCAGGGCCGTGAGTGACGTGGAGTCAATCTTCAGCGCCCGGTCGTACGAGGCCAGCGCCAGCGAATCCTTGCCCGTGCGGGCGTAGAGGTCGCCGAGGACCACGTGGTGCTCGGCCTCGTAGGGCGCCGCCTCGGCGACGGCGCGGGCTTCGGCGACGGCCTTGTCGAACTGCCGCGTGGAGATCAGCAGCTGCCGCTTCATGGTGCCGAGCATGGGAATCCGCCCGAAGCGCACCTCGGCCGAATCGAGCGTGGCGATCGCCGCGAAAGGCTGCCGGTCCAACTCGTAGAGGGCCGCGAGGATGCGGTAGTTGTCCGGATTGCCGGGCTCCCGGCGCCGCAGGTCGCGGAAGAGGGGGAGCGCCTCGTCGTAAGCCCCGGAATAGATCAGCGCCTGCCCGTAGAGCGCCCGGTACCACAAGTTGGCCGTATCGAGCTCACAGGCCCGGCGGGCCAGCTTCCCGGCCGCGGCGGGTGCAGCGTCGATCTGCGCGACGGCCAGCGCGTAGTAGGCCGGCGCGAAGGTCGAATCGAGGCGGATAGCCTCGGTGAAGAAAGCCCGGGCCCGGGCCGAATCGCCCGCAATGGCGTGCTGCTTGATTCCCTCGGTGTAGAGGTAGAGGCTCGGCAGCGAATCGGCCCACGCCGGCGTGTCGGCGGGAACGGGGCCCTTTCCGGCGACGAAAGCCGTGGAAAAGAGCGCCGCGCAGAAGATCGATATGGCTGCCGGACGTTTCAACGAAAAAAGGAAGTTAGAGCGCCTCGTCGAACTGGTGCAGGAAGCGCACGTCGTTCTCGAAGTAGAGGCGCA
>CAZIUJ010000022.1:0-17713 GCA_964542345.1 uncultured Alistipes sp.
TCCACCAGCTGCTCAAGGCCTACGCCATGTTCGAGAAAGACATCGAATATGTCGTCATGGACAACAAGGTCAAGATCGTCGACGAACAGACGGGCCGCATCCTGGAGGGACGCCGCTACTCCGACGGCCTGCATCAGGCGATCGAAGCCAAAGAACATGTCAAGGTCGAAGCGGCGACGCAGACCTTCGCGACGATCACGCTGCAGAACTACTTCCGCATGTACCACAAGTTGGGCGGCATGACGGGTACGGCCGAGACCGAAGCCTCGGAGTTCTGGTCGATCTACAAGCTGGACGTAGTGGTCATCCCGACGAACCGCCCCGTGATCCGCGACGACCGTCAAGACTTGATCTACAAGACCAAGCGTGAGAAATACAACGCCGTGATCGAGGAGATCGTACGCCTCGTGGGCGAGGGCCGGCCGGTGCTCGTGGGCACGACGTCGGTCGAGATTTCGGAGCTCCTGAGCCGCATGCTCAAGCTCCGCGGCATCAAGCACAACGTCCTGAATGCCAAGCAACACCAGCTGGAGGCGCAAGTCGTGGCCGAAGCCGGCCGCTCGGGGCAGGTAACCATCGCCACCAACATGGCGGGCCGCGGAACGGACATCAAGCTCACGCCCGAAGTCAAGCAGGCGGGCGGTCTGGCGATCATCGGCACCGAGCGCCACGAAAGCCGCCGCGTCGACCGGCAGCTGCGCGGCCGTGCGGGCCGTCAGGGCGACCCGGGATCGTCGCAGTTCTTCGTCTCGCTGGAAGACGACCTGATGCGTCTCTTCGGCTCGGGCCGCATCGCCGCCATGATGGACCGCATGGGTCTGAAAGAGGGCGAGGTGATTCAGGCCGGCATGATGACCAAAGCCATCGAACGGGCCCAGAAGAAAGTCGAGGAGAACAACTTCGGCATCCGCAAGCGCCTGCTGGAATACGACGACGTGATGAACTCGCAGCGCGAAGTGATCTACACGCGCCGCCGCCACGCTCTCTACGGCGAACGGGTCGAGATCGACCTCAACAACACGATGTACGACTACGCCGCCGACTTCGTGGAGACGCACCGCGGCATCGACTTCGAAGATTTCCGCTTCGAGCTGATCCGCGACGTGGCCGTGGAACCCTCGTTCGACGCACAGACCTACGACGACGCCAAAGACGAAACGCTCGTCGAGCTGATCGTCGAAGACCTCCGGGCCGCCTACGCCCGCCGGGCCAAAGCTGTGGCCGACACGGTGCGGCCCGTCATGCAGCGCATCTACGAAGAGAAGAAAGACCAGCTCGACGCGAACCTCTACTTCCCGATCACCGACGGCCACTTAGGCTACAACGTACCGGTGAACCTGCGCAAATGCAAGGAGACGGACGGTGCCGAAATCTACAAGGTATTCTCGAAAGTGGTGATGTTCACGACGATCGACGACGCCTGGCGCGAGCACCTGCGCGAGATGGACGACCTGCGCCAGAGCGTGCAGAACGCCACTTACGAGCAGAAAGACCCGCTGCTGATCTACAAGTTCGAGTCGTTCGGGCTTTTCTCGAAGATGCTCGTGCAAGTCAACCGCGACGTCCTGTCCGTGCTGAACAAGGCCTACATTCCGGTCCGCGACCAGAATGCCGAAGCCGTGCAGCGCGAACGGCAGCAACGCGCGAAAGTGGACGTCGACAAGCTGCAGGCCTCGCGCATGCAAGCCGCAGCGCAGGCCGGGCAAGGCGACAAGCAGAAGCCCATGCCCATTCATGTTGAGAAGAAAGTCGGCCGCAACGATCCCTGTCCCTGCGGCTCGGGCAAGAAATACAAGAACTGCCACGGAAAAGGACTGTAACAATTCACAATTAAGAATTCACAATTCATAATTGAGCATACATACCGACGCATGTTGCCGCAAACACGCCATTCTTCTGAGGCGCGGCGGAATCGGGAAAATTGTGAATTATGAATTGTGAATTTTAACTTGCAAAGTTTTGGGCTATAACGAAGAGAAACAGCGGCAGCTGGACCTGCGCTACCTGCGCATGGCGCGCATCTGGGCCGAGAACTCCTACTGCGTACGCCGCAAGGTGGGGGCCCTGATCGTCAAGGACAAGATGATCATCTCGGACGGCTACAACGGCACGCCCTCGGGTTTCGAAAACATCTGCGAAGACGACGAGGGCCGCACCAAGCCCTACGTCCTGCATGCCGAGGCGAACGCCATCACGAAAGTGGCCAAGAGCGCCAACAACTGCGACGGCTCGACGCTCTACATCACGGCGGCGCCCTGTCTGGAGTGCTCGAAGCTCATCATTCAGGCCGGCATCCGGCGCGTGGTCTACAGCGAGGAATACCGCTCCGAAGAAGGTCTCGACCTCCTGCGCAAGGTAGGCATCGAGTGCGTGCAATACGAACCGGAAAAATAAGACGATGATGAAAAAGCTGATCCCTCTTTTTTGCGGACTGCTCGGCATCATTCCGCTGCAGGCGCAGAATGCTGTCCTGGTGCCCGACCGAATGCCGGCCGACATGCCGGCCTGGCTCTACTGCGAAATCATCTGCTCCCACATGCCCGTTACCAACGGCAACAACGTCATCTTCGACTTCGGGCAAAAAACCTCCTTTTGGAGATACGAGATGCTGACCGATGCCGAAGGACGTGCCTACCAGTTCGAATCGGGGATGCAGGCGCTCAACTACATGACCTGCCGCGGCTGGGAGTTCGTGCAGGCCTACACCTCCGGCGAGGAGAACAAGCAGACCCACTTCCTGCTGCGCATCGCCCCGGACAAACTCCCGGAAGAAGCCGTGCGGAGCGCCCTCGCGCTGCCCCGAAGCAAAAAGGGAGGCGCGGCCTGGAAAGAAGAGGCCGACGAATAGGGAGCCCGCAGCCGGACCACCCTACTGCTGCTGCCGGGCCGCCCACTCCAGACGCCGCAAGTCGGGCAGGGGCTTCACGACGAAGTGCTCGAAGCGGGCCTCGAAGCCCTCGCCATCGGGCGAAGCGGCCATCAAACCCACCTGCACGGGCCGATGCGCCTCCAGGTAGCAGGTGCGGATCGTCCGGTAGGTCGCATCGTCGAACGAATAGGCGATCTCCACGGCATCCAAACGCCGCACCGCCCGAATCCACAACGAACGGGGCGCCCGCTCCAACTCGACGACGCTCCAGTCGGAGGTGCCGTGCGTTACCACGGCCGAGACGTTCTGGTGTCCGTCGACGAACTCCACACCGCATTTGATCCAGTGCTCGTGGTCGATGCGCAGCATCAGGCCCATCTGGTCGAACGTAGTCCGGTAGTCGCCCGTCAGCTTGACCTTCGTTTCGAACTCGCCGCCGTAGGTCGCGTAGCAGAACGGCGCATCGTCGACCGTGAATCCATAGTGCGTAATCCGCCAATAATCGGTCTTGGCGGGTACCTGCATCACGAAGAGATCGGCACCGCGAATCTCCCAGGCCGCCGGTTCGTTGAACCACTGCATCTTGTCGAGCCGCTGCGCGAAGAGCGCGTTCGCGAAAAACAGCGGAAGCACGGCGCAAAGCGCCACGATCGTTTTTTTCATCTTATCCTATTTTTCAGGGTTTGCGCATCGGATAACCGCCGAAACAGCTATCTTTGCAAAGATAAGATATTGCCGGGACAATCGCAAGGACAAAAAACAACCCATGAAACGCATCGTCATCGTCGGAGCCACGTCGGGATTGGGCTATGAGGTCGCCCGCCTCTGCATCGCCGCAGGCTGGCGCGTAGGCGCCGCGGGCCGCAACGAAGAAGCCCTCGAACGACTTCGGGCGCAGGCCCCCGGGCAGGTGGAAACCGCGACGATCGACATCACGGCAGACGAAGCCCCGCAGCGGCTGACCGCACTCATCGACCGCTTGGGCGGCATGGATATTTATTTCCACGCCTCGGGCATCGGCAAGCGCAACACCGACCTGCGGCCCGACATCGAGCTGGAGACGCTCCGTACCAACGGCGAGGGGTTCGTGCGCATGGTAACGGCGGCATTCGAACGCTTCCGCACGCAGGGCGGCGGCCACATCGCCGTCATCAGCTCCGTAGCCGGCACGCGCGGCTTGGGCGCGGCCCCGGCCTACTCGGCGACCAAGCGGCTGCAAAACACCTACGTGGACGCCCTCGCGCAGCTTGCCCGCATGGAAAGGCTCCGCATCCGCCTGACGGACATCCGCCCCGGCTTCGTCGCCACGCCGCTGCTGGCGGGCGACGACTATCCGCTCCTCATGCAGCCCGGGCCGGTCGCCCGGCGCATCTTCCGGGCGATCGTGCGGCGCAAACGCCGCGTGGTCATCGACCGGCGCTATGCCGTGCTGGTCTTCTTCTGGCGGCTGATTCCTGAGTGGCTGTGGGAGCGACTGCCGATCCGCAAAAGAGACTGACGGCTCAGGCATTCTCCTCGGCCCACTTCAACAAATCGTTCAACAGCGGGATCAACGAAGTACCCTTCGGCGTCAGGCTGTACTCCACGCGCGGCGGCACTTCGGGGTAAACGCGGCGTGCGACCAACCCCGCCTCTTCGAGATCGCGCACCGTGGCGGCCAGCATCCGTTCGGAGACGGCGCCGGGCACGGCCCGTCTCAGGTGGCTGAACCGCAGCACGCCCTGCCCGTGCAAAGTCAGCAGCACGAGCAGCGCCCAGCGGCTGCCGAAGCGCTCGAACATCGCGCAGGCGGGCGACAAAGCCGGCCGGTCGGAATTTTTCTCCATTTTTTTCATCGCAGCAACGACCTCGGGATCACGAAAACGAACGCCGGCGTAAGCTGCTGACAGCCGCGTGCGTTCTTGTTTCGACCCGAAATCGGGGTTAACTTGCGAAGCCAAAGATACGAACAGTCGAGCGCAGAAACAAGCGATAGCTTGGTTATGCCGAGACGAAGTATCTTCGATAAAGTCAAAAATAGGAAAAATCCGACCGATATGGAACAACAACCCCACTTCACCGGCACCGTCTGGCGCCCTCCCTACGAAGCCCACTCCGTGCTGCTGCAGGCGACCGTGGGCTGCACGCACCATGCCTGCAAATTCTGCTCGCTCTACGGCGATCTGCGCTTCCGCCTTTCGCCCGCCGCAGAGATCGATGCCGACCTTGCGCTCGCAGCCCGCTACCAGCCGCGGGCACGCCGCGTCTTTCTGGTCGGCGCCAATCCGTTCGTGCTGAGCGGCGGCCGGCTCGTGCGGCTCGCCGACCGCATCCGCGACTTCCTGCCCAAAGTGCGGACCATCGGCATGTTCGCCCGCATCACGGACATCGCCGCGAAAAGCGACGAGGAGCTGCGCGAACTGCGGGCCCGCGGCATCACGGGCCTGACGATCGGCACCGAGACGGGCGACGATCCCTCGCTCGCCTTCATGAACAAGGGCTATGCGGCAGCCGACATCCGCGAGCAATGCCGACGGCTCGATGCGGCGGGCATCGAATACTACCTCACCTACATGACGGGCCTGGCCGGAAGCGGCCACGGCGAACGGGCGGCGCGCGCCACGGCAGCGCTCTTCAACGAACTGCACCCTTATATAATAGGAGTCGTCTCGCTGACGCTCTTTCCCGAAGCGCCGCTGGCGACCGACGTCGCGGCCGGCCGTTTCGTAGAAGCCGGCGAACGCGAACGGCTCGAAGAACTCCGCACCTTCCTGACCGAGCTGACCGTACCCACGACCCTGATGGGCCACACGGTCTCCAACGCCGTGCCGCTGCTGGGAGGCCTGCCCGAAGAACGGACGCGCCTGCTCCGCGAAACGGACGAAGCGCTGGCCCGCTTTTCCGAAGCGGAACTGGCCGCCTATCGTCGCAGCATCGAGCATCTGTAAAAGGCGCTTTTCTGCCGAAAAAAGGAGCGAAAAACGAGCGGTTTCGCCCGATAAATCCACTTTTTACGGAGCGTGCATCCGGAAACAGATACTGAAAATCAACGAATTAACAAATTATAAAAATTTTTATTTCCACTTTTTACAATCGTGCGAACATTCGGCCCGTTTGGAGCATCCACTTTTTTACCTGCCGAACGGACATCAAACGATTGGTTATGAAGATATTAAGCGTTTTATGAATTATATTCTGAGGGACCGTTGCCGAAGCAGGTTACAAAATGGCTACAAAATGCTTATTTTTGAAGTATGAAAAGAACGGAGCCGGATATTTTAAGAAATTTCAAAATATCGCGCCGAAGAAGCCGGAAAAGAAGAAGAAACTCCATATTTACCTAACCAATCACAAAAGCCTATGAAAACCTTGACTTTCAAGATCGCTCTAATCTTCGCGATTATGGCGGCGGGGAGTGCGTTCGCACAGACCCAACAAGTAACGGGTACCGTCAAGGACGCGACGGGCGTGCCGATCATCGGCGCCGCCGTTACGGTCGAAGGTACCTCGCTCGGCGTGCTGAGCGGCATCGACGGCTCGTTCGCGATCCAGGCGGCGGACGGTGCCGTGCTGGTAGCGAGCTACCTCGGCTACGAACCCCAACGGGTAACCGTGGGGGGGGGAAGAACCGCCTATGACTTCGTCCTTAAGGAAGATACGGCCGCCATCGACGAAATCGTCGTGGTCGGCTACGGCACGCAGAAGAAAAGCGTCGTAACGGCCGCCATTTCGAGCATCACGGCCGACAAGCTGAAGAACCAGTCGCAGACGCGCATCGACAACGTGCTGCAAGGCATGACCTCGGGCGTTACCGTAACGACGACCTCCGGCGCACCCGACGCCAGCGCCCAGGTCCGCATCCGCGGCGTGGGCTCGATCAACAACTCGGAACCCCTCTACATTGTAGACGGTCTGGCCATCTCGGGCGGCATCGACTACCTCAACCCCAACGACATCGAACGCATCGAGGTGCTGAAGGACGCCGCTTCGGGCGCCGTCTACGGAGCCCGTGCGACGAACGGCGTGATCCTCGTAACGACGAAGCGCGGCGAAAAAGGCGGCGCCAAAGTCAGCTACGACTTCTCGTACGGCTGGCAGAACCCCTGGCGCAAGCCCCAGGTGCTCAACGCCACGGAGTACGCCATGATGATGAACGAAGGTGCCATCAACAACGGCAGCACGCCCCGCTACGAGAATCCCTACGAATACGGCAAAGGCACCGACTGGGTGGGCGCGATCTTCAACGACAACGCTCCGGTGATGAAACACGACATCACGATCAGCGGCGCTTCCGACCAAGTGAACTACGCCCTTTCGGCCGGCTACCTTTCGCGCGAAGGCATCATCGGCGGCAACTTCGACCGTTCATCCTACGAACGCATCACCCTGCGCGCCAACATCGGCGTAACGATCTTCGACCGCACGAAAGAGCGCGACTGGCTCAACAAGCTGACGCTCCAAACCTCGAACTCCTACGCGCGCATCCTTTCGAAAGGCATCTCGACGAACTCGGAGTACGGCTCGCCGCTCGGCTCGGCCATCGGCATGTCGCCGCTGGAGCCGATCTTCGCGGATGCCGAGACCGAAGAGAGCTACAAGACCCTCTATCCCGACGGCTACGACTACATCGTCCGCGACAAGAACGGCCGTCCCTACACGATCGCCGACGGCGCCGTCTACAACGAACAGACCAACCCGCTGGCCTCGCTCGAACTGCCGGGCGAGAAGTACCACACGGACAAGTTCGTGAGCAACTTCGCCGCCGAGCTGCACATCTACGACGGCCTGAAGTTCCGCACGTCGGTGGGCATCGACCTCGCATTCTGGGGCAGCTACGGCTACTCGCAGCAATACTTCCTCTCGTCGAAGAACTACGCCTACGACACCGTAACCGAGAACACGACCTACGACAAGGACGGCAACGAATCGGTCGTCGAGAAGACCAACTACGCCACCTCCGCCTGGCAGAGCATGAACCGCTCGCTGCTGTGGCAGGTCGAAAACATCCTCTCCTATGAAAAGACGTTCGGCAAGCACTCGGTAGCGATCCTCCTGGGCCAGTCGGCCCTCTCGTCGTCGTCGATGAACGTCGGCGGCTCGGCCAAAGGCCTGATGTACCCCTACGACACGTGGAAAATCTCGGTCAACAACACCCTCGGCCAGCAGACCGACGGCGACCGCAACGGCTGGGGCAGCTGGAACTCGATTCCCTACCGCCTGGCCTCCTACTTCGGCCGCGTATCCTACAACTACGACGAACGCTACATGTTCGAGGCGACGATCCGCCGCGACGGTTCGAGCCGCTTCGGCGCCAACAACAAGTGGGGCAACTTCCCCTCGGTGTCGGCCGGCTGGAACGCCAAGAACGAAGCCTTCCTGCGCGACGTCGAGTGGCTCTCGGCCATGAAGCTGCGCGCCTCGTGGGGTATCAACGGCAACGACAACATCGGCGACTTCCGCTATGCGGTCTACATGAACTCGGGCAACAACTACGTCTTCGGCTCGGGCGCCACGGCCACCGAATCGATCGCCATCGGCGCGAAACCCTCGGGGCTGGCCAATCCGGACGTGAAGTGGGAGGAGTCGCGGCAGGTAGACGTGGGTCTCGACCTGGCGTTCCTGAACAACAAGCTGACCTTCTCGGTCGACTACTATGACAAGAAGACCCGAGGCATGCTGCTCGACATGCCCGTGCCCTCCTACTCGGGCGACTCGGCCCCGATCGGCAACATCGGCGACATGAAGAACTCCGGCGTGGAGCTGGAGCTGGGCTACCGCGACGGCCGCGGCGACTTCAAGTGGCACGCATCGGTCAACGCCACCTATAATAAGAACAAGCTGACCTACCTGGGCACCGAGAACCCGGCGCTCTACGGTTCGAGCCACAAGATCGGCCAGCTGACGCGCGGCGTCGTAGGACTGCCGTTCCCCTACTTCTACGGCTGGAAAACCGCCGGCATCTTCCAGAACATGGATGAAGTGAACGCCTACGTCAACGCCGAGGGGCAGCTTCTGCAGCCCAAAGCGCAGCCCGGCGACGTCCGCTTCGTGGACATCGACGGCAACGGCACGATCAACGACGACGACCGCACGATGATCGGCAAGGGCATGCCCGACTGGACGTTCGGCCTGAATCTCGGCTTCGAGTGGAAAGGGATCGACCTCAACATCCTGCTGCAAGGTCAGGCCGGCTGCGAAGTCTTCAACGTAACGCGCCGCACGGACCTCTACTACATCAACCTCCCGAAGACGATCCTCAACCGCTGGACGGGCGAGGGCACGACCAACAAGTACCCGCGCTTCACCTACGACTCGGCCAACGAGAACTACCGCAGCTCGGACCTCTGGCTCGAAGACGGCTCGTTCCTGCGCGCCCGCAACATCCAGCTGGGTTACACACTGCCGCAGCAGATCACCCGCAAGGCCGGCATCTCGCGTCTGAGAGTCTACCTGCAGGCCGAGAACCTCTTCACGCTGACCAACTACTCGGGCTGCGATCCCGAAGTAACGGGCGGCAACGGCTTCGGCACCGAAATCGGCATCGACCGCGGCGTCTACCCGCAGTCGCGCACCCTCTCGGTCGGCGTAAACCTCACGTTCTAATCTGAAAAACGAATGACGATCATGAAAAAAGCTATCATAGCGCTCGGCACCGCCGCCACGATCCTGCTGGCGGCCTGCACCGAAGACTTCATCACGGTGAAGCACAACAGCTCCGAGCCCCTCGACGAATACTTCACCGACGAGAGCCGCATGTTCCAGGCCCTCACGGCCGCCTACGACCCGCTGGAATGGTTCGACTACTTCTACCAGTACGACAACCTCTGCATGGTCTCGGACATCATGGCCGACGACATCTACTGCGGCGGCAGCAACGAGGGCGACCAGCCTATTCTGGCGAAGACCCACTTCTACACGGCCACCTCGATCGACTGCTGCAACCAGATTTGGACGATCGCCTACTCGGGCATCAACCGCGCCTGCCACGTCCTGGAAAACGTGGACCACGTTCCCAACATGAGCGACGCGCGCAAAGCCCGCTACAAGGCCGAAGCGACGATCCTCAAGGCCTACTACTACACGATCCTCTGGAAGTTCTGGGGCAACATCCCCTACTACGACCGCAACCTCGAAGCCCCCTACGTCGCCGCACAGCTCGGCCATGACGAGGTTTACGAACACATCGTAACCCGCATCGAGGAGGCCATCGAGATGGAGGCCCTGCCCATGAAGGTCGCAGGCGGCGAAGAGGGCCGCGTATCGCTGGCGATGGCCTACATGCTCTACGCCGAAGCGGTGATGTACCAGAACGACGAGACGCGCTACGGAAAAGCTCTCGGCTACATGAAGGAGATCATCGAAGAGGGCCCGTATTCGCTCGCGGCCGACTACGCCTCGATCTGGTCGGAGAGCGGCGAGTGGAACTCCGAGTCGATCTGGGAGATCAACTACGTCTCCGAGGGCGGCGTGCGCAGCTGGGACGCACCCATTGCTACGGGCGGCACGGTCTATCCCATACTGATCGGCATTCCCAAAGCCGTAGGCGAATATGCCGAGGGCTGGGGCTTCGGTCCGGTGGCCAAAGCCACTTACGACATGTACGACGAGGGCGACATCCGCCGCGACGGCGGTATTCTCAACTTAGAGAAGTACGCCGAGGAGAACAACATCAGCCTTTCGGGTTACGAACCCCGCTGGCAGAACACCGACTACTGGCTCAAGAAGTACATGGCCCGCGTCAACGGCAACCACGGCTACTTAGGCGACCCCAACATGAACCAGGGCAACAACGTACGGGTCTACCGCTACGCCGAGACGCTGCTCAACGCTGCCGAGCTGTCGGTGCTGCTGGGTCAGGACGGCTCGGGCTACCTCCAGCAGGTCCGCGACCGTGCGCACAGCACCGCTACGGGCACCTCGCGCGAAGACATCATCGAGGAACGCCACAAGGAGTTCGTCGGCGAGGGCAAGCGCTACTGGGACCTCGTGCGCAGCGGCCTGGCTCCGACGGTCCTCACCGCCGCCAACCACGAATACCGCCAAGTAGACTGGAGCGAGTCGAAGAAGTACTGGCCCATTCCGCAGTCGGAGGTCGACAAGGACCCCTCGATCCAGCAGAACGTCTACTAACAGTCATCGCTAAAAAAACGTTACGAACATGAAAAGCATTTGGAAATACATAGCGTTCGCACTCGCGCTGCCGATGGCCGCCTGTACGACCGATTACCCCGAACCCGACGCCAAAGGGCTGCCGCAGGCTTCGGAGTTCGACGTCGCGATCGCCGTCGATCAGGAGACCAACTACGTAACTTTCACGCTCAACAACAAGGGCATGGTGCCCCTGTGGATCTTCGGCGACGAGAAGATCGACGGCGCCTCCAACAAGAAGTACGCCTACGCGCAGAACGGCCTGCGGCTCCGCTTCCGCGATGCCAAAGAGTACTCCGTGGAGATCAAGGCCTACAACGTCAACGGCATCTCCGTAGGCTCGAAAGTCGAGACTTTCACCTTAGAGAACGTCTACCGCGATCCGTTCAACGAAATGCCCTACAAGAACGCCGTTTCGAACAACGGCACGCAGAGCTGGGTATGGAACTCGTCGGTCAAGGGCCACTTCGGCTGCGGCGAATCGGGCGGCGACGGCCTCAACTGGTGGTCGGCAGACCCCGAAGACAAGGCCGACTGGAGCCTCTACAATGACGTGATGACCTTCAGCGCCGACGGCACCTACAGCTACGATCCGGGCGAGGACGGCATGGTTTACGTCAACAAGGATTCGGGCTACAAACCCGAATATTACCTCAATGATGACAACGACTACATGGCCCCCATCGAAGGGTTCGAGGCGCAGTACCGGTTCGAACAGAACTGGAACGACGCCGGCATCGAGGAAATCTACCTCTGCCTGGACGAGGGTGCCAACCTGTCGTACATTCCCAATCAGGACGCGCTCGACACGCCGCGCTACAAGCTGCTCGAAACCTCGACCTCGGCCCTGCGCCGCGAGATCAAGATGTGCCACGACAACGGTTCGATCGTATGGCACTACGACTTCGTGCCTATGGGCGGCGGCGGCGATGTAGATGCCGACGAGGCATTCAACGGCATCGGCTTCTCGAACGGCCGGGTCGAAACCGAACTTGTGCAGGGCGACGAAATCCCCGTCAAGGGCATCGACCTCTCGGCGATCTGGGTAGACCCCGACTTCTTCACCTACGTAGACGCTTCGACGCTCAAGTTCAACGCCGCAGACGGCGAATACCGCGTCATCTGGGACGGCAAGTGGCTCAAGGTGCTCCCGCTCAAGAACGGCGAGCCCGCGACCTACGACAACAGCGGCGCCCTCTGGATCATCGGCGACGGCGGTGGCAAACCCTCGGTTGAAAACCTCATCGGCTGGACCACCGAGAACGCCCTGCCCTGCGCCCGCATCGACGAAAAGACCTACCGCATCACCCTCTACATGAAAGCCGAGGGCGGCTCGATCAAGGTCTTCGGACAAGCCAACTGGGGCGTCGAATGGACGAAAGACAAATATGGCACGATCGAGGGCAACGGGCTGTTCAACATTCCCGATGACGACGGCAACATCAAAACCGACGGCGCCGAACCCGGTCTCTACACCTTCACGTTCGTCGACAACGACGGCACGCTCGACATGTCGGTCGAGGCGGCGGAGCCGGTAGGCCCGACGCTCTTCGACCCCGCATCGGACGCCAACATGTGGCCGACCGACATAGAGCCTACTTTCTGGTTCGCCGACGCCGGCTGGCAGCAGATCGCCGATCCCGAGTATACGCATGAGGGCCGCACATACACCATTACGCTGCCCGAAACGACGACCGATCAGTGGCAGGCTCAGGTCAAAATGGAGACCGACGTAGCATCGAGCGCCGACAAGTACTACGACTTCAGCATCTCGATCACCTGCACGAAAAATCATCCGGGCGTAACGATCAAACTTACGGCTGTCGGCGACGACGAGACGTTCTACTTCGCCGACCGCCACGAGGTGCGCGCCGACGAGGAGCTTCTTTATCAGGTAGGCCGCTTCTCCGGCAAAGATATTCCGAAGCTGAATCTCGTGCTCGACTTCGGCGGCTGTGAAGCCGGCACCGTAGCGACGATCAAGGACATCCTCTTCCAGGAGCACCGGGTCGGCGAGCTGAAATAACCCCCTGTGCAGAGGGACGGAGCCGCAACCCGGGGCTCCGCCCCTCTGTTTTTCAACCCACACGTTACGCTTCAAACCATGAAACGCATGTTATCGAGTCTCTTAGCGGCCGCGGCACTGCTCGCCGGCGCCTGCTCGGGGTCGGACGATCCGGCACCGGCACCGAAAGGCGAGCTGACTTTCGCACCCGAAACGCTGGCGCTGGCCAACGATGCTTCGACGCAGCAGATCGCCGTCGAGGCGACGGCCGACTGGGGCGTCCATTCGGAAGATACGTCGTGGTGCCGCGTCGCCCCGAGCGGCGGCACGGCCGGCACGGCGACCCTCAAAGTTACCGTCGACGAAAACAAAACGGGCGACGCCCGCACGACCGCGCTGGTCTTCCGCATCGGCGACGAGAAGAAGCGGCTGGTCGTCTCGCAAAACTACAAGGTTGAGGCGGTCGAAATCGCCGACCCGGCATTCAAGGCCTACCTGCTTGAGCACTACGACACGGACGGCGACGGCGTGCTGAGCACGAAAGAGGCGGCGTCCGTAACCCGCATCGAAGCCGCGGGCCGCGGCATCCGCTCGATGGCCGAGCTGAACGCGCACTTCCCGCAGCTGACCTATCTGGACTGCTCGAACAACGAGCTGACCGAACTCGACCTCTCGGAGCTCACGCGGCTGACCTACCTCGACTGCTCGGGCAACCGGCTGACGGAGATCGACATCCGCAACCAGCCGGGCCTGCAGACGTTCGACGCGACGGGCAACCCCGGTCTGCAGAAAATCTACGTCTGGAACGGCTTCAAGGCCGGCAGCGGCTTCTCGAAGCCCGAAGGGGCCGAATACGTGGAGTCCGAAATTCCTACGCCGGCAGGCTACCGCCTGGCATGGGCCGAGGAGTTCAACGCCGCCGGCGAATCGCTGCCCGACGCCTCGAAATGGTGGTACGAGACCGGCGACGGCGGCTGGGGCAATCATGAGCTGCAAGACTACGTATCGGGCCAGTATCAGAGCGAAAAGCTGGCCCTCGTATCGAACGGCACGCTGAAGATCATCGCCAAGAAGATCGACGGCAAAGTCCGTTCCATACGCATGAACACCGTCGAAGGGTGGACCTACGGCTACTTCGAAGCGCGCCTGAAGCTCTGCACGGGCAAAGGCACGTGGCCCGCGTTCTGGATGATGCCCAAGAACTTCACGACGTGGCCCGGCGACGGCGAGATCGACATCATGGAGGAGGTGGGCTACCACCCCAACTATGTCTCGTCGAGCATCCACTGCAACGCCTACAACCACACGATCGGCACGCAGAAGACCCACGAATTTCTCCTGCCGACGGCGCAGACCGAGTTCCACACCTACGCCGTGGAGTGGACCGCGGACTACCTGCGCTTCCTGTTCGACGGCGAGGAACACTTCCGCTTCGCCAACGACGGCAAAGGCGACAAGAACACGTGGCCTTTCAATGCGCCGTTCTACCTGAAGCTCAACCTCGCATGGGGCGGCGACTGGGGCGGTGCGCAAGGCGTCGACGAAGGGTGTCTGCCCGCGACCTACGAAGTGGACTATGTCCGTGTATTCCAGAAAATCGAATAACCTTCTAAAACGCGAATCGCATGAAAATCATTCAATATATTGCCTCCGCAGCGCTGGCGGCGCTGGCCGTGGCATGCGCGCCGAAGAGCGACCTCGACCGCCGCGTCGACGAACTGCTTGCGCAGATGACCCTGCGCGAAAAGATCGGCCAGATGCACCAGGTGTCGGGCGGCTACGACCTGACGGCAGCCGCCGCGAAAGGCGAAATCGGCTCGATCCTCAACTGTGTGGACCCCGAGGAGATCAACGCCGTGCAGAAAGCCGCCGTCGAAGAGAGCCGCCTGCACATTCCGATCCTGGTGGGCCGAGACGTGATCCACGGCTTCCGCACGATCTTCCCCATCCCGCTGGGTCTGGCTGCGACGTTCGATCCCCTGCTGGTGGAGGAGGGAGCCCGCGCGGCAGCCGTCGAAGCGACGGCCTCAGGCGTGCGCTGGACCTTCTCGCCGATGCTCGACGTGGCGCGCGACCCCCGCTGGGGCCGGGTGGCCGAAGGCTCGGGCGAAGACCCCTACTTAGACGCGCAGATGGGCGCGGCGATGGTCCGCGGCTATCAGGGCGACGACTATGCCGACCCCACCTCGATGGCGGCCTGCATCAAGCACTTCGTGGGCTACGGAGCCGCCGAGGGAGGCCGCGACTACAACTCGACGATGATCTCCGAACGCTCGCTGCGCAACACCTACCTGCCGGCATTCAAAGCCTGCGTCGACGCCGGGGCCCTGACGCTCATGACCTCGTTCAACGAGATCGACGGCATCCCCTCGACGGGCAACGACTTCCTGCTGCGCGACATCCTGCGCGGCGAATGGGGATTCGACGGCATGGTCGTTACCGACTGGAACTCCTCGGGCGAAATGATCGCCCACGGCTTCGCCAAAGACCTGCGCCATGCCACCGAACTCTCGGTGAACGCCGGCGTGGACATGGACATGATGTCGTTCGGCTTCATCACCTGCATCGAGGAGCTGGTCAAGGAGGGCAAAATCGCCGAGAAGACCGTCGACGAAGCGGTGCGCAACATCCTGCGGCTGAAGTTCCGGCTGGGGCTCTTCGAAAATCCCTATGTGGATGCGGCGAACGTGCGGACGAAAGTCTATGCCCCCGAACATTTGGCCGCCGCGAAGCGGAGCGCTGCGGAGTCGGCGATCCTGCTGCAAAACAAGAACAACGTGCTGCCGCTGGAAAAGGCCCGGACGATTCTGGTAACGGGCCCGATGGCCGATGCGCCCTACGACCAGCTGGGCACGTGGTCGTTCGACTGCGAACCCGAGCACACGATAACGCCGCTGCAGGGGCTGCGCGAGCACTATCATGTGATCTATGAACCGGGGCTGGCCTACAGCCGCGACACGGACACGCGCCACTTCGCCCGGGTGCGGGCCGCGGCGGCGCGGGCCGATGCCGTCGTCGTCTGCGTGGGCGAGGAGGCGATCCTCTCGGGCGAAGCCCACTCGCTCTCGCGCCTCAACCTGCAGGGAGCCCAAAGCGAACTGATCGCCGCCGTGCGCCAAAGCGGCAAGCCGGTAATCGTGGTGGTCATCGCGGGCCGTCCGCTGACGATCGAACGCGACCTGGCGAACTGCGACGCCCTGCTCTACTCGTTCCACCCGGGCACGATGGGCGGTGCGGCGATCGCCGACCTGATCAAAGGCAAGGCGGTGCCCTCGGGCAAGAGCCCCATGACCTTCCTGCGCGATGCGGGACAGGCGCCGTTCTACTACAACCACAACAACTCGGGCCGCCCCTGCAACGGCACCGAGACGCTGCTGGAAGATATTCCGCTGCAAGCCGGGCAGACGTCGTTAGGCTGCACGTCGTACTACCTGGACACGGGCTACGGCCCCCTCTTCCCGTTCGGCTACGGACTTTCGTACACGACGTTCGAATACGGCAACGTGGTGCTGAACAAGACGACGTTCGGCCCGAACGAGACGCTGGTCGTGGAATGCGACCTGACGAACACCGGCAAGCGCGCAGGCGTCGAAGTGGCGCAGCTCTACACGCGCGATCTGGTCGGCTCGGTCGTGAGGCCGGTCAAGGAGTTGAAACGCTTCGAGCGGGTGGCGCTGGCCCCGGGCGAGACGAAGCACCTGCGCTTCGAACTGCCCGTCGCGGAGCTGGCGTTCTGGAACCGCGACATGGAGTATGTCGTGGAACCCGGCGACTTCTGCCTGTGGGTGGCCGGCGACTCGGCCTCGGGCGACAGCCACCCCTTCAGCGTGGAATAACCCGACGACAAAGCACAAGAAAACCCCTGCCGCCGAATGGTGGCAGGGGTTTTTCGATGTACGGAAGCCGCGACTACCGGATAAAGAGCAGCTCGCGGTACTTGGGCAGCGGCCAGATCTGGTCGTCGACGATCTCCTCCAGCTTGTCGATGTGGTGGCGGATCTCGTCGAAGTAACCGGCGACGGTGTCGTGATAGGCGATCGCCTTTTCGCGCTGGTCCTCGATGCGGTTGGCCTGCTTGCGCACCTCGGTCATCCGGTCGGTGAGCTTCTGAATGGCCGTCGTGTGGTCCTGAATCTTCTTGATGAGCTCGATGTCGGCCGACGACTTCAGCTCGGGAATCTGCTGCAGCTTGTAGACCTTGTCCAGGAGGAGCGCCTCGTACTTCGAAGCGATTGGCACGATGTGGTTCATGGCCAAGTCGCCCAGGACGCGGCCCTCGATCTGAATCTTCTTGGTGTAGGTCTCCCACTTCACCTCGGTGCGGGCTTCGAGCTCGACTTTCGTATAGACGCCCATGTCGCTGAACATGCGCAGCGACTCCTTGTCCAGATAGCGGTCGAAGATCAGCGGCGTCGACGTCTCGCAGTCCAGGCCGCGGCGGGCCGCCTCGGCTTTCCACTCGTCGGAGTAGCCGTTGCCGTCGAAGCGGATCGGCCGGCACTCCTTGATCATCTTCTTGAGCACCTCGTAGATCGCTTTCTCCTTCTTGGCGCCGGCCTCGATCTTCGCATCGACGGCCCGCTTGAAGCGGGTCAGCTCGTCTGCGACGGCCGTGTTGAGCGTGATCATCGCCTCGGCGCAGTTGTCCGAAGAACCCACGGCGCGGAACTCGAAGCGGTTGCCCGTAAAGGCGAAAGGCGACGTGCGGTTGC
>CAZIUJ010000023.1:0-17426 GCA_964542345.1 uncultured Alistipes sp.
CGCCCTGCTCTTCATGCGCTCCGATTCACTCCGTTGGAACCACCTCGCCGGCTTCGCCTGCCTGATTTTGGCCGTCTATTTCGTTTTTCGGAAATAATCCAAATTATCTGCCCCGATCCTTTCTGTAAATCTGCCAGCTGTTCACGAAGTTCTGCCAAACGATATAGGCCGTTGGGGCGATGGAAGAGATGGGATCGAGGAACGACTGGGCCATCCACACGGCAAGGACCGTATTTTTCTGTCCGAGGGATTGGCCGCCGGCGGGCGGATCGCCAAAATGGCGTCCCAGGCGCCGCCCGACCTTGAACTGCACAAGACAGAGGACCAGGGCGGCGAGGGCAAGCCACGCTTCGACAGCGCGCGAAACGTCGTGCAGGTCGATGATGAAAGCCGTCGTCCGCCCGATGATGACGATCAGGGAGACCAACCACAGGTAGAACGAAATCTGCCCGTGGTCGCCGATCCACCCCGCAGCACGGGGCAGGACAAGACGGCAGAGCTGCGCAACGGCGAACGGCAGGATCAGCAGCGGCGCGATGCGGGCAAGAATCTGCATGAACGTGCAGGCGCCCGTGCCGGCAAAGGTGAGCATGGCGGGTGCGACGAGGGCAACAGAGAGGTTGCACAGGAGGCTGTAGGTGGCTACCGTGGCAACGTTGGCCCCCAGCATGCCGGCGATGACGACGGCGGCCATCGCAACAGGAGCAAGGGTGCAGATCATGGCCCCCTGCGCAACGGTGGCGTCGAACGGCAGCAGGAGGAAGTAGACCGCGACGCACGCTGCGAACTGAAAGAGCAGCAGCCAGAAATGGAGCCACGAGAGGTGCATTTCGCGCAGCCGGACGCGGCAGAACGTGATGAAGAGCATCGAGAAGATCAGCGTCGGCGTAATCATATGCCCCGACCAGGCTTCCAGCGCCGCAATGGGACGGCACAGCAGGGCCCCGACAACCATAGCCAGCGGCATGGCGATGCTCCGCACGTTGCGGTGAAGATTTTCGAGCAGGTGCATATCACAGATTTTCGATCGGAACGACGGCGCGCACGCCGTCGGCCCGGAGGGCGGTTATTTCAGGTTTGTCGGCCCGGAGTTCGCCCCGGATGATGCGGCAGGGGTCTGCATCCGAGACATCGAGCGTGCCGAGGCGCACAACCCGGTCGCCCGGCGCCACAACGTCGGCCAGCGCCTCGTCCCACACCAGCCCCACGACCAGGCGGCCGCCCTCAATGGCAACGGAGATATTGCGCAGCGACTCGTCGGCCGGCTCGGGTCGCACGGTGCGGGGCAGCAGCCAGAAACGGCGGCCGGGATAGTCGACGACCACCTCGCCCCGGCTCAGCAGTTCGCAACCGAGTTTGCTGTAGCGGCCCCACGTCTCCCGCAGGGGTACTTCCGGCAGAAGGTGTCCGGCAAGTTCTATGCGGGGAATCGTGGCACGCACCGCTTCGCGTACCGACGAACGGTTCGTCCAGCCCGTGTGCCCGGGGTGGCCCGACGCGCGGCGGACCCGGCGGAGGATGCCGCGGTCGAGGAGCTGCAGGCATTCAGGATAGCGGCAGTCGAAAAAGCCGGAGGAACCCGAATCAAAAAGAGCATAGAGCTTCAGCCGTTTCCGGCCGTCGCCGGCGCGGAGCGATACGAACGGTCGGACGTCGACACGGCGGAGCCGCACGGCTTGCCGGCGGTCAAGATCGCCGAACTGCCGGTAGTCGTGCGCCAGCAGGAGGGTCGAATCGGAGGCGAAGCGGACAACAAAGCGTTGCAGCAGGTCGCTCCCCACAATGCCGTCGACGCCCAGGCACCATACATAGGAGCTGTCGGGCAGAACGTCGACCGGGCAGTTCCCGAACGTAGCGTCGCCGATCGTGAGGGCGGGTATGCGGGCCGTGGCGACCTGCGCACGGTAGCCCTCAAAATCGCTGACCGAGGAGGCTCCGGCGGGGACGATTCCCGTCTCGCGGCAGAAGCGTTCGCTGACGGTCGTGCGCGAGGCTCCCGTATCGAAGACGAAGCGGCGCGGCCCCGCGGGGGTTCCGACTTCCACCACATACTTGCCGTATTCGACTTTGCAGGGGAGGACACAAGGTGCCGCCGGCCGACGGGCCGCGAGGCTCTCCACCGCGACCAGTGCGCAGAGCAGCAGCAGACGTCGCATCGGGCAGCGGTCAGGCGAGCAGTTCCTTGACTTTGGCCGAAATATCTTTGCCGTCGGCGCGGCCGGCCAGTCGCTTGGAGGCGACGCCCATCACTTTGCCCATCTCTTTCATCGAGGAGGCGCCGACTTCAGCGATGACGGCCCGAACTTCGGCGGTCAGCTCTTCCGGCGTAAGTTGCTTGGGCAGGAACTCCTGAAAGACGGCCACTTGCGCCAGCTCTTCTTCGGCCAGGTCCGCACGGTTCTGTTGGGTGAAGATCGCGGCGGAATCGGTTCCTTGCTTGGCGAGCTTGGTCAGAATCTTCAGCACATCGCCGTCGGGCAGCTCGGCAATCTCCGGGCCGGCGGTCTTGGCTTCGATGATATACTTCTTGGCATTGCGCAGGGCGGCAAGACGCACGGCGTCCTTCGCCTTCATGGCATCCATGATGCCTTTGGAAATCTGTTGTTCGAGAGACATGTTAAAACGATTTACAGCCCCAAAGTTACGATTTTCCACACACTTCAAAATAGTTACAACATACTTTTTTGCAAATACATCACGATTTAATATTTATTTTTAATGATGTTTATTTATATTTGTATATTTCATAATTTCAAATACAAGATTATGCATCGCATGAACCCTAAACATTGGCATATCTCAACTTGGTTAGGAATCCTTTTGATTGTATTTGTTTGCGGAACATTCATTTATGCTTTCACAACAGGTAATAACAACCAACGTATTCCCTATATTGCATTTTTACTAATGTTCGGGGCTGGAATCATATATATATCCCTTGCCGGCAAAACGGACATTCCGGATCGCAAGCTTATTGACGGCGCTTGGCTGGCAGTTATACTTATATGCATAGCACCTTTATGCGCATCAGATTATTTCTGTTATAGAGATCATCACATTACAAAATTTATTATAGATTATTGTACTATCATAGCATCTACCATCTCAATCATATTTGTCATATATACCTTGATGTTGCAACGAAAACAATTAAATGAGAGCAACTCTCTGACTCGGCAAATACGAGATAATGATGTATTAAAAATTATTAATGAATTCCTTTCTCCGGAAATTCAAATATATAGAGATCGGTCATCCTCTCTACGAGATAAATTGAGATTTGATAAAGAGGCGACTATTGCCGGACTAAAATTCGCATTTGAACGACAAATACGAGATGACTATTACAACAATGAAGAATGGCGAAAATTCAAAAGCACTACTTTATACGAAGAATATGCCGCATTTACCCGGCTTATGCGTTTTTTCGATATGATTTCACATGCTCCTTTATCTGAAACGACAGCACAATCTATTCATTTCTATTATGTATGGTGGAGTAGCTTTCTAATAGAAGTTACTCAAATATTTAATGAAGTATGGGAAGATATTCCGCCAAAAAAACGGCATTTATCTTTCAAACCTAATTGGGTTACAACAACCGACCGATTAAACAGAAAACTAACGATGTTCAATCTTCCTCTTCAGTAAAAAATATTTTCTCAATTTTAACGAACTAAGCATTAGCCCCGCGATGACGAAACCGGCGTTGTAGACCAGCAGTTCGAAGCCGATGCGGTAGCCCCAGCATGCGGCCGCGACATATTGCAGCACGGCGCTCAGGAGCGGGCCGGCCACGGCGGCAAGGGGCACCCAGCGGTCGCAGGGACGCCGGCGCGTGAAAATGCCGAAAAGGAACAGGCCGAGGATCGGGCCGTAGGTGTAGCTGACAATGCGAAAAAAAAGGTTGATGGCATTGTCGTCGGCCAGATACCCTACCCCGAGGATGACAAGCGTCATGCCCACGGCCATCGCGGCATGCACAAGGCGTCGCACGCGCGTGAGGCGCCGGTCTTCGAAGCGCCGGGGGCCGTCGAGCAGGTCGACCGTGAACGACGTGGTGAGGGCCGTCAGCGCCGAGCCGGCCGAGGACCAGGTGCTGGCAATCAGGCCGAGGACAAAGACGATGCCGACGATCGGGGGCAGTCCTCCGTCGACGGCCACCAGCGAAAAGAGCTGGTCGCTCTTGGGCGGGAGGGTCAGGCCGCGCCGCTCGACATACAAATAAAGGAGTACCCCGAGGACAAGGAACAGGAGGATGACAACGATCTGACAGAGGGCCGTGAGGACAATGTTGCGTTGGGCATCGCGCGGCGAGCGGCACGAAAGGTTGCATTGCATCATGTCTTGATCGAGACCCGTCATGGCGACAAGGATCACAATGCCGGCTACGAACATTTTCCAGAAATAACGGTCCGAGGCGGGGTCGTCGAAAAAGAAGACCCGCGACAAGGGCGACGCCGCGATTTCGCGCACCGCATCTCCGCCGGAGAGGCCCAGCGCCCGGGCAACAAAAAGGATCGTCAGCACAAGGCTGCCGACCAGGCAGAGCGTCTTGAGCGTGTCGGTCCAGATCAGGGAGCGGACTCCGCCCTGCCGGGTGTAGAACCACACAAGGGCGACCGTAAGCGCGGCGTTGCACCAGAACGGCACCCCGTAACGGTCGAAGACCAGCAGCTGCAGCACGGCGCAGACCACATAGAGACGCAGCGCAGCCCCCAACATCTTGGAGACAAAGAAGAACGTCGCTCCGGCGCGGTGCGAGACAAGGCCGAAGCGCTCGTCCAAATATTGGTACAGCGAGACGACCCGCAGGCGGTAAAAGAGCGGCACCAGGAAGAAGGCGACAAGGAGCTGCCCCACCGTGAAGCCGGCAACCATCTGCAGGTAAGAGAACGAGTCGGCGGCGACCGATCCGGGAACCGAAATGAACGTTACGCCCGACATGGCGGCACCGATCATGGCCAGTGCGGCCATATACCACGGGGTACGGCGGTTGCCGGTGAAGAAGCCGGCGTTGTCGGCCCGGCGCCCCGAAAACCAGGCGACGACAACAAGGAGAACTACATATCCTAAGACGGTGAAAATAACGGCGGAGGAAGACACGGCGCTCGGAATAATTAAAAATGAAAAATGAAGAATTAAAAATTACACACCTGTTCTGTTTCGGCAGGGCAAAGATACGGAAAGTCAAGCGCAGAAGCAAGCGACGGTTCGATTATGCCGAGAGGGAGTATCTGCGGCAGCAGCCTCCGGCGCCGTGCGGAAGCGGATTGTGAAAAAAAGCGCGATGATTAGTTGGAAAGTACCTCCCGTTTGCGTATTTTTGCCCGTTAAACATCGTGTCGCGACAGCGGAGCCGAACCCCGTTCGGGCGATGCCGAGGCGAGACAAGCCGTATGAAAAAAGAACATTCAAACGATATGTCGAAAATGGCAAAAACACTTAAAATCAGAGACCTTACGTTGCGCGACGGCCAGCAGTCGTCGTTCGCTACGCGCATGACGCAGGCGCAGATCGACCGCTGCCTGCCCTACTACAAGGACGCGAAATTCTACGCGATGGAAGTATGGGGCGGCGCCGTGCCCGACTCGGTGATGCGCTATCTGAACGAAAACCCGTGGACGCGCCTCGAAACCATCCACAAGGCCGTGGGCAAGGTTTCGAAGTTGACGGCCCTCTCGCGCGGCCGCAACCTCTTCGGCTACTCGCCTTACACGGACGAGATCATCGACGGCTTCTGCCGCAACGCCATCGAGAGCGGCTTGGGCATCATGCGCATCTTCGACGCCTTGAACGACGTCAACAACGTGAAGTCGACGATCAAATACGTGAAGCAGTACGGCGGCATCGCCGACTGCGCGGTCTGCTACACCGTCGATCCGAAATACCCCGAACCGGGCTTTTTCCGGAAGCTCCTGGGCAAGAAGAAGCCCGCAGCGGTCTTCACCGACGCCTACTTCCTCGACAAGGCCAAGCAGATGGCCGCTTTGGGGGCCGACATGATCACGATCAAGGACATGTCGGGCCTGATTCCGCCACGCCGCGTCGCCACGCTCATCAAGCTCTTGAAGCAGCACCTCTCGATTCCCGTCGACTTCCACACCCACTGCACCCCGGGCTACGGCCTGGCTTCGGTGCTCGCAGCGATCATCGCGGGCGTCGACATCGTGGACACCAACTGCTGGTATTTCGCCGAGGGCACGGGCGCTCCGGCCCTCGAACTGGTCTACGTCTTCTGCAAGAAGCTGGGCATCGACCTCGGCGTTGACATGGAGGCCGTGGCGAAGATCAACGTCGAGCTGCGCGAAATCCGCAAGGAGCTCAACCGCTCGGTCTTCGGCACCGAGAAACCCGAGCCCAAGCCGTTCAACCCGCTCGTCGACAAGCTGCCCGCCGAGATCGACGCCCTCTTCGACGAGGCGATCCGCGCCGCCAAGGCCGACGACGAGGAGGCCACGACGGCCGCCTGCCGCAAGATCGAAGCCTACTTCGGATTCCCGGCTCCCAACGAGCTGGTGCAGAAAGCCGAGATTCCGGGCGGCATGTATTCCAACATGGTGGCCCAGCTCCAGCAGCTCAAGGCCGAGGAGATTTTGCCTCGCGCCATGGAGTTGATTCCTTCGGTGCGCCTCTCGGCCGGCCTGCCGCCGCTCGTTACGCCGACTTCGCAGATCGTGGGGGCCCAGGCCGTGAACTGCGCATTGGACGAAAAGGCCGGACGCCCCATGTATTCCAACAAGAGCTCGCAGTTCGTGGGCCTCGTCAAGGGCGAATACGGCAAGACGCCCGTCGAGATCGACCCCGAGTTCCGCTTCAAGATCTGCGGCGTGCGCGAGGAGACTCCCTACGACACTTCGAAATACCAGATGCAGCCCAACCCCGAGTTGCCGGAGGCCGGCGGCGCAAAGTTGGCCGCCACGGAGAAGGAGGTGCTTTTGCTGGAGCTCTTCCCGATCGTCGCCAAGAAGTTCCTCACGGACCTCAAGGTCAAGGAGTACGAAGCCAAGAAACCCGTCGAGCCGAAAGTCGAGGCGCCGGCCGCTGCCGCCAAACCGGCTCCCACCATCACGGGCAATCCGGTTACCGCTCCCCTGCCGGGCCGCATCATCGAGGTCTTGGTGAAAGTCGGCGATCCGGTGAAGGTCAACGACGAGGTGGTGATCCTCGAAGCCATGAAGATGGAGAACTCCATCACGACCGACTACGCCGGCACGGTGAAGCAGATTCTCGTAAAGCCGGGCGAGGTCGTACCGACCGACGCCGTGCTGGTCGAGGTAGAATAAGTAGCAGCATAAGGAGCCTCCGGGTTCCAACCGAACACCGGTCCCCGCAGGGAGGCCGGTGTTTTTTTGCGGTTTTGCACTTCCTTTGCAGGGGATGCCGGCGAACGGGCAAACCACCCCAAAATCATATCGCTATGGCATTTTTCAAGGAATTCAAGGAGTTCGCCCTCAAGGGCAACGTCATGGACATGGCCGTCGGCGTCATCATCGGCAGCGCATTCGGCAAGATCGTCGCGTCGTTGGTCGACGACATCCTCATGCCTCCGATCGGCGTATTGTTGGGCAACACCGACTTCTCGCGCCTGCGGATCGACATTTCGAGGGTCCGCGACGTAACTTCGGCCGTCCTCCCCGGCGACACCGCGCAAAGGGCCGCCGAACCGATCTACTGGAACTACGGCGCTTTCATCCAGCAGTGCGTCGACTTCACAATTCTCGCGTTGTGCGTCTTCCTCATGGTGAAGTTGATGAACCGCCTGATCAAGAAACGGGCCGCCGCCCCCGCCGCCCCGGTTCCCGAACCCGCTCCGACTCGCGAGGAGGTGCTGCTGCGCGAGATCCGCGACTTGCTGCAGGAGCGCAAATAACAAAAGAGACGGGCCCTCTCAGGGGTCCGTCTCCTTATATAAGAATCATCACGCAGGCTACTCCGCTTTCTTGTGGGTGTATTCCTGCAGCACGTAGGTCGTAAAGATCGGGAAGAACATCATGCCCAGCGACGGCAGCAGCACGCAGAAAACCTTGCCGACGACCGTAACCGGGAAGATCGCGGCACCGACCGTCGTAACGTTCATCCAGGCCCACCACAGGGCGTTTCCGAAGCCGTGCAGCTTGGGGTTGACGGCCGCTTCGTACTCGTAGAAGACCAGCCCGGAGATGTAGGTGAAGACCACGACCGTGAAGACATAGGCGACCAGCATGCGGCGCATCTTGTTGCCTTCGATGAGCCACCGCACGATGATGACCATCGCCAGAAAGGCCCGCAGGACCGGCAGAAGCCCCACAAGTACGCCCCAGTCGCGCGTAACGGCAACGCCGCACCAGCCGAGGATGTTGAGCCACGGAATCGAAATCAGGAGAAAGAGCAGATTCCGTCCGAAGTAGCGTCCCCGGTTCGGGGAGGCGGCCCACAGGACAAAGAAGTCAAGCAGGAAGACCACGCAGACCGCAAATTGGACCTGCAGGTAGAAAGCCGAAAAGCGCGTGCCGCTGCCGCCGATGATTTCGATCGACAGGACGACAAGCAGCACGATGCCGGCAAGGATGGCCAGCGTCTCCATTACGCTGCGGAGCCCGTCGTAGCGGGCCGGCGAATGGGGCAACCGATTCTCTCTGTACATGATACGGATAAGTTTGATTGTTTCGGGCTTCGTGCCGGCAAAATCGGTGCCAAAGCGCTGCGGGGGATTTTTTCGTCGAAAATTCGGCAAAAGATTTTGCGCGCTCGAAAATTTCGTTTATCTTTGCACTCGCTTTCGGCAATGGCGGGATAGCTCAGCTGGTTAGAGCGCATGATTCATAATCATGAGGTCGAGAGTTCAAGTCTCTCTCCCGCTACGGAGAATCAACCGCTTATATAAGCGGTTGATTTTTTATCGGCACATGAGTCGATTTCGAGCTTCTTTGTTGAGCCAATCTCCGAATGATTTACGAATGAAAATCAAGCCCACATCTGAAAATAGCAGATTTTTCAATAAAAAACAAGTATGGATAATCAAATCAAAACTCGTATAGTTCTTCGCAATGGAACCTCGGAAGAATGGGAGTCGAGCAATCCAACATTGCTGAAAGGTGAAATTGGATTAGAAAGCAATACGAATCGTTTCAAAATCGGAAATGGAACCACTGCTTGGAATGATTTGGAGTACACCGGTATTAACGAATCGATCAAAACTCCAGAAGACCTCATACCCGCAACAATGATCGAACAAGACGAAGACCATATGTTCATAACTCAGATAGAGCGAGAGGATTGGAATAATAAAGCAAACAAGACTCTTGACAACGTCGAATTGGACAGGGCATTTTGGAAAAATTCGTTTGCCGATGCATGGGGATATTATTGTCTACCAAATGGATTGCGCTTTCAATGGAACACTGCAACTTTTTTCAATGGAGCGGCAACAAGAAACGTATATCTATCTTATTCGGTAAACGCCCCCATCTGTGTCATGGCTTCGATCATCAAGACGGATGAGACCGTTAATTTAGATGTCCGTGTCAAATTTGTAAACTCAAGCACGCTTAATATATCCGTAAAAAGGAATGATGGCATGGGTTTATCGGGAAATACCACAATAACATACTTCGTAATCGAAACAATACAAGAATATAAATAAAAAATCATGATGATATACTGGAAAAATGGATTTTACGACCGTCCGATCAATGGCGGCGTAGAAATCAGCGAACAGGAATGGCGTGATCTACTGAACGGACAGTCTGCCGGAAAACAAATCATAACGGACACATCCGGTCGGCCTGCATTGATTGATCCGATGCTGGAGATTTCGGCGATTCCCTATGAATTACAGGTCGAGGCTCTGATTCGCAAGCGATACACAGTGAGCGATGAATTGGCAATCCTCCGGCAGCGGGACACGAAACCCGAAGAGTTCAAGGAGTACAACGCATTCTGTGAAGAATGTAAGAGCCAAGCGAAGCCAAAACAAGAAAAGATATAAATTCTTTATTAGGAAGACGGCTGAAACTACAGGCGTAGTAACACTTGCTGGGCACCATCAGAGAAAAATACGTTGTGTGAATTTTATTTTCCGCAGCTTGGGGACTCAGCCTTCCCGAGACCTCTCGACTCTCCCGCCCCTACGGCTGTTTCGGAAATTCCGGCGTCTCCCGTTCTTCCGGCAGGTCGTACCGCCCGTCGAGGTAGCTGCGCTTGAAGAGGTCGACGAAGAAGCTGAACATGGCGAGCATCAGCGGGCCGAAGATCACGCCCATGAAGCCGAAAAGCGAAAGCCCGATGACCACGCCGAAGATCGTTATCAGCGGGTGGGTGTCGGCAAGCCGCTTCTGCATGACAAAGCGCACAACATTGTCGACATGCGTAACGACCAGCATGCCGAAAAGACACAGCCCGATGGCGGCTCCCCAGCGTCCGTCGAGCGCCATGTAGCCGGCCAGCGGCACCCACACGAGCCCCGTGCCTATGATCGGGATGACCGTGGCGAAGCAGGTTACGACGCCCCAGAACAGGGGGCTCGGAGCCCCGAAAATAAGGTAGCCGACATAGGCGACAATGCCTTGCACAACCGCCAGCAGCGGTATGCCGATAGCGTTCGAGCGCACGATCATCCGCACTTCGCGCATCACTTGCCGGGACGTCGAGCGGTTGAAGGGCAGCAGCTCCTGCACGTAGGCTTCCATGCTGCGGCCGCCGATCAGCATGAAATACAGGACAAAAAGCAGCACCACAAGGTTGATCGCAAAGTCGGCAATGTTGCGCACGATCCACTGCCCCAAGCGCGGCACATAGGCCATCGCCGACTGGAGGTTCTCCTCGCGCCAGAAGTCGTACCCCGTCCGTTGGCGGATCAGCTCGGCGGCATGCCGCAGCGGCGCCACGAAGGTCTGCGGATCGAGCGTCAGGTCCTGCACCTTCACAACAAACATCCACACCACCAGCGAGATCGGAATCAAAAAAAGGATGATCGCTTCGGCCATCAGGAGCGACGCGGCCAGGCTCCGGCGCCAGTGCCGACGTTCGCAGAGCAGCCGCATCTGCCGGCGGAGCAGGATGTAGATCGTCGCGGCGCCTAACAGGCCGCCCAGAAAGGGAACGAGCTCGACGAAGATCGTAACGCCCAGCCCCACGATCAGCACGAAAAGCGAATAGCGCCAGTATTTTTCTCGGAAAGACATCGCGCCGCCTCCGGCAAGGAACGTGCCAGCCACCCCGCTCCGGGAGGTTTCGGCCGCGATTCGGAGGAATTGCCGAAAAAATGTTGAAAAAAGCGCGCGCTTCCTGTACGTCCTAACGATAAATAAGTTATCTTTGCGGCATGAAATTCTCGGGTATCTCCTTTTGCCGTTCGGACAAGCACAAATACCGATCGCAGCGCGCGATGCGGGCGGAACGTCTCCGGCAGGAAAACGAGCGGGAGGGGGTATCTGCCGAAAGGGGACATAGCGGCACCGAAGAGGACGATTCCACGGGAGGAACCGCCCTCTTGTCGTTTTTATGTTCCGTCGCAGAAAGCGGCCCCGGCATGCGTTCCGACCGCTTTCCCGCGGCTTCCGAAAACCGAACACTCAATTCTTATCCACTAATTTAACAGACGTATGAAGAAACTTTTGCTTTCCATGCTCTCCCTCTTCGCTGCCGCCGCCGTCTGCGCGCAGGTAACGACCTCGGGAGTGAACGGAACGATCACCGACCAGACGGGAGCTCCCCTGACCGGTGCCACCGTGATCGCCGTGCATACCCCTTCGGGTACGCAGTACGGTGCCATCTCCGACATCAACGGACGTTACAACCTGCAGGGTCTTCGTCCGGGCGGTCCCTACACCGTGAAGGTATCTTTCGTAGGTTACCAGACCGTGGAGTTTCCGGGCCTGATGCTCGCCCTTAACGAAACGCTCAAGCGCGACGCCTATCTGCGCGACAACCAGGAGATCGAGGTCGTCGTCGTTCGCGGCGATGCGGCCAACAGCTCGATGAACATCAACCGTTCGGGCGTCGTTACGAGCATCACCAACGAGCAGATCGCCATGTTGCCTTCGGTCAACCGCAGCATGAACGACATCATGAAGCTCACGCCGCAGGCTTCCACCACGACGTCGGGTCTGGCGATCGGCGGCGGCAACTACCGGCAGTCGTACGTTACGGTCGACGGTGCTTCGTTCAACAACATGTTCGGTATCGGCAGCAACCTGCCCGCCGGCGGTTCGCCCATCTCGTTGGACGCTTTGGAGCAGGTCTCGGTCGCCGTTACGCCGTTCGACGTCCGTCAGAGCGGTTTCACGGGCGGCGCCATCAACGCCGTAACGAAGTCGGGTACCAACGAGGTCAAAGTCTCGGTCTACGATTATTATAAGAGCGACGCATGGCAGGGTTCGCGTTACAAGGACGGACGTCTGCCCGAGAAGCAGGACATCAGCAACACGCTGGGCGTCTCGGTCGGCGCGCCGATCTTGAAGAACAAGCTCTTCGTCTTCGCCAACTTCGAGTACGAGTGGGACAAGACCCCCGGCATCACGCGCCTGGCTCGCGAAAACGAGGGACAGGAGTGGGGCAACTCGACCGTCTACAACCGTCCGACCGTCGACCAGATGAACGACATGAAGGACTTCCTCGGCGAGAAATTCGGGTACAACCCCGGCCGCTACGCCGACTATTCGCTCAAGGTTCCCAACTGGAAGCTGATGGCCCGCGTCGACTGGAACATCAACCAGGACCACGCGCTCAACGTACGTTTCAGCACCACGAAGAACAAGTACTCGGCCGCTCCTTCCAGCTCGATCAACCCGCTGGGCAACGCAACCTACGACCGCACCAACGCCGGCCGTCTGTCGTACTGCTCGCTCTACTACGAGAGCGCCCGTTACTACCAGGAGCAGAACTTCACGTCGCTGGCCGCCGAGCTCAACTCGCGTTTCCTCGACGGTAACCTCACCAACACGGTGCGCTACACCTACTCGCACCAGAACGAGCCCCGCAGCTTCGAGGGCGACCTCTTCCCGACGGTCGACATTCTGCAGGACGACCAGCTGCTCACTACGTTCGGCGTCGATCCTTTCACCTACGGCAACTTGCGCGAGGTCAGCTCGCACATCGTTACCGACGAGGTCGGCTACATCTCGGGCATCAACCGCTTCACGTTCGGCTACCAGTTCGAGCACGACAACACCAAGAACGGTTACATGCAGGGCGGTGCCGGTTACTACGTCTATAATTCGTGGGACGACTTCGTCAACGACCGCACGCCCCGCGCTTTCGCCATCACGCACGCCAACCGGACCGACCTCAAGCAGGTTTATCCGTCGTTCAACTACATGCAGCACTCGATCTACGCTCAGGACGAGCTCTCGATCAGCGACCGCTTCAAGGCTACGATCGGCCTGCGCTTCGAGATTCCCGTCTATCCGTCGATCGCCGGCAACGAGAACCGCGAGTTCACGCAGCTCTTCGCCGACCGCGGCGGCTACCGCACGTCGAACATGCCGAAAGCCCGCCTGAACGTCTCGCCGCGCTTCGGCTTCAACTGGGACATGACCGGCGAGCGCAAGTACATCCTGCGCGGCGGTACGGGTATCTTCACGGGCCGTCTGCCTTTCGTATGGATCGTGTCGGCCGTGGGTAACAGCAACTGCATGCAGGCTCAGACGATCTACAACGTCGGCGACAAGGGTCTCAACGACCTCAAGTTCCACCAGCACATCGGCGACATCCTCGAGAACCTCTACGGCGGCACCTTCGAGCAGCAGGAGCTGCCCGCACCGACGCAGACGACCATCATGGACAAGAACCTGATGATGCCGTCGACGTGGAAATCTTCGTTGGCTCTGGACCTCAAGCTCCCGGGCGGCGTGAACTTCAACGTCGAGGGTATCTTCAACCGCGACATCAACTCGGTCGCTGTTAAGAAGCTCGGCATCAGCAAGGTCGATGGCGGCATCCAGCTGCCCGGCGAACCCGAGGCCCGCAACCTGTGGACGTCGACCGGCATCAAGAACAGCAACGGCCAGGCCGTAACGCCCTACCTGATCCAGAACACCGACGGCGTCGACGGTTACTACGCTTCGGTTACCGCCCAGGTTTCCAAGAGCTGGGGCTTCGGTCTGTCGGTCAGCGCAGCCTACACCTACGCTTCGGCCAAGAACGTGATCGACGGCATCGGCGACCAGGTTACGTCGGCTTACAACACCAACACCTTCTGCCGCAACGGTTCGAACACGCCCGAGCTGGGTTACTCGTCCTACGTGTCGCCCCACCGCATCCTGCTCAACATCGGCTACCGCCTCAGCGCGCCTAAGTCGAGCACGAGCTTCGGTCTCTTCTACGAGGCTTACCGCCTGGGCTACATCGGCAGCTACTCCTACTCGCGTTACTCCTACACGATGGCCAACGTAACGGGCGACGGCGGTGCCGACGTGCTGCTCTACGTGCCGACCCGCGACCAGCTCGACGAGATGACCTTCGCAAAGGAGGAGCAGAAAGAGGCTTTCTGGGACTTCATCAACCACGACGAGTACCTCTCGAAGCACATCGGCGAGTATACGAAGCGCGGCGGTGCCGTGATGCCGTGGCGTCATGAGCTGAACTTCAAGTTCGCCCACGACTTCTACTTCAACATCAAGGGCAAGCGCAACACGCTGACCGTCGGCGTCGACGTCAACAACATCGCCAACTTGCTGAACCGCAACTGGGGCAACGTCGAGCAGATCAGCTCCAGCCGCCTGCTCAACTACAACACCAATACGCAGACCTACACCTTCACGCAGCCCACGTGGTCGAAGATGGCCAGCACCGTCTCCACGTGGTCGGCTTTGCTGAGCATCCGCTACACGTTCAACTGATCCTCCGGGATCCAGCCTTAAGAAAGAGACCTGCCCTTTGGGGCAGGTCTCTTTTTGCGCACCGGGCCGGACAAGCGATTCGCCTACCCGCAAATTAAATCTTTAGTCCTCTTGCGGAGGTCTGACTTTGTACTCGCCTCCTTAAGAACACCCTGCTAAGAGCAGGATTTTATGAATGAACCTCTACATTTCACCTTTAACTTTTTACCTTTCACTTTCCAAAAGTTCTTCCCGCAGCTCCCGGCACGTCGCCTCAGGATGCCGGGCATCGAAAAGTTTGCCGCGGATGCCAAGTTGCGCGGCCGCCGCAATGTTCGCCGGGCGGTCATCGATGAAAAGGGTCGCAGTGGGATCAAGCCCGTAGCGTTCCAGCAGGATTTCATAAATCCGCGGCTCGGGCTTCACACTACCCTCTTCGCACGAGACAACTTCGCCGTCAAAAAGCCCGTAGACCGGGAAGCGGCGCAGGAACGCTATGAACTCGCGCGACATGTTCGAGAGTACATACAGGCGGTAGCCCGCAGCTTTGAGATCGCGGATCAGGGCTTCCGTCGCCCGCACCGGTTCCTGCAGCTCGATCGAGCGTTGCAGAAACTCCGCGCACTTCGCCCGCGGGCAGTTGTGCAGGGCACAGAGGGTCTCCGTTACGTCGGCAAGCGTCGAGGTGCCACGGTCATATTCCTCCCAGAACCGGGGCATCGGTTCGGAGCGGATAAAGGCAAAGAAGTCGATGAACTCCGGCGTGCATTTCTTCACATCGCGGGCAAAGAGTACGCCGCCCAGATCGAAAACAATATTTTCCATAGGGGCGAAGATACGAATAAGCGAGGGCAATGCCAAATCAATTCGAGCATGGCCGAGCGGGAGTATCTATCCGCGGAGGACGGACCAAAAGCGTCCGCGGAGGGGCCGGGTTATACCCCGCGAACAGGCGCCCGGAGCAGCGTTAGTCCGTTCTCCGCAGGCGGAGACATCTGTTTCGGAATTACTTTACTGCGCTGCGCTTGGTTTTCCGCCTGGTACGGGATTTGCGGCGGGGGCGGGAAAACCTTACGACCATGAATCACGGTATCAGCGTTCTCTTTCGCGCCATTCCTCTCGCTATGGCGGCTTTCTGTTTCGCCTACGGCGCCTATATCTATGCTTCGGGCGACGATCCTTCGCGGCTGACGGCCGGACCCGTCGTCTTTTTCCTGGGTTCGATTTGCGTGGCCCTCTACTGCACGGCAGCCACGATCATCCGACAGATCATCGGCACCTACACCGAAGCGGCTAAGTATATCTTTCCGGCTATCGGCTACACCTTCGCATTGGGAACGCTCATCTGCGGCATCTTCATCCTCACGTCGCACATGGCGGGGGCATTGGTTACAGGACACGTCGTCTGCGGTCTGGCCTTGATTACGGTTTGCGTATCGACGGCGGCAACTTCTTCGTCGCGTTTTTCGCTGATTCCCCATAACTCGGCCGACGCTTCTTACTCGATCAATCCGCAGGGGTTCACCATCGGACAGACCGCCGCCTTGCTTTGCATCGTCGGCGCGGCAGCCCTCGCGGCGTGGGTTTGGTGCATCTTGCTCTTCGTGCGGGGAACCCTGCCGGCCCACATCGTCGCCGGCAGCGTCATGTTCGGCATCGCCTGCGTCTGCACGTCGCTCATCGCGCTGGTGGCAAGCATCGCCCGGCAGATTCGCGGCAGCTACACCATGCACGAGAAGTCCAAATGGACGGGGCTCGTCCTCACTATGGGCGGACTGGCGTTCCTGTTGGGCATCATCCAGTTGATCGTCTTGCGCGGGCAGACGATCAGCTTCGTCGGCTTCGTGCTTTTCGGGTTGGCACTCATCTGCTTCAGCATTTCGAGCAAGGTGATCTTGCTGGCCAAAATCTGGCACGCCGACTTTCCGCTGGCCAACCGCATTCCGATCATCCCCGTGTTGACAGCGTTGACGTGCCTCTTTCTCGCGGCTTTCCTCTTCGAAGCGGCCGGCTTCGCTCCGAAATACTACGTCCCGGCTCGCGTCTTGGCCGGCTTCGGCGCAATCTGCTTCACGCTCTACTCCATCGTCTCGATCCTCGAAAGCGGCGCCAGCAAAAAATAGCAGGCTGCCCGAAAGTGCAACAACCAAACACAACCGCAAGGAAATTCCTTTCCGCGCGGTTTTTTGATTTTAGAGGTGCAGATTTTGCCATAACGCAGGCGGCCCCGGATGGGATGTAGTCGTCTACTTCCCATTCGGGGCTGGCCAGGCAGGGCGAAAGATGCCCTATAAAATCGAAAAAGCCGAAGTTATGTCGCATCGCTCGCTCTGCTCGCGATAACCGCGCTCCATGACTTCGGCGGGCGCTCGGCAAAGACCGAAAAGTTCTCTTCGAGAATCCCAAAAACGAAGAAACAGGAATTTCCGCATCCATGCGTATTCCTGTTTCTTCATTTTCAGCGTCTGACGACGCCTTTTCGGTCTTCGCTCTCGCTAACTCCCGAAGTTATCATACAATATATTCTCCGGCGGGACGCCGAGGCTGTCAAGCATCTTGACCACCGAGGCGATCATCATCGGAGGTCCGCACATGAGGTAGATGCAGCCCTCGGGTTCCTCGTGG
>CAZIUJ010000024.1:0-16918 GCA_964542345.1 uncultured Alistipes sp.
GTAGAGGTAGCGGGCTTTCTGCAGGGCATTGCCCTCCAAGGTGGCCTGCGTCTCGGGGATTTCCTCCGTTACGCCGCAGTCGCGGGGCGTGAGGAGGCGGAAGCCGTCGCCCAGAACAGCCTGCACTTCGCTGAGCTTATGGGCGTTGTTGGTGGCGAAGACTATTTCCATGCGATCAATAACGATAAGTATTTTCACAGGCGCCGCGACGAATCCGTACGCAATGGTCGTCGAGGCATTCGGCTCGTACTTCGAGCAGCCCCTCGTCGGTTTCTGTCGTCAGGTTCAGTTCCCCGGCGTCGAATCCCCACGGCTTGTCCGATACGTAGCGGAGCGGCCCGACGATTTCGTAGGCGACGGTCTCGAATCCGTAATAGTCCTCGACTGCGGAACATGCGCCCGATCCGGAGAGCGCCAGCTCGCACCAGTAAAACGTTGTGCCGCCGGGTTGCAGCTGGCTGTAATGAACCGTCGTAAACGACAGTTCGCCGCCGCCGTTCGGCAGGCGGAGATCGTAGGAAGTTCCGGAATCATCGGCTCGGCAGACGATTACGGGCAGGTCGTCGCCCGCGTATTTCCGGAACGAATCGGCATAACGCCAGACAGCGCCGACCGTGGAGAGCGGCTGCCCGTCGGTGTAGATCACCAACTCGCGGTTGCTGTCGATGATGCGCCACTCGTTGCCCGCACCGACGATGCGCGAGGAGTAGAAATAGCGGTCGTGGATCGTCTCGCGCTCCTCCTCGGGAGCCGAGTAGTAGAGGTCGAAAAGCATCACGCGCGCCGCGACGGCCGCCTCGCCCGCGAGGTGCTGGTTTGCGACCTGAAACATGTAAAAGCCGGTTTCGGTGGGGTCGTAGTATTCGGCCTCCTCGATCTGGCAGCCCGCCATTGCGACGAACGCCGCCAATAGGGTCGATATCCGTTTCATCGGTCAGTTGGTTTTGGGTTTGAACTTGTAGCCGATACCCATCATAAGACAACCTTGCGCACCGGCACCGATCTCGGCGAACCCGAACAGCGAGCGGCCGACGGAGATGCCGACGGGCGTGAACTGAAAGGCGACGTGCCGCTCCCGGAAAGAGTCCGTGTTACGGTCTCTGTGTCCGAATACGAAAGTCGCACCCAACCCGAGCGACGAATACATGCGCACCCACCTGCGGTTCAGCCATGTAAAGCGCATGGCAGGCATGACGGTGATGGCGTGGGCGCGGTTGCGGCCGACGGGCGAGGCGTCCGTGTTGCTGTACGAACGGCTGTATTCGCCGTAGTAGCCGAGCATCAACCCCAGATCGAACCACTTGCGGAACCGGTAGTCGTAGGAGAGCGACCAGGCCCCGGCCGTGTAGACCGGGCCGCGGTGGGTGCGGCTCCGGAGCGGGAATTCGTCCTCGCAGCCGAGGTCGATCCAAAAAGGCAGAACGGGGTAGGCGCCGGCGGTCAGACGCAGTTCGTGCTGCTGCACGAAAGGCTCCCGTTTGCCGACGCGCGTCTCCTCCTGCGCGCGCAGGACGCCGGGCAAAGTCGCCAGCAGGAGCAATACCGTAGTCATCTTTTTCATAAGTTCGGGAGTGAGTCGGATGGATTTCCGAGGATCAGAGATCGACTTCGCGCTGCACGAGCCGGTCGTCGAGGTCGATCTTGTCGATAATCATCTTCACGATGCCGTCCATGTCGGACCCCTCGGAGTAGTCGGCCGGACAGACATGGTTGACGCGGTTGTCCTGGATGAGGGCCGCCATATCCTTGTGCGCCCCTTTCTGCTCGGGATTGTAGACGGCGATGGAGTGGCCGCCGTAGTTCTTCACTAAGCGCATGCAGGGGATGTCGGTCGTGCCGTCGCCCACGTAGATCATGCGGCTGAACGGCACGGGCCGCTCGTTCTCGGGGATGTAGCGGTTGACGCGCTTGGAGTCGAAGACCGACTCGACGCCTTTGTTGATCTTGAAGATGAACTGCGTCTTGTTGGTATAGTTGACCGCCACGGCAGGCCAGTAGGCTACGCCGTCGACGTCGTAGAGGAACGAACAGGCGTAGATCTTGCGGAACTCGCGGGCGATCTCCGTCCCCTCGATGATCTCCTTGAGTCCCGAGGAGTTGATGTAGTGGAGGATGCGGATGCCGCGCTCGGCACCGTAGCGGTTGATGCGCCCGAACCACTCTTTCACGCCCCGGAAAAGCGTCACCTTGCGGCCCGACTCCTGGAACGCCTCGCGCCGCAGCGACAGCCCTTTCGAGCGGGCTCCCTGGATCATGCGGGCCATGTAGGTGAGCACCATGTCGGCGTCCTGCTCCTCGGCCAGCGTGTTGGCTTCGGTCCAGAACTCCTTGTTGCTCTTGCCCACGGCCGGGATGAAATCGTACTCCTGCATGTTGCCCGGAGCCAGCGTCCCGTCGAAGTCGTAGATCAGGGCGATGGTGAAACGGTAGTCCTTGTTCATGGAGCGATGATTTTTCGTCATTCAAAAATACGCTTTTTTCACTATCTTCGGCTTCGTTGAACTGTTTTTGCAGTAACAGTCTCACAAAACCCTGCTCTTAGCGGGGCGCCGAAGATACTTCGCTTCGGCAAAAATGCAAAAAAAATTTGCATTGTTTTCGGCTTAATCGTATTTTGGCTTCGCCGAAGATACTTCGCCTCGGCAAAAATGCAAAAAAATTTGCATTTTGCGCTCGGCTTAATCGTATCTTTGCAAAAAGCGCAACAAAAAAACCATCGGATATGGAATTCAAGGAGATCGTAGCCAAACGTCGTTCGATCCGCAAGTTCGCGGATCGGACCCTGCCCCGCGACGTCGTCGACCGCATCGTCGGTGCGGCCCTCTCGGCCCCGTCGTCGCGCAACAGCCGCTCGACGCGTTTTCTGATCGTCGACGATCCCGTCTTCGTGAGCCGCATGGCCGACATGCGCGACTACGGCGCCGGATTTCTCAAAGGGACGCCGCTCGCCGTCGTCGTCTTGGGCGACACCTCGAAAACAGACCTCTGGCGCGAGAACTGCGCCATAGCGGCGACGATTCTGCAACTTGCCTGCGTGGACGAGGGGCTGGCGTCGTGCTGGGTCCATGTCGACGGCCGCCCGCGCCTCAGGGAGGTGCCCGACGGCGAGTCGGCGGCCGACTATCTGCGGACCCTCCTGCCGATCCCCGAGGGTTGCGAGCCGCTCTGCGTCGTGGCGATGGGTTACTCCGACTTCGTCCCCGCACCCCTGCCCGAAGCCGACGACGCGGCACGGGTCATCCGGATATGACCCCGTCCGGAACGCCTCTCCGGACCCTCTCCGAACCCCCTCCGAACCCTCTACGAACCCTCTACGAACCCTCTACGAACCCTCTACGGACATCGAAGAAGAATCCCGGAACCTGACGGTTCCGGGATTCTCTGGTTAGGTTAGTTAGGTTAATGAGTGTGGGAGAACCCCACGTCTGTAATACAAATATAAACGGAAATTTAGAAACTGCCAAATTTTAACGTATTATTTTCGACGAAAAAAGCGAATCGGAGCGATAAATTATAATTAAAAATTTTTAATTACTTTCCGTTCGTAAGTTTTTACATCAACCGTCCGCCATTCCACGCCGACTTTTCCGCAGCGAGCGATTCCCCGGGCCCCGTCGAAAGGTCGTCGAGGAATCGCTCGGGATTTTTCCTCCCGCCGATCGGCCCGGGCGGAGAGAAGCGGGATAAAACCCGCTTCCGGCATAACGGGAACCGATGAACAAGGAATAGAACGCACTCGGCCCCTCTTAAAACCCCGTTCTCAACGGGGCGGAGACCGATGAGGCCGCACAGAGGCTTCCGGTGTCTCCGCCGACTCCGGCTCCCGACCGGGCTACAGCGCTTCCCGTACGGCTTCCGCCGCTTCGTCGGAAGCGGCCAGCGTGCTGAGATGCCGGTTGCGGTAGGTCGCAGGCGTCATCTGATACTCCTTTTTGAAAAGTTTGATGAAGTGCGACGTGTTGGGGAACGTGCATTCGTTGCCGATCTCCGAAATCGACTTCGAAGTGGAGATCAACAGCAGACGCGAGTGCATGAGCCGCTGACGGATATACCACTTGTGGGGCGGCATCTGGAAGTGACGCCGAAACTCTTTCTTGAACGACGTGAGCGAGCGGTTCGTGAGCCGCGAAAGCTCCTCGATCGAGATATCCTTGAAGATGTGGTCGTAGACGATCTGTTCGAAGTTCTCCTTGGCCGAGTCGACATTGCTCAGCAGCTTGCTCTTGATGCAGCAGTCGTCGTGCGAGGCGATCAGATAGATCAACTCCGTCATCTTGATGTTTTCGGCCGTCTCGTCGTGGCGGAAGTCCTCGTCGCGCAGGTAGTTGTTCGTGTTGGAGAAGAAGTTGCGCACGGCGCTCCATGCCGGCATGATCACGTGCATGCGGTTGCTGCAGTTCTCGCACGAGTGGGAGTTGGAAATGTTGAGTCCGTAGGTGATATTCAGATGGAGAAGAATGCGCTGGAGATCCGAGGGCGTATAGTAGACCAGAATCTGTTCGAACGGCTGTCCGTTTTCGGGGAGATGTTCGATGTAGTGATGGCCGATGCCTAAGTAAAAGATGTCGCCGCGTACGAGTTTGCGGCGTTTGTCGCCGTCGTAGATGTACATCGTACCGCGCAGGACGTAACCGATGGCGTAGCGCGACAAGGTCTGGGATTGGATACCGGAGTGAAGCGTTTCAACATACTTCACAATCATCGGCTGCTGAGCCGATGAACTCATAGTCTTATCCATGTGAATTGTTAATTTTTAATTGTTTGCTAACAATGTTGCGTCACTGTTTGCAGCAGTCCAAAATTACAATCCAAACTTTAATCTATAAAATTAAAAATAGTAAATACGGACAAAGATACGCATATTAGACCGAATAAACCAATATTAAGTCTAAATAGTTTATTGTATAAATACCATATTGAACACCGCTGCGGCGAGAAGCGCCGCATAGATCGGCTGTGCGACGCCGGGGTGCGTACGGACGAAAAACACGGGGATCAGCACGGCGGCCGGAACGGCCCACAGCGCGAAAACGGCCGTAGGAGCATCGGGCAGACAGGCGATGCCGAGGACAAGCAGGAAGATTTCGATATGGTAGGCCAGAATGCGCCGCGACTTGGTGCTCACGGCATAGACATCGGAATAGAACGAGTGCAGCGCGAGAATCGAAAAGAGGAGCAGCGCTCCGCCCAGCACCTGCAGCGGCAGGGCCAGCTCGAGCACGAGCCGGAAGAAGCGGCCCGCGACGAGTTCCTCGCCTAAGGCCAGCACCGGAGCATAAAAGAGGTTCCCGGCACCCCAGTCGACGTAACACAGCGTGAACAGCGGCAGCAGCAGCCCCGCCAGGGCGACGACCAGTTCGCGGAACGTGCGGTGGAAATGGAAAACGGCGAGCGGCAGCATGAGGAGCAGCGGCAAGCTCTTGGGACAGAGAACGATCAACAGACCCAGATAGAGCGAAGCCCGGAAAATGGCATCGAAAGCGTAATTGGGCGAATAACACCGGCAGAAGTTGCGGATCGCGAAGACCAACAGCGCCGAGCAAAGGAACGTATGGAGGTCGGCGCAGCCCGCCGTCAACCCTCCGGCGATGATGCCGTAGAGCGGAATGGCCAAGCAGGTGTTGAGCATGTAGAGGTTGTAGCGAACCGTGAAATGGCCCGCACGGATGCCGGCGATTAAGAAGAGCAGGCAGGCGAGCGCACGCGCCCACCCGGGAAAGGCCGCCTGGAAGCGCAGCACGAGTTCGCCGGGCATCCACAGTCCGGAACCATCGGCCGCCGGAGCCGCGACGATGGAGTTGTCCGGTCCGTAAACGGCCGTCGCGGCCAGTGCCGCAAGAGTCAGAAAGGCCGGAACGAAAGGCTGTCGGGAGATATCGAATTTCATAATAGTACGGACGTTCAGCCATGCGTTGCCCCGAAAACGGCGACGACACCCGGGAATCGGATTCCCGACCCGCGGCGTGCAAACTTATCCGAGGACAAAAATAACGAAAAAAGCGCGAGGAGCGCAATTTATTCGTAACTTTGTCGCTCGCCCGCGACCGTTCCGGCTTCGGGAAGAGCCTTTCTCCGGCCGCCGGCCTGCGGATCGGCGGCGCCCACCGACTCTACGGAAAAGCGCCGTATATTTTAAGGTATATCCATGCTCGAAACCCGATATCGATACGACCTCTGCGAAGCGGGCTGCGACGAAGCGGGCCGCGGGTGCTTAGCCGGACCGGTCTTCGCCGCCGCGGTCATCCTGCCGCCCGACTTCCACGACCCCCGGCTCAACGATTCCAAGCAGATGACCGAACGCAACCGCGAACGGCTGCGCGAAATCATCGAGCGCGAAGCCGTGGCCTGGGCAGTCGAAGCGGTGGCACCTGCGCGCATCGACCAGATCAACATCCTCAACGCTTCGTTCGAGGGCATGTCGCTGGCTGTCGCCCGCCTCGATCCGCAACCCGAGTTCTTACTCATCGACGGCAACCGCTTCCGCCCGCAGACGGAGATACCCTACCGCTGCATCGTCAAGGGCGACGGCAAGTATGCCGATATTGCGGCCGCCTCGGTGCTGGCCAAGACCCACCGCGACGAATACATGCGGCAACTGGCCGAAGAGTACCCCCAATACGGATGGCGCACCAACAAGGGCTACCCCACGCGCCAACACCGGCTCGCCATTCGCGAACACGGCATAACGCCCCACCACCGGCTCTCGTTCAACCGCGACATCGACCAGCTGGAGCTGCCGTTCTGACGGCCCGGCAAAGACGCCCCATTAAGAATGCCCGCTTAAGAAGCGGCCCCATTAAGAACGGGGTTTTATGAATGAACTTTTACCTTACGTCATGCCGAGCGAGTGCAAGGAGCGCGGGCATCCGAACAAGCGGAAAAGCGGTGATGCAACGACGAAACCTGCCGAAGAGTTGCGAGCCGACCGTTCTTGTGCTCGTTCGGATTGCCACGGGCCTATCGGCCCTCGCAATGACGTCCCGCTAAGCGGGGATTTATGAATGAACTTTTACCTTTAAGCCTCCGTGAGGAGGCTTGACTTCGCTCACGTTCGGCAAAAACTGCAAACAGTTTTTGCGCTCACTCAATCGCGAAGTTCACTTTCCCCCTGTATCCCGAAACCGTTTTTTTATGGTTCATTCGGATTTTCGACGGACGACACGGTCCTGCGGAACGGAATTTGAGTCCGCACCCGTGACAGCAAACCAAAAATCTGAAAACCATGACCGTCAAAACCATTCCCTACCTTGCGATCGCACTGCTCGCGGCTGCGGTCTGCTCGTGCCAGAAAGATCCTTCGACATCGGATCTCCACCGCGACTACTTAGTCTACACCGACTACGACTCCGAAGCCGACTTCGCCGCGTTCGAAACATTCTACATCCCCGACAGCATCCTCGTCATCGGCAACAACAAGAAAACCGAATACTGGAAAGACGAAAACGCCCTCGAGATCGTCGCCACCGTAGCCGCCGAGATGGAAGCCGCCGGCTACCTGCCCGTCGCCGAGAAAGCCGACGCCGACCTGGGCATCCAGCTCAGCTACGTCGAGCGCGAAACCTACTTTGTGGGCTACGACAGCCCCTATTGGTGGTGGAACTACCCCTACTATTGGACTCCCGGCTACTGGGGCGACTGGCTCGGCTGGCACTATCCCTACTACGTCTACTACGGCTACACCGCAGGGTCGCTGCTGCTCGAGATGGTCAATCTCGGCGCCGCGCAGACCGAAAGCAAGCGCCTGCCCATCGTCTGGGACAGCTTCATCGGCGGTCTGCTGACTTCGAGCACCAGCCTCAACCAGCAGCGCACGCTCGAAGCCGTCGAGCAGGCTTTCGCACAGTCCCCCTACCTCTATCAATAGTCTAACCGATAAGTGTCAACAGCCATGAAATCAATCAAATATCTTCGGATTTTCGCACTCTGCACGCTGCTGCTCGCCGCCGCGCGGCCCGGCAAGGCGCAGATCTTCCCCAACTCCTACATCAATATCGACTGGCAAGTCAACGTTCCCATAGGCGACAGCTTCGCCGACAAGGCCTCGGGCTGGGGCATGAACTTCGAGGGCGGCTACCGCATCACGCCCGCCGTCGCCGTAGGTCCTTTCATCTCGTTTCAGACCAACCTGCAGAGCTTCGATCGCCAAACCCTCGTGCTGAGCAACGGCTCGGCGCTCACGACCAACCAGAAACACGCCGTCTTCCAGTTGCCGTTCGGCGTCACGGGTCGTTACAGCTGGTGCAACCGCAGCATCTTCCAGCCCTACGTCGGCTTGAAGCTCGGTGCCTGCTATTCGGAGTTCTCGAGCTACTACTACGTCATCCGGCAATACGAAGATTCGTGGGGTTTCTACATGTCGCCCGAAGTCGGCGTCTCGATCTTCCCCAATCCCGACTACCGTTTCGGATTCCACGTAGCTCTCTACTACAGCTACTCCACCAACAGCGCCAGCCTGCTGACCTACAAGATCGACAACCTCAACAACTTCGGTCTCCGGGTAGGTATTTCGTTCTAAGTGAAAGGTAAAAAGTAAAAGGTGAAAAGTTTTACCTTTACCCCCTCCCTCTCCCCTCATACACAAAAAAAAGGAGGATTCCTCACGGAACCCTCCTTTTTCGATGCCGGATGAGTTACTCGGCAGCAGCCTCGGTCGTCTCCTCGGCAGCGGGAGCCTCCTCGACAGCAGCCTCGGCGTTCTCCTTGCACTCGCCGCAGCAGGTCTTCTCCTCCTCGACAGCGGGAGCCTCTTCTACGACAACGGTCTCCTCGGCAACTTCACCCTCGGCAGCCTTCGTGTTGTTGGTGTTGCCGCAGCTTACCATGGCAGCCGCAGCCAGAACTACAACGAAAGAAAAAATCTTTTTCATAATCGTCAAACGTTTGAAATTAGTTGTTTTACATCGCCGCAAAGTTAGGCAATAGTCGGGAATATACAAGAATTTTTTTGAAAAAAATTCGAAATCGGCTTTTTTTACTCCGTTTTCAGTTGCGGAAATCGCGCAAGGAGAGTTGTTCGCTCTTGGGGAAAGCCTTGGGAAAAGTGCCTGAGACACGTCCTTTGAGGATAATCGCCTCCTCGACGGTAAGGCAGTTGCCGACCGTGACGCGGAAGTAGGGATTTTCGTAGAACATGTAGACGGGAGTGCCCGGAAAGGTCTCTTCGAAGAGACTCTTGGCAGCGGCAGCGCCGGCACGGGCATCCTGACCGTTGTCGGCGAAGATGCAGACGCGGTAGGTCTTGAGTACCGGACGGCGGACGCTCCGCACGGCCTGAGCGACGGCCTGGGCGGCATCGTCGTACTCCGTGACGGCGACACGGGCAGCCCCGGAGTCCGACGTGCGGGTCAGCCGTTGTTTGAAAGCCTCGAGCGACTGGGCTCCAGCCGATTGTGCGCCCAGCGCCGCCGCAAGGACGAACAGGATCGATAGGCAAAAACGAATCATTGTCCGAAATAGTTTTGAAGCTCCTCCGAAGAGATTCCAAAGGTACTCAAAAATTCGGACAAAGGTACCCTTTCGCGCGAAATATTTATGGATGCGGGGCCGCCGCGCCCCTCGACCGCATAGGAGACGACGATGTCGGAGAGGTCGTTCTTCCGAAGACGCCGGGCCAGAGCGTAGAGCGCCAAAGGGTCGGCGATGCGTATGCGCCACCGGACCGCGAAACTGCCGACCGTATGCCGCGGCACTTCGACGCTCTCGCGCAAAACGGCCTCGACGACCCGCGACGAGCCGACGAAGAGGTCGAGCGAAACATGCTCCAAGCGGATTTTGTAACCCGTGTCGTTGCGCACGCGCAGCACGAGGTCGAGGCCGGTGAATCCGCGGGGTTCGACCCGCTCGACCTCCTCGATACGGATGTTTTCGCGGGCTTTCTCCGCGGCCCGGCGACACGAGGTCATCCCGGCGCAGAGCACCAGCAGTAAAAGAAGTCTGCAATTCATGATCGGGGATCGCATATCGCTTTTTCTCCTATATAAATATGGGCGACGCCGAAACTCAGACTCCGGGTGCGGCACGACGGGAAACCGGCGCGCACGAGCATTCCGACGAACTCTTCGGGCGCAGGAAATGCGCGCACCGAGGCGGGGAGGTAGGCATAGGCTTTCCGGTCGCGGGAGACGGCGCCGCCGACGAGAGGCAAAATCCGAAACGTGTAGAACTCGTAGACGAAGCGGAAAAACGGGTTGCGGGGACGCGAGAACTCCAGCACGACGACCTTGCCGCCGGGACGGAGCACCCGGGCCATTTCGCGCAGTCCGGCATCGGGATCGCCGAAGTTGCGGACACCGAAAGCCACCGTGGCGACGTCGAACGACCCGTCGGCAGCAGCGAGATGCTCGGCGTCGCCGCACTCCAAGGATATCCGGTCGGCCAGACCCCGGGCCCCGACTTTGCGGCGGGCCTCGGCGAGCATCTTTTCGGAGAGGTCGACACCCGAAATACGGGCCGCAGGAATACGGCGCGCCAAGCTGATAGCCAGATCGCCCGTACCCGTGGCCAAATCGAGAATCCGCGCGGGCCGGACCCGGCGCACCTCCTCCACGACGCGGCGGCGCCACAGCCGGTCGATGCCCAGCGACAGGATGCGGTTGAGCAGATCGTAGCGCCGGGCGATGCGATCGAACATCCCGCGCACCTCCTCTTTCTTGGAAGAAGCCGTATCGTAGGGTTTCACACTCATTGGTAACGGATAGCTTCGGTGGGTTTGACGGTAGAGACGATACCCGCGGGCAGCAGCAACAACACGACGATCGCCGCCAGGACCCCGATGTTGAGCGGAAGCCACCAACCCCACTCCACGGCGACGGGAACCTCCGAAAGAAGATAACCCTCGGCATCGAGCTTCGCCCAACCGGTCTGCTGCTGCAGGAAGCAGAGCGCCAGCCCCACGCCGTTGCCCCACGCCATGCCGCGCAGGGCGATGAACGCCGCGCGGTAGAGGAACACGCGGCGGAGACAGGCATTGCGCATGCCGAACGCCTTGAGCAGGCCGATCATGCGGATGCGTTCGAGGACGAGGATCAAGAGCGCGGAGGTCATGTTGAAGAATGCGACGACGAGCATGATGACGATGACGACCGCGGCGTTGACGTCGTGAGCCCGGAGCCAGTCGAAGATGTTGGCATAGCGCGTCCCGACGCTCACCACGGCGAGGTTGTCCGTGGCGTCGCTCCCGTCGTAGAGGAGCGCGCGGTCGAGCCGCCGGGCGAAGTCGTCGGCTAAGGCGAGGTCGCGGGTGAAAATTTCATAGCCCGAAACCTCGTCGGGCGCCCAGTCGGAGAGACGCTGCACGTTGCGCAGATCGGTCATGACGATGGCGTTGTCCATCTCGTCCAGACCCGAGTCGTAAATGCCCGAGACCTTGAACCGGTCGCGGCGCGGCAGTTCGTCATTCTCGACGAAGAACATTTCGACGCGGTCGCCCACTCCCAGCATCAGGCGCCGCGAGAGGTTGCGCGAAAGGAGGATATCCTTGGTGCGGATCGAATCGCCGACGCGGGGCAGGCTTCCTTCCTGCAGCCGCTCGCCGAAGAAGCTCCAGTCGTAGTCGCCGTCGACCCCCTTGAGCAACACGCCCTCGACCCCTTCGTCGGTCCGGACGATGCCGCCGCGCAGCGCATAGGGGGCCATGGAGCGGAAACCATCGGTCCCGCGAACGAGGCTTTCGAGGTAAGAAGAGCGCCGCACGGACCGCGAGTCGAGCGCACCGACGCTGCGCACGTCGGAGAGGGTGGCATGGGCGACGAAACCGGTGATTCGGCGCGTCACCTCGCGCTTGAAACCCATCATCACGGCCAGGGCGAGGATCATGACCCCGACGCTCAGCGCCACGGAGAGCACGGCGATGCGCTCCATGACGCCCGGACGCTCTCCGGGAAGCGGACGCGCGGTGCGGCGGGCGATGAAAAAAGCGAGGTTCACGAGCGGAAAGGATTTACGGAAAAACGATGCAAAGTAACATAAAATTTCGTATTTTTGCCCCGTCGCAGGCCGTTTTTGTCGAAGACGAAGCGGCCGAAAGCGGAAAACGCTCCGACGGGCGGGCCCGAATCCGCCCGCAAGTCCGTGTCGGCTCCCCGCACGGACATGGACGAGAAACTCAAAACACAGACGCCATGATAGCACACCCGCTTCTCTCGCTGCTCTACGTAGCGCTCCCCCACGACCCCCGGGCCCTGGGCATGTACTTCCTGCTCATCCTGATCGGCATCGCCGGCTACTTGGTACACCAGCGGCTCGACGCCGTCGTCGCGAAATACTCCAAAGTGCAGTTTCCCGGCGGGATGACCGGCGCGGAGGTGGCCGAGAAGATGCTGCGCGACCACCACATCCACGACGTGAAAGTGACCCATGTGTCGGGTCGCCTGACCGACCACTACAACCCCATGGACAAAACCGTCAACCTGAGCGACACGGTCTACGCCTCCGACAGCGTGGCGGCGGCCGCCGTCGCGGCGCACGAATGCGGCCACGCGATCCAGCATGCCGAGGAGTACGCCCCGCTGAAGCTGCGCTCGCAGTTAGTGCCGCTGGTCGGCTTCTCGTCGAAGATAGCCATGGGTCTCATCTTCCTGGGCCTCATCATCATGATCGTCACCCAGAACGAAATAGTCTGCTGGATCGGCGTGGGCATGGTGGGCATATCGGCGCTCTTCTCGATCGTCACCCTCCCGGTGGAGTACAACGCTTCGGCCCGTGCGCTGGCATGGCTCGAGAGCAGCCGCACGATCCAGGGAGCCCAGGTCGCACAGGCCAAGGAAGCCCTCACGTGGGCGGCCCGTACCTACTTAGTAGCGGCACTGAGCGCCGTGGCGACGATCCTCTACTACGTCTATCTGATCCTCGGCAACCGCAAGTAACGAATGGCCCCGCAGCCCGAAGCGAACTACACACGCAACGAATGGATCGCGGCCGCAGCGCTCATCGCAGTGCTCGTGGCCGTGAGTTTCATACCGCCCCGGACATTCGGCGGCGTGACGCTGCGGCGTGCCAACATCCTTTCGGACTTAGTGGCTTTCGACGACTCCCCGGCAAAGACGCCCGAATCCGCCGTATTCAACGAAGAGGAGTTCCAGGTGGACATGGAGGAGGTGGCCGAACGCATCGAAGCCGACACCGTGCCGCCGCAGGTGCAGACCCTCTTCGAATGGGAGATCGGCCGCGACACGACACAGCGCACGAAAGTGGTGCCCGACACGCTGCGCCGCGTCGGACGCATCGTCCCGATCGAGGCCTACGACTCGCTGCGCCCCGACGGCATACGGGCATTCTACGACACGCTCCTCACAGCCCGACGCCCCGTGCGCATCGCCGTGCTGGGCGACTCGTTCATCGAGGGCGACATCCTCACGGCCGACTTGCGCGAGTGCCTCCAGACCAGCTACGGCGGCGGCGGTCCGGGCTTCGCACCCATGGCTTCGCCGCTGACGGCATTCCGCCGCACGGTGAAAACGACCTCCAAAGGGTGGACGAGCTACAACATCATGCAGCGTAAGAAGACGCCGGCTTCGCTGCGCGAGAAATTCTACGTCTCGGGCTGGGTCTGCCAACCCGAAAACGGAGCCTCGACACGCTGGGAGGCGACGACCTATCGCCGCATGCTGGACCGCTGCACGTGCGGCCGCATCTTCTTCCTCTCGCCCGACAGCAGCCGGCTCGAAGTGGTGGTGAACGATTCGTTGCGCCAGGAGTTCGCGGTCGCGGGCGACCCCGCCGTGCGGCAGATCGCGGTACAGGCGCCCCGCATCGGCTCGCTGACGTTCCGCGTGATGTCGGGAGCCCGGCAGTTCGTGGGCTACGGTGCGATATTGGAGAGCGAGGGCATCTCGGTCGACAACTACTCGATCCGCAGCAACAACGGCCAGGCCATGTTCTGGACCAACCCCTCGATCGACGCCCAGGTCGACGCCATGCTCGACTACGACTTGGTAATCCTCCAATACGGCCTCAACATCATGCAGAACGGCGTCTACAACTACACGAACTACGCCGAGCAGATCGAGAAAATGGTGACGTTCGTCCGCGAATGCTTCCCGGGAGCGGCAGTCTTGGTGCTGGGCGTGAGCGACCGCTCGGTGCGCACCGACTCGGGATTCCGGCCCATGGTCTCGGTTCCCTACATGATCGCCTACCAGCGACTGGCGGCGAGCAACGTGCAGGCGGCATTCTGGCCGACGAGCGATGCGATGTACACGTTCGGAGGCATGAGCACGTTCGTCCGCAACGGCTGGGCGGGCAAGGACTACACCCACATCAACTACTCGGGCGGCAAACGCGTGGGTTGGGCGCTCTTCGAGGCGCTCAACCAAGGTGTGAGCGCCGCCTGCGAGCGCCGGGAGCGCCAGGTGATCCCCATGCCGCTCCTGCTCGACTCGCTGCAGGCGGAACGCATCCGCAAACGACTGCTCTTCGGCCCCGAACCGCTCAAACCGACGCTGCCATGACACTCCCCTCCGCCGAAGAGCTGACCGCCCGGATCGGGGCCCTGCTGACCTACGATGCGTCGTCGCCGCTGATATTCAGCAGCGGCCTCTTCCTGTTTCTCTTCACGGGCTTCCTGCTCCTCTACACCGCACTCCGCAAAGCCCCGACGGCCCGCATCCTCTACGTAATCCTCTTCTCGCTCTACTTCTACTACAAGTCGAGCGGCATCTACTTCCTGCTGCTCATCTTCGCGGCGGCGAGCGACTTCGCGATCGCCCGCGCCCTCTACCGCACGAAAAACCGGAGCGCCCGCCGCTGGTTGGCAGCGCTGAGCGTGGCCGTGAACCTCGGCATGCTGGGCTACTTCAAATACACGAATTTCTTTGTCGACATGGGCAACCGGCTCTTCGGACAAGGCTTCCTCGAGTTCCGGAACATCTTCCTGCCGGTGGGCATCTCGTTCTTCGTTTTCCAGTCGATGAGCTATACCATAGACGTCTACCGCCGCGAACTCAAGCCGCTGGATCGGTGGACCGACTACCTCTTCTACCTCTCGTTCTTCCCGCAGCTGGTCGCAGGCCCCATCGTGCGGGCGCGCGACTTCATCCCCCAGATACGGAAAAACCCGGTGACGGTGACGCGCGAGATGTTCGGCACGGGCATCTTCCTCATCCTCACGGGCCTCTTCAAGAAAGCGATCGTCTCCGACTTCATCTCGCTCAACTTCGTGGACCGCGTCTTCGACGAACCGCTGCTCTACACGGGTTTCGAATGCTTAGCCGGCATCTACGGCTATGCCCTGCAAATCTACTGCGACTTCTCGGGCTACTCCGACATGGCGATCGGCATCGCCCTGCTTTTGGGCTTCCGCTTTCCGAAGAACTTCGACGCCCCCTACCAGTCGGCGACGATCACCGAGTTTTGGCGCCGGTGGCACATTTCGCTCTCGTCGTGGCTGCGCGACTACCTTTATATTTCGTTAGGCGGCAACCGCAAGGGCCGGGTGCGAACCTATTTCAACCTCCTGCTGACAATGGTGCTGGGCGGTCTGTGGCACGGCGCCGCGCTGCGTTTCGTGCTCTGGGGCGCGCTGCACGGGGTCGCGCTGGCCGTGCACAAGGTTTGGTTGGCGCTCGTGCCGGGCGCAAAACGGACGGGAGGCGAGATGCGATGGTGGAATCGCATTCTCGGAGGGTTCATTACGTTCAATTTGGTCTGCTTCGGCTGGCTGATGTTCCGGGCCGAATCGATGCAGAGCATCGCGCTGATGCTCCACCAGATTTTCCACGACTTCAACGCGCCGCTCATCCCGCAGGTCGTCGCGGGCTATGCCGCCGTTTTCCTGCTGATCGCTGTCGGCTACTTGCTGCACTTCCTGCCGGGCCGGGTCGACGAGCTGGCCCGCCGCGCGGTAACCGCCATGCCGACCGTCCTGCAGGTGCTGCTCGTCGCGGCGATGATCTGGAGCGTCATGCAGATCAAGTCGAGCGACATCCAGCCGTTCATCTATTTCCAGTTCTGAGAATCGCATCGCCGGCGGCTCGGGGCAGCATGAAAATTTTGAATTGCGAATTATGAATTGTGCATTTTCTTTCGACCACTCCCTCTTTCTGTCCCTCAACTTCGACGGCGGCCCGATCGTCGACCGGGCGATGCTCACCGTCTCGGGCACGGCGATGTGGCTGCCGCTCTACGCCCTGATCCTGTGGCTCGTAGGACGCCGCTACGGGTGGCGCAACCTGCTTGTATTCATCGTGTTGATGGCCGTCGCACTGGCCCTCTCCGACATGGTGTCGGGCATCTTCAAGCATAACGGTCTGTTAGGCGGCCTGCTGCCCGACTTCCAGCCGCGCTGGCGCCCCATGTTCACGCCCGAACTGGAAGGACTTGCCATTACGCCCGACTCGCTCATGGCGATTCGCCGGGCCGGCCTGCCGGGCGAGTGGGCCGTGCATGTTCCCGTCGAGGCGGTCAGCGGCCGCTACGGCACGGTCTCGGCCCATGCGGCGACGATCGTGGCGCTGGCCGTGCTGTCGATCGCGACGATCCGCCGCCGGTGGTTCGCATGGCTCATGGTCGCATGCACCCTATTGATCTGTTACTCAAGAATCTACTTAGCCAAGCACTTCCCGATGGACCTGCTGTGGGGCGCCCTCGTAGGCGTGCTGCTGGGATGGGGTGCTTTCTGCATTTTCCGGAAATTGCGATTTCACCCTTTTTTCACTAATTTTGCACGACAAGCACCGAACGAAAAACAATAAGCCAAAAATATGAGTACCCTTGAACTCAGCGAACAGGAGCAGCTCCGGCGACAGTCGCTCGCGGCGCTGCGCGAATTGGGCATCGAGCCCTACCCCGCCGCCCGCTACGAGGTAACGGCCACGGCGCGTGAAATCGCCGACCGCTACGACGAGACGAAAGGCAACTATCAGGACATCCGCATCGCCGGCCGCATCATGTCGCGCCGCATCATGGGCAGCGCCTCGTTCTT
>CAZIUJ010000025.1:0-16733 GCA_964542345.1 uncultured Alistipes sp.
GAGCAACACGCGCGTGATGGTCGCCGCCTACCGGCTGCTCGTCGAGGCGATGGAGGCCGAGGGGATGCGCTATCCTGTCCATCTGGGCGTTACCGAGGCCGGCAACGGCCTGGAGGGGCGCATCAAGAGCGCCGTGGGCATCGGGGCCTTGCTGGCCGACGGCATCGGCGACACGATCCGCGTTTCGCTGACCGAAGCGCCCGAGCATGAAATCCCCGTCGCCCGGTTGTTGGCCGAGCATTTCGCCGCGCGGCCGGGCCGCTTCGAGGTCCGGCACCCCGAGCGTTATTTGCCCACGGAGTTCCGGCGGCGCAGCCGGGTGGCGGTGCCGGTCGTGCACGACGAGCCGATGGCAGGTTTCCGCATCATCGAGGCGCTCTCGGCGAATCCCACGACCGAGCTGCGGGCGGCGATTCTCAACTTGGAGCAGCCCGACGAACCGGTGGTCGTCAAGCGGCGTTACGACGAGCGGTCGCTCGAAACGCTGGCTGTGAAAGCGGCGGCCGATCTGGGGCCTTTGGTGCTCGACGGCTTGGCCGACGGCCTTTGGATCGAGGCGCCGGGCCATTCGTCGGCTGCGATCCGCGACGTGGAGCTGACGATCCTGCAGGCGGCGCGTGCCCGCTTTTCGCATACCGAGTACATTGCCTGTCCCTCGTGCGGGCGGACGCTCTACGACCTCGAAAAGACGTTGGCCGACATCCAGGCCCGGACGTCGCATCTGAAGAACCTCAAGATCGGCGTCATGGGCTGCATCGTCAACGGGCCCGGCGAAATGGCCGACGCCGACTACGGCTACGTGGGTGCCGGGCCGGGCCGCATCACCCTCTACAAGGGCCGCACGGTCGTGGCCCGCAACATCCCGCAGGAGGAGGCCCTCGACCGCCTCATCGCCCTGATCCGGGAAAACGGCGACTGGGTGGAACCATGATTTTACTGCCTCTTTGCTACCTTCCGTCGGTCGACTACTTCGCGCAGCTGCTGCACGGAGCGTGCGTCGTCGACTTGGGCGAACACTTCGTCAAGCGGTCGGCGCGCAATCGCGCCCGCATTTTGGCGGCCGACGGTATCATGGAGCTCACCGTGCACGTCGCCCATGCCGACCGGCCGCGGCAGCCCATGCGCGACATGCGGATCGACTACTCCAAGCGGTGGCAGCACCAGCACTGGGGCGCCCTGACCGCTTCGTACAAGGGATCGCCCTACTTCGATCACTACGCCGACGGGCTGGCTCCGTTCTACGAACGGCGCTTCGAGTTCCTCGTCGATTTCAACCTCCGGCTGTTGGAGCAGCTTTGTGTCTGGGCGAGCGTGCCGATGCCGGCGCTCAGCGACACCTACGTCGAGGCCCGGCCCGGGGACCTCGACCTGCGGCCCCGCCATGCGAAAGGCCCGGCATGGAGTGCCGAGCCTTACGTGCAGGTCTTCGCCGACCGGATGCCCTTCGTCGCGGGCCTCTCGTTCATCGACCTGTTGTTCGCGGAGGGGCCGGATAGTTTTTCGCTTTTGAAGCGTTGCCGACCTGAATAGTCATCCGGTCGCGCAGCTTTCCGGCGGAGGCTTTCACCTCGACATGTCCCTGCAGTTCCAGCGTGTCCGTACGATACTGGCACGGGGCGTATTCGTTGACCGCCACCGTGTCGCCGTTGACCAACAGCAGCGGCGCTCCCGCCGACGAGTAGAGGCGGAGCGTCTGCTTGGGTTTGTTGCGGCGGCTGTGCCGGCGGCCCGTGAGGTAGAGCGTCGGCTGCTCCTTGTTCCACAGCGCCCGGTAGAGGTAGTAGGCATCCTTGCGGGTGCGGCGGTCGAGCGTCATGAGCCCCATGCCGTTGACCCCGTAGGGGCGGCGGGCCGAGCCGAAGTCGAACATGTTCTCGATCCATACGCCCCAGAAGAGCGAGTCGTTCTGCAGGTTGCGGGCATACTCCTCGTGGAAGAGCGTCTGCCGCTCCTCGGGCATGCGGTTTCGGGAGGGGTCGGGCTGTGCCGTGTAGCTCTCGTGGCCGATGAAGCCGCTGCCGCCGTATTCGATGGCCGAATGCAGGTGCGACCACTTCTCCTGCAGCCGCTCCTGCCACAGCTGCAGGTCGTCGGCCTTGCCCTTGCTCCAGCCTACCTCCTGCCGCCAGACGATCAGGTCGGTTACGAAGTTGATGCTGCCGTTCTGGTCGCTCACCGCCACGGTCGGCCGCGAGGGGTCCATCTCGTGGGCCGCCTCGTGGAGGCGCCGGATGTAGGAGGTGGTGTCGTCGCCGCGCATCCAGATGCGCGAGAAGATGCCCCACATCACCACCGACGGGTGGTTGATGTGCTGGGCCACGATCTCGCGGAGCTGCTCCATGCCGTTCTCTTCGAAGTGGGGCGTGGCGAAGTAGGCCGCGTCGCTCAGAAAGGGGGCGCGGTGCAGCGGCGTGTCGATCCACACGAGCAGCCCCTGTTCGTCGCAGCGGTCGTAGAGGTAGCGGTTGTGGGGCATCACCGCCGAGCGCAGGGCGTTGGCCCCCACCGCCCGAATCTCCTTCAGGTCGCTGTCGTAGTCCTCCGGCCCGGGCGTGCCGCCCGAGAGGGCGTTGTCGTGGTAGTAGGCTACGCCGCGCAGCTTGGTGAGCGCTCCGTTGAGCAGGATGCCGCCGGCCGGGGCCGTTTCGATGCGGCGGAATCCCGTGCGGACGCTCACACGGTCGCTCTTGTCGTTTTCGCTGACCGTGGCCGTTACGGTGTAGAGGGCCGGACGTTCGGGGCTCCACAGCTTCGGCGAGTGGATCGAGTAGGCGACGCGCAGGGGCTTGCCGTCGAGCTTGGCGTGGAGGTGCTTGCTCATGACGCAGCGGCCGTTCGGGCCCGTGATTTCGAGGCTCACGGAGGCCGCGGTGCCGTTTTTCGTCGTCAGGTGGATTTCGACTTCGCCCTCGGCCTTTTCTTCGGTGGCCGTATGCTGGTGGACCAGCACGCCGTCGGTTCCTAAGTAAAGCGGCGAAATGGCGGTCCGCTCCGTCAGGATCAGTTCCGCTTCGCGGTAGAGCCCTCCGTAAAGGTTCATGTCGGAGGAGGTGGGCAGCACGTCGTTGCGCGAGGCGTTGCTCACGACCAGGAGCAGGGCGTTGTCGGTGCCGAGGCGGAGCTTGTCGGTGATCTCGAACGTGAAGGCCGTGGCGCCGCCGCGGTGGCAGCCGGCATGGCTGCCGTTGACGAAGAGGTCGGCGACGCTCTGGGCACCGTAGAAACGTACGAAAACGCGCTTGCCGGCCCAGTCGAGCGGGACGAACATGCTGTTGCGGTAGTTGCCCGTCGTTTCCAGGAGCACGCCTTCGAACTTCGGGTCGGTGTTCCATGTGTGGGGCAGCGTAACGTAGCGGGCGTTGTCGCTGTTGTTCTCCGATTTGAAGAAGAAGAGCCAGCCGTCGTTCAGGGGGTATGTTTCGCGGGCATGGCCCGGTGCGGCGAGGAGCAGCAGCAGGCCGAGCAGGAGGTATCTTTTCATGGCGGAACCGTTTTGTCTCTTTCCGAACAAAGATAGGGATAATTCGCAAGAAAATTTCTATCTTTACGCACATTATTTTCGGACTCCGGCCTTGAACATCCTCGATCTGATTGTCTGTCTGGTACTCGCTGCCGCGCTGTGGAACGGCTGGCGCAAGGGCTTTATCGTGCAGGCGGCCTCGCTCGTCGCGCTCGTCGCAGGGCTGTGGCTGGCCTGGCACTACGGGCCCGCCGTGGGTGCGTGGCTGCGGCTCGACGAGTCGGTGCGGGCGCCGGGCGGCTTCGCCGTGGTGCTGCTGGCCGCGATTCTGGCGGTCGCCGTGGCCGGACGGGTGCTGCGGAAGATCTTCCGCTTCGTCGGATTCGGGTGGCTGGACACGGTGCTGGGCATCGTCGTCTCGGTGCTCAAGTACCTGCTGCTGCTCAGCGCGCTGTTCGTCGCGTTCGACCACCTCAACGCCGACTATTCGCTCGTCGCTCGTCGGACGGTCGACGGTTCGGTCGCCTACCGGCCCGTGATGCGGCTTTCGAAGTCGTTCTTTCCTTTCGTGGAGCAGGTGAGCGGGAGCCTGCAGTCGGGCGAGCTGCTGGAGATATAGATTCATGGAAGAGACCTTTACAGGAACGGTGGTCCGCGCGACGGGCAGTTGGTTCGAGGTGCTCGCCGCGCACGGCACGGTGCGCTGCCGCATCCGGGGCCGGCTGCGGCTTCGGGGCGTGCGGTCGACGAGCCCCGTCGTCGTCGGCGACCGCGTAACCTGCGAGCGCGATGCGGCGGGCGACTACGTGATCTCGGCCGTCGAGCCGCGCCGCAACTACGTGATCCGCCGGGCGTCGAATCTCTCCAAAGAGTCGCACATCATCGCCGCCAACGTCGATCAGGCGCTGCTGCTCGTAACGCTGCGGCAGCCCGAGACGGCGCCCGAGTTCGTCGACCGCTTCCTGGTTACGTGCGAGGCCTACAAGGTGCCGGCCGTCGTCGTGCTCTCGAAAGCCGACCTGCAGGAGCCCGGGGCGCTGGCCGCATTCCGCGCCGTGTACGAGTCGGTCGGCTACCGCACGGTGCCCCTCTCGACCGCTACGGGCGAGGGGGTAGAGGCGGTCCGGGAGCTGCTCCGGGGACGCACGACGCTGGTCTCGGGCAACTCGGGCGTCGGTAAATCGACGCTCATCCGCACGATCGACCCCTCGCTCGACATCCGCACGGGCGAAATCTCCGAGAGCCACGGCAAGGGACGCCACACGACTACTTTCTCGACGATGTACCCCTTAGCCGGCGGCGGGGCGGTGATCGACACCCCGGGCATCAAAGGCTTCGGCCTGATCGACATCGAGGGTGGCGAGCTGTGGCATTACTTCCCCGAGATGATGCGCGTGGGCCGCGACTGCCGCTTTTACAATTGCACCCACACCCACGAGCCGGGCTGCGCCGTCGCGGAGGCCGTCGCGCGGGGCGAAATCGCGCCGATGCGCTACGAGAGCTACCTGAAAATGTTAGACGACGATGACAAATACCGAAAATAGGCCGCTGGCGTGGTACGAGGCGCGCATCGCCTGCCTCGCGGAGTTCATGACCGGGGAGCGGGTCGAGTTGTTCCGCCGCACCGTGGCCCGGCGTACGCGCTACATGACCGTGCTGGCTGAAAATACGTTCCACCCGCAGAACGCCGCGGCGTTGATCCGCCATTGCGAGGCATTCGGCGTGCAGCGCATGCACACGGTCGAGACCTGTTGCGAGTTCCGTCCGGCGGCCGCCGTCGTGCGGGGCACCGACCGCTGGGTCGACCTCTGCCGCCACGCCTCCACGGCCGAGGCGCTGCGCACGCTCAAGGCCGAGGGTTACCGCATCGTGGCGACGACGCCCCACCGCGGGGACCGTACGCCCGAGACGTTCGACGTCGCGCGCGGACCTTTCGCGCTGGTTTTCGGCACGGAGCATGCCGGCATCTCCGACGAGGTGATCACCGCGGCCGACGAGTTCCTGCGCATCCCCATGTGCGGCATGGTCGAGAGCCTCAACGTCTCGGCGTCGGCGGCGATTCTGATCTACATGCTCTCCGAGCGCGTGCGGCGCACGACCGAGGTGTGGCCTCTGACGCTCGAACAGCAGACCGAAATCCTCTACCGGTGGATGTACCGCAGCGTGGCCGATGCCGCGCAGATTCTCGAACGACGGTTTCCGGAATCAGGGAAATAGCGGTTTTTGCGCTTGTTCGGAATAGTCCCCAAGCGGTCTCGCCTCGTTTATTCATAAAGTTCACCTTTCCCTTTTCCCCTTTTTGAAATGAATATTCTTCGCAAACAGTTTCTGTCGCATGTGGCGCAGACGTCGCCCTCGCCGATGCTGGTCGAGGTCGCGCGCGCCGAGGGTTCGTTCTTCTATACGCCCGAGGGCAAGCGTTATTACGATCTGGTCGCCGGGGTCTCCGTCAGCAATGTCGGCCATGCCAACCCCGCCGTCGTGCGGGCCGTGCAGGAGCAGGCCGCGCGCTTCATGCACGTGATGGTCTACGGCGAACTGGTCGAGACACCGCAGGTGGAGTACGCCGCGCGGATCGCGTCGCTGCTGCCCGGAGGATTGGAGAGCGTCTACTTCGTCAACTCGGGAGCCGAGGCGGTCGAGGGGGCTTTGAAGCTGGCCAAGCGTTTCACCGGACGGACGGAGATGATCTCCATGCGCCGGGCCTACCACGGTTCGACGCACGGGGCCATGAGCATGATGGGGGCGCCCGAGGGCGAGGAGTGGAAAAACGCCTTTCGGCCCCTGTTGCCCGACGTGCAGGCCATCGAGTTCAACGACTTCGACGAGCTGCAGCGCATCACCCGCCGCACGGCCTGCGTGCTGGCCGAGCCGGTGCAGGGCGAAGCGGGCGTGCGGCCGCCGCTGCCGGGTTATCTGGAGGCGCTGCGCCGCCGCTGCGACGAGGTGGGGGCCCTCCTGATCTTCGACGAGATACAGACCGGCATGGGCCGTACGGGTGAATTGTTCGCCATGCAGAAATACGGCGTCGTGCCCGACATCGTCTGTCTGGCCAAAGCCTTCGGCGGCGGCATGCCTTTGGGGGCGTTCGTCGCGCGCCACGAGATCATGGATACGCTGCAGTGCAATCCGGTGCTGGGCCATATCACCACGTTCGGCGGCCATCCGGTCTGCTGTGCGGCCGGTCTCGCGGCCCTCGACTATCTGCTGGAACACAACGTGGTCGGGGAGGTCGCGCGCAAGGGCGCCCTCTACGAAAAATTGCTCGCCGACCATCCTGCTGTGCAGGAAATCCGCCGCTCGGGGCTCTTGCTGGCCGTGGAGCTGGGGGATTCGGAGCGGCTCTACCGCGTCATGGAGCTCTTCAAGGAGGCCGGCATCCTGAGCGATTGGTTCCTCTACTGCGACACGGCGTTCCGCATTTCGCCGCCCCTGACGATCTCTGACGACGAGGTCCGCGACAGCGCCGCCCTGATTCGGGCGTGTTTGGATCGGCTTACTCCTCCGCAAAGGCCTTGAGGGCGGCGATTTCGTCGGCCCAGCGGCTTTCGTCGGGGGTTTCGAGGATGAGGGGAATGCCCTCGAAGCGGCGGTCGCGGGCGATGTAGCGGAAGCATTCCCAGCCGATTTCGCCGTCGCCTAACGGGGCGTGGCGGTCGACGCGGCTCCCGAGGGGTTTCATGGCGTCGTTGAGGTGCATGCCCCGCAGGTACTGCAGCCCCACGACGCGGTCGAGTTCGGCGAACGTGGCGTCGCACGCCGCGGCCGTGCGCAGGTCGTAGCCGGCGGCGAAGGCGTGGCAAGTGTCGATGCAGTAGCCTACGCGCGACTTGTCGTCCACGCGCTCGATGAGGTAGGCCAGCTGCTCGAAGCGGTAGCCGAGGTTGGAGCCCTGTCCCGCCGTATTCTCGATGACGGCCGTTACGCCGTGCGTGCGGTCGAGCGCCCGGTTGATCGACGCGGCGATGCGGTCCAGACTCTCCGTCTCGTCGATCTGCCTTAGGTGGCTCCCCGGGTGGAAATTCAGCCGGTCGAGGCCCAACTGTTCGCAGCGCCGCATCTCGTCGTCGAAGGCTTCGCGCGACTTTTCGAGCCCCGCGGCCTCGGGGTGCCCGAGGTTGATGAGGTAGGAGTCGTGGGGCAGCAGCTGCGCCGGCGCGTAGCCGTACTCCTCGCAGGCGCGGCGGAAGGCGGCGATCTCCTCCGCCGCGAGCGGCCTGCCCATCCACTGGCGCTGATTTTTGGTGAAAAGCGCCAGCGCCGTGGCGCCGATGGCATGCGCATTGCCGGGAGCGTTCCATACGCCGCCCGAAGCGCTTACGTGTGCTCCGAAGAACTTCATCTTTCCCTTTCGACTTTTCGGCAAAGTTACGGAATATCTGTAAATAATTTTATAAATTTGTCTCCGAAATTCTACACTGCAAATTCATCGTTCAGTCATCGTTATGAAATTTCTCCATCCGCTTCTCCTCGCCTCGGCGCTTCTGACGGCGCTGCCCGCTTCGGCCCAGTTCTTTTTCGACGAAGAGGTCGACGCCCGGCAGGAGGAGGTAGCTTTCCGCGATCCGATCAAGACCACGTCCGTGGAGGTCGACTACTTCAGCCGTGCCCGTTACCGCGCCGAGCGCGCCGCGATCCGCAAGGAGCGCAACACGCTGGAAGTGGGCGGCGGCCTGCAGGGCGCCTTGACGGCCTACAACGATTCGTGGGTGGCCGTCTCGGGCGGCGATAACTCCATCGCCTTGATGGCCAACCTCTTTCTGAACCATACTTTCACCAAGAACCTCTTCACGCTCGAAACCAAGTTCGTCGCCAAGTTCGGCTACAACCGCATGAAAGTCGAGACCAGCACCGACGAGGGCACGACCAGCGAGGGCGTGTGGTTCAAGAACCAGGACGAATTCGACCTGTCGGTGGCTCCGTCGTTCAAGATGTCGAAAAACTGGTCGTACGGAGCGATCGTCAAGTTCCGCAGCCAGTTCGCCAACGGCTACGTTTCGCGTACGCAGCAGCACGAGACCGAGCGCAAGAGCACCTTCATGGCGCCGGGTTATTTCGATGCTTCGTTAGGTATCACCTACAAATGTCCCAAGCCCAAGTTCCCGATCGTCGTGAACATCTCGCCCATAGCCCTGAGCGCCGTCTTCGTGGAGAGCGGGTTGATCCGCGAGAACGTCTGGGACAAGAAACCCGGCTGGCAGACCTACGGCCTGGGCGGCCCCGACAAGACGTCGAAGTACGAGGGCGGTTCGTCGGTGCAGATCGACTTCGACCGCACGTTCGGCAAGTCGGGGTTCCTGCGCTACCGCACGATGATCTACACTTTCTACGGCTGGATCACCGACATCGGGCAGCGGAACAAGATTTCGAAATATTCCGAGTATCTGCACGCGCTCGATGCGTGGAACGACAAAGATAATACTTCTGTGGGACATGAACTTACCGATAAACCCAACTTGCCGATCCACCCGACCGTGCGCTGGACCAACACGATCGACATCAAGGCCACGAAGTACCTCTCCACGACGCTGAGCTTCGAACTCTACTACAACCGGGCACAAAATGTGGACGTGCAGACCAAGACGCTGCTGAGCGTCGGACTTTCCTATACCTTCAAGAACAAGTGATGTACAGCAACTCCCGTCGCACCGTGCTCTTTCCGCTCCTGCTGGCCGCAGGGGTCGTCGCCGGCGTCTGCTTCGGTCTCTACGTGGGACGCCATACGGCCGTGCCGCCGCTTTTCCGGCAGCCCGTCGTCGCGTTCGACAACAAGCTCACGCAGACCCTCTCGCTCATCGAGAACCAGTATGTCGACCCCGTGTCGACGGACTCGCTCGCCGAGCATGTCGTCCCGCTGCTGGTCCGCGAGCTCGATCCCCATTCGGTCTACATCCCCGCCGAGGAGATGGCCGCCATGAACGAGTCTCTCGAAGGGGAGTTCGACGGCATCGGCGTGGTCTTCAACATGGCGACCGACACGGTCATCATCCTCAACGTCATTCCCAACGGCCCGAGCGACAAGGCCGGCATCAAGGCCGGCGACCGGATCATCGAGATCGACGATTCGCTGGTCGCCGGGTGCAAGATTCCGCAGAACCGCATCGTGCGGCGCCTGCGCGGTCCGCGCGGCACGAACGTCCGCTTAGGGCTGGAGCGGCAGGGCATTTCGGACCTGGTGCGGGTCGACGTCGTGCGCGGAGCCATTCCGATCAAGAGCATCGAGTCGGCGTTCCGCATCAGCGGCACCACGGGCTATATCAAGCTGGGGCAGTTCGCCCGCACCACGTCGCTGGAGTTCGGCCGGGCCCTCGCCCGCCTCAGGGCCGAAGGGGTCGACCGGTTGATCTTCGACCTGCGCGGCAATGCCGGCGGATTTCTCGACCAGGCGATCGCCGTGGCCAACCAGTTCCTGCACAAGGGGCAGTTGATCGTCTACACGGAGGATCGCAACAAGCGGCAGCTGCGCGAGTTCGCCGACGGCACGGGGGCAGCGCAGGACATGGAGGTCGTAGTTCTGATCGACGAGGGGAGCGCTTCGTCGAGCGAGATTCTGGCCGGCGCCCTGCAGGACAACGACCGCGGCACGATCGTCGGCCGCCGATCGTTCGGCAAGGGATTGGTGCAGAAGCAGATACCTTTCGCCGACGGCTCGGCTTTGCGGCTCACCACGGCCCGTTACTACACGCCTACGGGCCGTTCGATTCAGAAGCCCTATACTGTCGGCGATGACGAAAGCTACGGCGAGGACCTCTGGAACCGCTACCGCAACAACGAGTTCTTCTCGGCCGACAGCATCCGCTTCGCCGACTCGCTGCAGTTCACCACACCTGGCGGCAAGAAGGTCTACGGCGGGGGCGGCATCATGCCCGACATTTTTATTCCGGCCGACACGACCGACATCACCCCTTACTTCGTCGAGGTCGCAGGCCGCAACATCCTCTACCGCTATACGATCGAGTACGCCGACCGGCACCGCGAGGCGCTCAATGCCGTCGGGACGGTCGAGGAGCTGCAGGCCCTGTTAGACAGCGACAAACGGCTCGTCGACGACTTCATCCGCTATGCCGCCCGCAAGGGCGTGGCTCCGCGTTACGGCGACATCGCACGTTCGCGGCGCCTGATCGAGGCCCAGCTGAGGGCCTACATCGGTCGCAACACGAAGTTGGAGGATACGGGTTTCTACGCCAACATTTATCCGGTGGACCCCACGATCATGCGGGCCATCGAACTGTTAAATACTCCGAAAAACGATGATTAAGAAGTTGATAGGTTTGCTTTTCACCGCGGCGACCCTCGCCGTGATCGTCTTCGCGGTTTTGGGGCGCGACCGCTACCGGTCGCTGTGGATCCATGAGGGCATCGCTTCATCGCGGCCCGTCGCTCCCCGGCCCGAGCCGAAACCCGTCGTGCTGGTCGAGACGCCGGCTGCTGCGGCTTCGGAGTTCGCTTCGCCGGACGAGTATTTCGAGGATGCCGACGACGAGCTCCCGTCCGACCTCTTTCAGGACGACATAGCTTTCTGAGCAGGCACATTCTCAGGCCTCTCAGCAGGTCTGGGGGAGCCGTCCGTCTTCTTCCATATAAAAAGAGACTCCGGAAGTGCTTCCGGAGTCTCTTTTTTTGGGGATCGTTGCGCCTTTCGGCAACAGCGCATTAATAATACTTGATCTCTTTGCCCTCGATCGCCGAGAGGATGTTGTTCGCGGCGGACGAGGCGCCGATGCGGAAGAGGTCGGTCGTGAGCCACTCCTTGCCGAGCGTCTCCTCGACGATCGTGTAGTAGAGCGCCGCATCTTCGGCCGTGCGGACGCCGCCTGCGGCTTTGAAGCCCACCTTGCGGCCCGTCTTGGCATGGTAGTCGCGGATCGCTTCGCACATCACCAGCGCCGCTTCGGGCGTCGCGGCCACGTCGATCTTGCCGGTCGAGGTCTTGATGAAGTCGGCACCCGCGTGCATCGACAGCAGGGAGGCTTTGCGGATCAGGTCGGGGGTTTTCAGGGCGCCCGATTCGAGGATGACTTTCAGCACCACGTCGCGGTCCATCTCCGTGCGGATCACCTCCACTTCGTTCGCCGCTTCGTCGTATTCGCCCGTCAGCATGCGGCCGACGTTGAGGATGATGTCGATTTCGTCGGCGCCGTTTTCGATCGCCATCGCCACTTCCAACGCCTTGACTTCCAGGAAAGTCTGCGCTGCGGGGAATCCGCCTGCCACTGACGTGATGCGCATCGGCGTGCCGTCGACCGCCAGACCCACAGTCTCTACGAACGCCGGGTAGACGCAGATCGACGCCACGTTGGGAATATGGGGATATTTGCCGTAGAACTCGGCCGCCTTGCGGGCGAACGTCGTAACGGAGGTTACAGAGTCGTTGCACGAGAGGGTCGTCAGGTCGATCGCCGAGTAGCAGAACTTGTAGACTTCGGCGTTGTGGTTGCGCCGGGCAAGCTCGCGCATGCGGGCTACGCGCTCGTCGACTTCGGCCGCACTTCGGGCGGGGGCATATTCGTTCAGCAGGTTCGCGTATTCCATAGGTCGGTTGTTTTTACAAAAATAGGAAAAATTTTCACGTCGCAAGTTTTTCGGGTGAATATTTTCTTTTTGCGTTGCAAAAAAGGGGCCTCGCCGCAAAATTCTTTCGGCCGAGTTGCAAAGCTCGTCTGTTATATATTATAGGTGCCCCGGAATTTGCTCGTTCTTTTCTCGACCATCTTTTTCCACACAGCCATAAAAAAGGGTCGCGATTTCCCCCCCCCTCCTCTACAAAAAAAGGGGGCCCGATCTCTCGGCCCCCCTGGAATGCTTGCGGGTTTTTATTAGCGCAGTGCTTTCAGATTGACATCTTTGGCAGCTTTCTCAGCCAGCGCGGGGTTCTTCGAAACGGCGCTCTTGAGCTGGGCGTTGGCGGTGTTCAGGTCGCCTTCTTTGGCTGCGATGACAGCGCGCAGGTAGTCGGCATCAGCCGAGTTGTCCTTGGCGATGGCTTTCTTGGCAGCGGGCAGGTCGTTGTTCATCACCGAAGCGACGGCAGCGTTGTAGCCCTCCAGCGTGTTGGAAGCGGCTTTGTAGTCGCCCTGTGCGGCAGCCAGCGCGGCCTTAGCCTCGGCGTCGGCCGACTGAGCGTATTTCTTGGCCTCGTCGGTGTTGCCGTTGGCCAGGTTGGCCAGCAGGAGGTTCTTGTTGAGGTCTTTCGAGGAGTCGAGCTTGGCAGCTTTCTCGAACGACTTCAGGGCCTCGGCTTTCTGACCGGCTTTGGTCTGGGCGATACCCAGGTTGTTGTAGATGCGGGCGTCGTTGTACTTCTTGGCAGCGGCGGTCAGGATGGCAACCTGCTCGTCGGCACCGTTGGCCAGCGCTTCGGCAGCGTAGAGGTACTCCTCGGCGGTCAGGTGGTCGCCGTTGTGGTAGGCGGCCATGATCTCGGCGTCGGTCTTACCCTGCAGGTCGGTGCTGTTGACGATCTGCGAGCGGCGCAGCTCGGGGAGAATGTCGCTCTTGAGCTCGTTGAATACCGAGGTCATGTTCTTGATTTCGCTCTCGCGCTGTGCGGGCGAGTTGTAGAGGCTCAGGACCTGAAGAATCAGGTTCTTGTCCTTGATATTCGATTTCTCGACCAGCTCCTTGAAGCCTTCCCAGTCTTCGCCGTAGGCGGCAGCGTCGACATCGAGACCCGTCTTCTTGAGGAGCTTGGCGACGACTTTCTTACCCGATTCGCTGCGGGCTTTCGAGAGCTTGTCGTTGAACTTCTCGGGACCGTCGGGCGAAGCGTAGCCCTTCACAGCGATGTGCTGCGTGGCACGGTCGTTTTCGAGGTTCTTGTCTACGTTGTTCTTGAACTCGCCAAGGTCGGCCTTGCGCTCGTTCTTCTTCGTTACGACGGACGAGCTGATGGCGTAGAGCAGATCGGTCTTGTCGACAACGGTGATCACACGCTTGTAGTTGCTGGCCATCGGCTCCATGATGTCGCCGTACTTCAGGTCTTTCTGCAGCGTGTTCAGGCCGTAGGCTACGGTCAGGCCGAACTCTTTGGCCAAAGCGGCTTTGGCGGCGGCATCGTCGCCGGCCAGAATCTCGGCCTGCTCCTTCGTGGGGATGGCGCCGTCGTTGAGGTTCACCAGCGTGAACTCCTTGCAGGCACCGCTCGGGCACTTGATTTCGGCGCGGAGCTGCAGGGCGCACTGGTCCATGCGGGCGTCGTAGGGGAACTCGACATGCTGCGTGAAGCTGCCGCCGTTGATGTTGTCGACGACGGTGTAGTTGTCATCGACTTTCGAACCCTGGTAGTATTTGGGCGTGCCGGCTACTTCGCCGCCCTCGAATACGATCACGGGCGTAACCTTGATGACAGCCTTCTTGTTGAAGTACTGCTCGGGGAACGTTACGTTGATGTCGGCGGCTACGATGCCGTTGTTCAGCGTCAGGATCTCCGGCGTAACGGTCAACTTGACGTCGTCGCGGTTCTGGGCCATCTTCTTGAAGCAGTTGCAGCTTGAGAATGCCAGCGCGGCAGCTGCGAGCACGATGCTCAGTTTCATTAAGTTCTTCATAACGATACGAATAATTTTTTGATGTGTTTATTTTTTTTGTGTTTGCTCGTTTTCGGGGCCTAACAGCGCAAATGTAGGAAACTTTCGGCTATTGTGCAATATCCGAACCGGTTTTTGTGCAATTTTTTCCGGCCGGCACCGCCGTCTGTTTCACCGGGTTACTCCTCTTTGTGCTCGGCGTGTTCCCGGCGGTCGCCACGGTCGCGGCGCTCTCCGCGGTCGGGGCGGGGGCGACGCTCGCGTTCTACATAGCCTTCGGGCTTGGGCAGCAGGACTTTGCGCGAAAGTTTCAGCTTGCCCGTCTTGGCATCGACACCGATCAGTTTGACGTCGATTTCGTCGCCTTCTTTCAGGCCCGTTTCGTCCATCGTCTCGAAACGTTTGTAGTCGATTTCCGAAATGTGGAGCAGGGCGTCTTTGCCGGGCATGATCTCGACGAAAGCACCGAACGCCACGATCGAGCGGATCTTGCCGTGGTAGGTCTCGCCCACTTCGGGCTGGGCGACGATCGCCTTGATGCGGGCCAGGGCTCCGTCCAGCGCGGCTTTGTCCACACCGAAGATGTCGACATAGCCTTTGCTGTCGTCTTCCGTGATGGTGATCGTCGTGTTCGTGGTCTTCTGAATGTCCTGAATCACTTTGCCGCCCGGGCCGATCACGGCGCCGATCATGTCTTGCGGTATGGTGATCTGGACGATGCGCGGCACGAACGGACGGTACTCGGCACGCGGCTCGGCGATGCACTCCGTGATCTTGTCCAGAATGTGCATGCGTCCCTTGCGGGCCTGCTCCAGCGCTGCGGCCAGCACTTCGTACGAAAGACCGTCGACCTTGATGTCCATCTGCGTGGCGGTGATGCCGTCGCGGGTACCCGTTACCTTGAAGTCCATGTCGCCCAGGTGGTCTTCATCGCCCAGGATGTCCGACAGCACGGCCCACTTGCCGCTCGCCGAGTCGGAGATCAGGCCCATCGCGATGCCCGATACGGGTTTCTTGAGCTTCACGCCGGCGTCCATCAGGGCCAGCGTACCGGCGCAGACCGTCGCCATCGACGAGGAGCCGTTCGACTCCAGAATGTCCGACACGACCCGTACGGCGTAGGGGTTCTCCTCGCCCAGCGGAACCATCGGCTTCAGTGCGCGCCAGGCGAGGTGGCCGTGGCCGATTTCGCGGCGGCTCAGGCCGCGGGCCGCTTTGGCTTCGCCCGTCGAGAAAGGCGGGAAGTTGTAGTGCAGCACGAACTGCTCGGTACCTTGCACGAGCACTTCGTCCTTGACTTTTTCGTCGAGCTTCGTGCCTAAGGTTACGGTCGTCAGCGACTGCGTTTCGCCGCGCGTGAAGATCGCCGAGCCGTGGGCGGCGGGCAGGTAGCCCACTTCGCACCAGATGGGGCGGATCTCGTCGGTGCGGCGGCCGTCCAGACGCTTGCCCTCGTCGAGGATCATGTTGCGCATGGCTTTCTTCTGCACGTCGTCATGGAAGTACTTGTGGATCAGCGGAGCTTTCTCGATAAGCTCCTCCTCCGTGTAGCGCGAGGCGAACTCGGCTTCCAGGGCGTCGAACATCTCGCTGCGCTCGTGCTTCATCGTGCCGCTCGTGGCGATGGCGTAGGCCTTGTCGTAAAGTTCGCGGATGATCGTCTGACGCAGCTCCTCGTCGTTGACTTCGTGGCAGTAGGTGCGTTTCACATCCTTGCCCAGCTCTTTCGAAAGTTCGATCTGCACGGCGCAGTGTTTCTTGATCTCTTCGTGCGCGAACTTGATGGCTCCGAGCATCACTTCCTCGGAAACCTCCTTCATTTCGCCCTCGACCATGAGGATGTTGTCAATCGTACCGCCGACCATGATGTCGAGGTCGCATTCGGCCATCTCCGAGAATCCGGGATTGATGGCGTACTGGCCGTTCTTGCGAACGACGCGCACCTCCGAGATCGGGCCGCCGAACGGAATGTCCGAAACGGCCAGCGCCGCCGAGGCGGCCAAACCGGCCAGAGCGTCGGGCTGAATATCCTTGTCTGCCGAAATGAGGTTCACGGTAACGTAAACTTCGGCGTGGTAATCCGAGGGGAACAGCGGGCGCAGCGCGCGGTCGATGAGTCGGGCGGTGAGCACCTCGGCGTCGTTGGCCTTGCCTTCGCGCTTCATGAAACCGCCGGGGTAACGACCGCAGGAGGCGTATTTCTCCTTGTATTCTACCTGCAGAGGCATGAAATCGGTGTCGGGTTTGGCGTCTTTGGCCGCGACGACGGTACCGAGCAGCATCGTGTCGCCCATCTTGACGACGACCGAGCCGTCGGCCTGCTTGGCCAGTTTGCCCGTTTCGATCTCGATCTGCCGGCCGTCGGCCAGCGTGATGATCTTACGGACGGCATTGTACAGCTTCTTGTCTTCCATAAATTATAACCTGTTGTGTAATCTTGTAATGTCTTGTTGTAAGATTCGGTCGTGATACTCCCGGTGAGCGGCGATCATTTTGCCGCGTTAGCGGCACTAAGCCCCCGCCGAGGCGGGGGTTTGGGGGTGGGTCCAATCTGCAAACGCCGCCAAAGGCGGCGAAGACGACATTCCGGAGCGGGAACATCCGGGCGGAAGCGCAGTTTTGCAGCAAGTCGCACCTACGTAAATGAGGGCAATTCCCGAAAGGGGTTGCCCTCATTTCTTCCCCGGTGGATTACTTGCGGAGGTTGAGCGTCTTGACGATGGCGCGGTAGCGCTCGATGTCGACCT
>CAZIUJ010000026.1:0-16523 GCA_964542345.1 uncultured Alistipes sp.
TCGGCAAATACTACGTCGAGTTCGACAAGCACTACAAGGCTCAGATCAAGGAGCTCATGGCCGCCGGCCAAAGCGAGGAGGAGGCCAAGAAAAACGCTCCCGTCATGCTTCAGGCGCAAGAGATGCTGCGCAAGTGGGAGGCCAAAGACCCCGAGGTCTACTCGCTGTGGGAGACCATGAACGGCTGGGTCTACGAGGGCTTCGACGTTACTTACAAAGCGCTGGGCGTCGACTTCGACAAGGTCTACTACGAGTCGCAAACCTACCTCCTGGGCAAGTCGCTCGTCGAGGAGGGGCTCGTGAAGGGCGTTTTCTACCGCCGTCCCGATCGCTCCGTCTGGATCGACCTCACGGGCGACGGCCTCGATGAAAAGCTCTTGTTGCGCGGCGACGGCACGTCGGTCTATATGACGCAGGACCTCGGCACCGCATTTCGCCGCTTCGAGGACAACCGCCTCGACGACATGATCTACGTCGTCGGCAACGAGCAGAACTACCACTTCCAGGTCTTGAAGCTCGTCCTCAAGAAGTTGGGCTACGCCGACTGGAGCGACCACATTACCCACCTCTCTTACGGCATGGTCGAGCTGCCCGAGGGCAAGATGAAGTCGCGCGAGGGCACCGTCGTCGACGCCGACGACCTGATCGCCGACATGGTGAAGACCGCCCGCGAGATGTCCGCCGAGCTGGGCAAGTTGGACGGCTGCTCCGAGGAGGAGGCCGAGGCCGTCTCGACGATGGTCGGCTTGGGGGCCCTCAAGTACTTCATCCTCAAGGTCGATCCCAAGAAAACCATGCTCTTCGATCCGCGTGAGTCGATCGACTTCAACGGCAATACGGGGCCTTTCATCCAGTACACCCACGCCCGCATCTGCTCGATTCTGCGCAAGGCTTCGGAGGCCGGCATCGACTTCGCCGCTCCGGTGCAGGCCGAGCTGCTGCCCGAGGAGATCGACCTCGTGAAAACGCTCGCCGACTATCCCGCAGCGGTCAAGGCTGCCGGCGACAATTTCGCTCCTTCGATCATCGGGGCCTACGTCTACGAGCTCGCCAAGCAGTTCAACGGCTATTACCACGACCATTCGATCCTCAAAGAGGAGAACGCCGATCTCCGGCGGTGGCGCCTGCAGCTCGCCGATCAGGTCGCCCGCGTCATCCGCCGCGGCATGAAGTTGCTCGGCATCGACGTTCCCGAGCGGATGTAGTCGACTTTATCGACAGACGATTTCGCCCCCGTCGGAGAAATCCTGCGGGGGCGATTCTTTTCCGGGGCCCGGGGTCTGAAGTCCGAAGTTCCGGTTATTTGCCGATGTTGATGAACGGCAGCGCTCCGCCGCCCGAGTAGGTCGGGAGCTTGCCGTCCCACTTGTCGATCGCGCCTTGCTGGACAAGCAGCGGGCTCAGCGACTGCGCCACCACGCGGTTGTAGTAGGCTTCGCCGTCGCCCTTGATGCGCAGGGCCTGCGCTTCGCCTTGTGCTTTGGCAATTTCGATCTTGGCGTTCGCTTCGGCTTCCTTGACTTTGTTTTCGGCTTTCAGGGCGTTCTGCACCGCTTCGTTCTTGGCGTTGATCGCCTCGGCCAGCGACTGGGGCGGCGTGATCTGCGAGGTGAACTCTTCTACCAGGAATCCCTCTGCCGAGAGGCTCACTTCCAAGCGCTTGCGCACTTCCGACTCGAACTCCCCGCGGTGCGACATCAGGTAGTCCGACGTGTATTGGTTGGCGCAGGTGCGGTAGGCTTCGTAGATGCAGGTGCGGATGTAGCCGTCTTCGATTTCGGCCAGCGTCTTGCGGTACTTCGTGAAGACGGTCGTCGCCTTGTCCGGATCGAGGCGGTAGGCGATCGTCGGGTCCATCGTGAACTCCGAGGCATCTTTGGCATTCACCCGGAAAGGTTCGTAGGTCTTGCGCTGGACATAGATCGGGTATTCGAAAATCTTCTGCGTGATCGGGTTGTACCACACCCAGCCTTTGCACGTGCCCAGTACGCCACCGTACTGGCTCGCGTCGGACGACCATTTCTTGAAGCGGATGCCCACCGATCCGCTGTCGATGGTCGTGCAGCTCGAATAGAGGAGGATGAGGAGGACGACGACTCCCAGCAGCGGCTTGACATACCGGGCGTTCAACTTGGGCAGCGTGTAATTTTGCATGAGGCTTACGTTTTTTACGGTTTTCCAAGTACGAAGATACGAAAAAAAGTTCATTCCATGCACCTTTTTTCGCTTCGGCTTGGTTCCGGCAACTTCGCCTCGGCGCTCGGCTTGCCGAAAACGGCCGTTTCATCTTCCGCAAAGTTCCCTTTTTCTCGCTTCGGCACGTCCGATCGTGGTACGAATCTTGCGAGCCGGTAGGGCCTATGACCAACATTTTTGTAGCGTGAAAACACTCTTTACTACCTTCGTTTCCGCTCTCGGGTTGTGCGCAGCCGTCGGCGCTGCGGCCCAGCCGCGCAGAGCGACGGTTTCGGTCAAGGCCGATACCGTCTTGTTGTCGGAGACCACCGACGGCGATTATATCGTGCGCCGGGGCATCGTCGAGCGACAGGCCGATTCCGATTATTCGGTGCGTTACCTCATCAATCTGGCGACGCTCAACGCCGCGCTCGGCGGCAATACGCGCGAGCTCGACGAGCTGAGTGCGTTCGTCTCCGGCATGTTGGGCGATTCGCTCGTGCGGGTCAATTCGGTCGTCATCACCGGCTACGCTTCGCCCGACGGCCCCGCCCTCTTCAACGAGCAGCTGGCCCGCAGCCGCGCCCGCGATTTCCGCAACTACGTCGACCGCAAGTACGGCTTCTCCAAGAAGTTCGACGTCCGTACGGAGTCCGTCGCCGAGGACTGGTCCATGTGCCGGCGTCTGGTCGCCGAGTCGTCGATGCCCGACAAGCAGGCCGTACTGCGCGTGATCGACGGCACCCAGTCGTCCGAGGCCAAAGAAAAGGCTCTCAAGCAGATGCCCGAAGCATGGGCTTACTTGGTCAAGCACGTCCTGCCGCCCGTGCGGCGCGTCGCCATGACGATCAACTACGACGAGGGGAGCCTCGTCGAGCAGCGTACGCGCATCGTCCGGCCCAAGCCGGCACCCGCGCCCGCGCCTGCGGCGGTGCCCGTCGTGCTGACTGCGTACGAGCAGCCTTGCCAGCCCGTCGCCGAGCCTTGCCGCTGCGGGGAGATCGACGCCTCGATTACCGGCATCATCTTCGAGATGCCCGATCCCGAGGCCGACTTCTATTCGGGCAATGCCCGCAGCGTGCGGGAAGCCGCCCGCCGGGATATTCGTACCGACCGGGAGTTCGCGGCCCGCGATTCGCGCGAGGCCGACCGCATCGTCCGCGAGGAGTTGAAAGCCGAGCGCAAGATCGCCAAAAAGGAGGCCGCTGCGGCCAAGAAAGCCGACAAGGCTTCCCGTAAGATCGCCCGCGAAATGGGCCGGCGGTAGCATCTTCGAACCGCGGAATGCACAGGCAGGAGGAGCATCGCTCCTCCTGCTTCTTTTTCTTGGGATAATCCGAAAAGTTTTATTATCTTTGTCCCCGGAATAAAATCTCAAGTTTAAGAATATGGCTAATTTAAGAACGCTGAAAAAGGAGATCGACTACTGCCTCGAAGAGGTCGTTTTCGATTGCGATATGGCTATGTGCTTCCAGCCCTCGAAGGAGCAGGAGATCTTCGCCGTGATGCAGGAGGCCGTCGCCCTGCGCAACGCTTTGTTCGTCAAGGCGATGAACCCTGCCGAGCCACACAACAAGTCGCTCGTCCGCAAGCACTACGCCGCTTTGCGCGCCGAGATGGCCGCTTCGTTCGAGGGGCTCTTCGGCAAGCTCAGCAAGATCAACGGCGAGCAGAAGTAGCCCGACCCGGGGCGGGGAGCAGTGGGGGAGGGGTGCGCCTCTTTCCGCAAGGCCCGATTCCCCAGTCCGAACATCCGTAAATCCCTGTCTTCCTGCGAGGACAGGGATTTTCTTTGCCCGACTGTCCGGCAGACGCCGCTTATCCAGGCCGCCTGCTATTTTATCCGCCGGTTGTCTCCCGCCTGCCCGCCGTCCGTAGGAACCCGCCGCTCATCGAGGCCGCCCGCTACTATCCGTTGGCCGTCGACCGTCCACCGGTTATCCACAGCCGCCGGTCGTCCGTATGAACCCGCCGGTCATCGAGGTTGCCCGCCGTTATTCCGGATCGCAGCAGCAGCCGTCGCCCGGATGATGTTCCAGCACCGTGTGGGGAATATGCCCGTGCGACACCACCTGAATGGGACAGTCGTAGTTGCGCAGCTGCTCTTCCGTCAGGCGGTTCGAGCGGTGGCGGTGTACCTGACGGTTCACGCAGACGATCTCTTTCACCACGCTCGTGATCGTACCCACGTCGTGCGAGACCATCACGATGGCCATGCGGTCGTTCAGCTCGCGCAGCAGGCGGTAAAGTTCGTTTTCGAATTTGTTGTCCACAAAGTTGGCCGGCTCGTCCAGAATCAGGAGCCGCGGGTCGGAGATCACCGCCCGGCAGAGCAGCGCCCGCTGCAGCTGGCCGCCCGATACTTCGCCGATCGGTCGGCGGGCCGTCGCCGCGATTCCCGCCAGGTCGAGCAGGTCGAGCGCTTGGCGGCGGTCTGCGGCCGTGTAGCGGCTCCGGAAGCCGCGGCGGCCTTGCAGTCCCGACAGCACCACTTCCTGCACCGAGATCGGGAAATGACGGTCGAAGTCGCTCTGCTGGGGCATGTAACCGATCAGGCGTTCCTTGTCCCGGAACAGCTCCGGTGCATAGTCGATGCGCCCCGTGTGGGGCACCGTCCCCAAAATCGCCTTCATGAGGGTCGTCTTGCCGCCTCCGTTCGGCCCGATGACGCCTAAGAAGTCGTCCGCCGCAATCTCCAGATCGACATGTCGGAGCGCTTCGCAGCCGTCGTACGACACCCCTACGTCGTGCAATGTTACCAGATTCATTCGCTCGTGATTAGGTCCGTTATCTCGTCGATATTGGCGATCGCATCCGCCCGCAGCGGGTCGATTCGTGCGGGTTGCGCTCCGATGTCGCGCGCGGCCGTCTCGACGGTCGTCGCCGGGAACTGGCTCTGATAGAGTATCTTGCGCACTCCTCGTTCACGGGCTTGCCGGATCGTCTCGCCTAAGCGGCGCGCCGAGGGTTCTTTGCCGTCCGCTTCGATCGCCGCCTGCTCCAGCCCGTAGTCGCGGGCGTAGTAGGTGAGGGCAGGGTGGTAGATCACGATGTAGCGCACGCCGCTGCGTTCGATTTTTTCGGCCGTTCGGGCGTCCAGCTCCTGCAGGCGGCTTTGCAGACGTTCATGGTTCGCCGCATATTTCGTCGAATCGGGGTAGCGGGCGCGGATCGCTTCGTAGGCATTTTCCGCCATCCGTTGCAGGGCCCGGGGCGAGGTCCAAATGTGCGGATCGACACCGTGCGCATGGGCATGCCCGGGGTGGTGGTGCGCGCAGCTGCCCGCAATCGGTTCGATCCCGGCGCTCAGATTCACGATGCGGTCGCTTCGGTCGAGCTTGTGCAGCAGGGCTTGTTCGAAGTCGATCAGCCCCACGTTGAAAATCAGCGGTGCACGGTTCAGTTCCAAGTATTGCCGCGGCGTCGGTTCGTAGGTCTCGGGGCTCGCACCGGCCGGTACCAGCACGCCGATTTCGAAATCGTCGCCCACGATTCCGCGGACGATCTCTTGCAGCGGCGCAATCGATACGTAGAGCGCCGCTTCGTCTCTCGGCGGCCGTTCCGCACACGCCGCCGTCAGGCTCGCCAGCAGCATAAGCGCCGTTCTTATCTTTCTGTGTCTCATATCCGTAGGGTAGTGCCGGCTTCCGGCCGGCTCCGCAAAGATACGGTTTTTTGCAGAAACGGACAATCCGCTGCCCGCTATCCCTCTCGCTGCATATGCCTGCAGTCGCATTTTGAGGCCTTTTTCACTATTTTTCGGTTCAAAGAGCACTTTTTTGCCCAAAAATTTGCCGGGGGGGGGAATTTGCTACCTTTGCGGTCGTTAATCAAAATTTTGGAGTTATGAAAAAATTCTTACTTTTGGCGGCAGCCATCGGCAGCCTTGCATTCGTCGGTTGCGACGAAAAAAATGATCCTCAACTTCCGCCCGAATCCGAAATCGTGCTCGATGGCTACGAGGAGCCCTATATGAAATGGGGTGCTACGAAAGCGGAGATCAAGCGGAGCGTACCCTATGAATTGTTGTCGGATACGGATAGCGGTCTGAGTTTTGCCGGAAAAGAAAAGGTTTCCGGTTATATTTATCTGACAACGTTTAAGGGAGTTACCAATTCTTTGGCTTCTTCGATCGCATTGGTCAGTACAGCTTATTCCAGCGAGTTGAGCGAATTTTTGTTTTCAAAATATGTTCCGGTAACGGCGGACGAGGAAAATTATCGTTTCTATTGCATAAATAAGGATAAAACATTGGCTGTGGTTCTGGAAATATATTCTTCTAAATTGTTGACTGTAACTTATCTCCCGGTCGACTTGTCGGGCAGTGCCGCCGCCAGTCGAATGTTTGGCTTGAAGGCCGTTGGCTTAAAGGCCGTGGATGCGGATGCAGATGCAGAAAGCATGCGAATGATATACGACAGCTTGCGGATGATAGCGAATATCTAACCGTCCATCGTAATCTTCAATATTGCTAAAGCAAGCATTCGATTGATGCTTGAGTGCTTAGGCGGCCGAATTTCGGCCGCCTTGTTTTTCGACATTTCAGTCATCTTATTTTTTCGAATCTATTCCGGTTTTTTCATGTCGACTACCTTTTTCGAATATTGCCGGTCATTTTGTCATTTCATCCGTTTTGCTGTTCGATTATTTATTTCGTCTACCTTATATATAAAGAGTCCGGACTGGATCGTCTGCTTGTTGTTGGGGCTATTCTCGGTTTTTTGTCATTTCGATCGTTTTGTTTTTTTCGTATTATTTATGCTGTACTTTATATAAAGGTCTGGACTGCATTTCCAGCCGCCTTGTTGTAGGGGCTATTTCCGGCCCTCTCGTCATTTTTGGTCGCTTTTTTTAACTATTTCCGATTCTTTCGCTATTTCATTCATCTTGTTGTTCGATTGTTTCCGATTTCAGCGGCCTCGTTGTTTTGGCTATTCTGATCCTTTTTCGCCATTTTATTCGTCTTGTTATTCGATTGATTCCGGTCTTTTCCTTTATTTCGGCCGTTTCGTTTTTTCAGCTTTTCCTTATTGCGGTAGTTTTGTTTTTTCAAATGTCCTGTACTTTCCTCTCCGGGTTACCCCCCCCCGTAATTTAACATAATAGTAATATTATTTCAAATTGAAAGAGTAGCAAAAGGCGTTCCCGGAGCGTGTTGATGAATGCGCGTTTGTGAAAAATAATTTCGCATATCATACCTTATATATAAAGGGGCCGGACCGAGCATTCATTCGATTCTGCAGAAGATGCCGATGTCGGAAATAAAATTTGGGCCGGTTCGGGATGCAAAAAAATGCAAAGTTCGACCGTAGCGATTCTCGATGCCCGGAACTGAAATTCCGTAACGACGAAGCCCGCCGAAAAACGACGGGCTTGCAAAATTTTTTTTCGTGCGGCTTCAGAACTTTTTTCGCGGCCTCGAACAGCTCAGCCGAATAGCCGAACCACCCGAACTGCTCGAACACCTCGGATTACCTGAATCATTCGAATCACCCAAACTGTTGAACCAACCCGAACCGCTCGAAGCCGGAAGCTCCGTAATGATTCGGAATGTTCCGGCTCGGGCCGGTTGATTTTTTTGCTTCCGGAGGTTGCGATATTTCGGGCCGGATTTCGCCGGAGGCCTGCCGGAAAAATTCAGCGCACGCTCGGGCGGTACGATTCGAACGTGTCGTCTTCGTAGAGGACGACGATGCGTTTCACGGCCGCCGGTCGATTGCCGACTTGGACGGTCGGTTTCGTCGTTGCCGGTTCCGCGGGTAAGGTCGGCGCCGAAGCGCCGGCGGTCTCGGGTTTCGGGCTCGGCGTCGGCGCAAAAAGTTCGCCTGGTTCGAAATTTTGTTCGGGCGTGTCGCTGCTCGAAGTCGCCGACATTCCTCCCGATGTCGGGCCGGCTCCGGGCGTTTCCGAATTTCGGTACATCGGGCCTTCGTCGAGCAGGAGCCAGTCGGGGCTGATTCGGGGGAAACGGCGGAGCATTTTCTGGAGCAAGTCGAATCCGGGTTTGTTGCGTCCGGCCAGAATATGGGAAATTCCGGCCGGGTTTATGCCGAGCATGTCGGCCAGCTGACTCGGCTTCAACCCTTCGTTTTTCATCAGATCGAGCAATTTCTCCCTCATCGGCGTAATTTTTTACAAATATAAAAAGTTTTCTTTTGTAAAGCAAGAAAAATTTACATTTGCAAAATGTCAATAACTCTCAGCGGTGTTTACAAGTGTAAAAAATTAGTTATGGTTAAAATCTGCCGATCTTATTCAGGTAGAATTTAGTTGATATAATGTATATAAAAACGTTGGTTTTTAGTCGGTTTATATTGCATTTAAGTCCCTGTTTGCTCGAAACCTGGTAAACGCCTTCAAATAGCCCTACGCGCATGTGTTTTACTTGAAGTAATCTTTATAATATATTGATAAATAGCACTTTTTTTTGCGATTGTTTAATGATTTAATTACGGACTTTTCTGGACAAAACAGCACTTTCTTACCCTTCTGTCGAATCTTTCCATTTGTTGCAATTAACATTTCTAATAGTGCGGATTTCTTTACAAATGTAATTACAGATGGAAAATTATGGAATCTACTAACATTACATTTGTAATATAGCTACCCTTTTCGGCCATTTTTCAGGCATTTTTTTTGAATTCTCACCTACGGTGCTTTCGGCTAAAGTCGCTTCGGGGATTTGCATTACATTATGTAAAATAAAATAAAGGCGTAGAGGCTGAAAAATCCCCTACGCCTTGTTGATCTGCTATTTAAGAAATGTAAAATCCCTCCTACTTCGAGAGCTGAGCCGCGATTTCCCGGAACTCTTCCGGAGAAAAATGGAGCTTTTCGCGCTGGAAATCGACGTCTTTTTCGCTCTGAATGGGGATCAAATGGATGTGGGCATGCGCTACTTCGAGCCCTAAAACCACGATTGCCACCCTTTTGCACGCTATTTCGCGCTGGATGCGGGCCGCTACCTGCTTGGCAAAGAGCATCAGGCCGGCAAGCGTCCGATCGTCGAGGTCGAAAATGTAGTCCACCTCCTGTTTCGGGACCACCAGCGTGTGGCCTTTCGTCAGCGGATTGATGTCGAGGAATGCGTAATAGTTGTCGTCTTCGGCGACCTTGTACGAAGGAATTTCGCCGGCAATGATGCGTGAAAAAACGGATGCCATAATTTTGATATTTTTGAGTGTTCGGTATCTCTCTTGATGCTTCGAAAAAAACGGATCGGTGGTCTGCAAAAACGGGCCGCATAAAACGGCCCGCTCGTCGGTTCCGGAGATTCACCCGGGATTCATTGCTGATCCCCTGAAATATTTCCCGATCTCCAACCTCGGTGTCTATCCCGAAATATTTCCCGATCTCCTCCCGATATTCCTTTTAATGTTCCGCCCCGATGCTTCCCGGGCACTCCCTTTATTCGTCGAATTTGGGCCGGAGAATTTCGGAGGCGATGACGGCTTTCCGCAGGTCGAAATCCGCGGCCGGAGTCTCCGCTTTTTTTCTGCGGTTTTCTTGCGGGGCGATTGTCGACCGGGTGGCGGAAACAGCTTGCGGCATTGTGCTCGGTCGCGGGGCGGCCGAAACAACCTGCGGCTGCGCAGTCGACTGGGGCGCTGTAACAACCTGTGCCCGGTGGTCCGAAACATCTTGCGCTTCGGCGCTCGACCGATCCGTTGCCAGCATCTCTTCGGCCGCCTGAATGCTTTTGCGGGCCGCCGCTATTTTTTTTGCGACCGGTCCGAAGACGGGGGCTTCGGATGCCGGTACAGTTTCTTCGTCGGGCGTCGTGAACGGCGGAATCTGCGGCCATGCTTCACCGTGGGGATCGGCTGTTCCTTTCGTCGCGTCGGTCGCTTTCTTCCGCACGGCGACTTTGGCCACTAAGAGGCCGGCCGCGATGACGATTCCCAATATCGAAGTCAGGTCTTCCATGACTTTTTCAGTTTATCGTTCGTTTGACGCTTTCGATGCCTTTGATTTCGCGCAGCTTGTCCATCACGGCGCTCAGGCTCTCCGCATTTTGGACATAGAGGCTGATTCCGCCCTCGAAAATGCCGTCGTGGCTGTGGATGTTCACCTCGCGGATGTTGATGTTGAAATCGCTGCTGACGACCGTCGCCAGGTCCAGCAGCAGCCCCATGCGGTCGATGCCGCGCAGGCCGATCGTTACCAGGTAGGACTTGGACTTGTATTGCGACCACTTGATCTCCTCCTTGACGATGTTTTTGCCGTATTGCGAGGCCAGGCGGTTCAGTTCGTCGCAGGCGGCCTTGTGGACAATGATGTCGCCCGTCGCCGGGTCGCGATACCCCACCACCTTGTCGCCCGGAATCGGCTTGCAGCATTCGGCCAGTTTGAACTGCGGCTCCGGTACGGGCGTCTCCTGCGGCGCAATGTCGTCCGGGGCGTTCTCGTCGCCTTCCTCCTGCGTCTTGGCCGAGGGGATGAAAAGCGTCCAGAATTTGAGTATCTTGCTCTTGGAGTTGACTTTGAGGGCTTTCTCCAGTTCGTCGAGCTCGATGATGCCGGCGCCGATCTTGCTGTAAAATTCCTCCTTGTTGTTGCACTTGTAGATGGGGACGATCTTCTGCAGTACACGGCCGCTGAGGTTGATATTCAGCGACTTCATCTTGTCGCTCAGCAGCTGCATGCCCCGTTCGATGTTGTTTTGGCGCTCGCGCTTCAGGAAGTTCTTGATCGCTTGCTTCGCCTTGCCCGTCGTTGCGATTTCCAACCATTCGGCTTTGGGCCGGGCGTTGTCGGCCGTGATGATCTCGATCTGGTCGCCGTTGTTGATCTGCGTGGTGATCGGTTCGAGCTTGTGGTTGATCTTGGCGCTGATGGCGTTGTTGCCGATCTTCGAGTGGATGTCGTAGGCGAAGTCGAGGGCCGTGGCTCCGTAGGGCATCTTCCGCGCCTCGCCTTTCGGCGTGAAAACCACGATTTCCGAGGTGTAGAGCGACAGCTTGAAGTTGTCCAGAAAATCCACGGCGCTCTCCGTCGGACTGTTCAGCGCCGTCCGTATCTGCTTGAGCCACTTGTCGAATTCGTCTTCGTCCTGCGAGATCGTCGCCTGCTTGTATTTCCAGTGGGCCGCAAATCCGCGTTCGGCGATCTCCTCCATGCGTTGGGTGCGGATCTGCACCTCGACCCACACGCCGTCGGGTCCCATGACCGTCGAGTGGAGCGCTTCGTAGCCGTTGGCTTTGGGCATCGAAATCCAGTCGCGCAGGCGGTCGGGCTTTGGGGTGTAGATGTCCGTGATGGTGGAGTATATTTGCCAGCACTGGGTCTTCTCCGAGGGGAACGACAAGGGCTTGAAGACAATGCGGATCGCAAAGAGGTCGTAAATCTCCTCGAACGGGATTTGCTTGCGCTGCATCTTGCTCCAGATCGAGTAGACGCTTTTCACGCGGCCCGAGATTTCGTAGTTGAAGTGGTCGCGGTCGAGGGCCGCGATGATCGGGGCACAGAACTTGTCGATGAACTCCTTGCGCGAGGCTTCGCTCTCCTGCAGCTTCTGCTTGATTTCGGCATATTGCTGCGGAAAGCGGTACTTCATGCAGAGGTCTTCCAGCTCGCTCTTGATCGAGTAGAGGCCCAGGCGGTAGGCCAGCGGCGCAAAAAGGTAGATCGTCTCGCCCGTGATCTTGATCTGCTTGTTCAGGGGCATCGAGCCCAGCGTGCGCATGTTGTGCAGGCGGTCGGCGATCTTGACCAGAATCACCCGCACATCGTCCGAGAGGGTCAGCAGCACCTTGCGGAAGTATTCGGCTTGCTCCGAGGTGTCGGCATTGAAGACGCCCGACATCTTCGTCAGGCCGTCGACCATCGAGGCGATCTTCTCGCCGAAGATGCGTTCCATGTCTTCGACCGTGTACTCCGTGTCTTCGACCACGTCGTGCAGCAGGGCCGCCACGACCGACTTCACGCCCAGCCCGATTTCATCCACGACGATGCGGGCCACTGCAATAGGATGGAGGAGATACGGCTCGCCGCTGCGGCGCCGTACCCCCTCGTGGGCTTCTTTGGCCAGGAAAAAGGCTCGTTTGATGAAGTTCCAGTCTTCGTCGTTCTTGCAGATTTTCTGACAGGCGACGAGCAGGTCCTCCCATTTTTCCCGGATCAGGGCTTCATCCTCGGCAGTATATCCCATGCGCGGCTACTCTTCTTTTGCGTTCTTCATCGCGTCGCGGACCTTCTCTTCGATTTCGGCGGCCAGCGCTTCGTCGTTTTTGAGCAGTTCCTTGACCGCATCGCGGCCCTGGCCGATCTTCTTGTCGCCGTAGGAGAACCACGAGCCCGATTTCTTGATGACACCGTAGTCGACACCCAGGTCGATGATTTCGCCGATCTTCGAGATTCCCTCGCCGAACATGATGTCGAACTCCGCACGCTTGAACGGGGGCGCCACCTTGTTCTTCACCACCTTGACTTTCGTGCGCGTGCCTAACTGTTCTTCGCCGTCCTTGATGACCGACATGCGGCGGATGTCGATGCGGACACTGGCATAGAACTTCAGGGCGTTGCCGCCCGTCGTCGTCTCGGGGTTGCCGTAGACGATGCCGATCTTGTCGCGCAGCTGGTTGATGAAGATGCAGACCGTCTTGGTCTTCGAGATGCTCGACGTCAGCTTGCGCAGGGCTTGCGACATGAGACGGGCTTGCAGACCCATCTTCGAGTCGCCCATCTCGCCTTCGATTTCGGCTTTGGGCGTCAGCGCCGCCACGGAGTCGATGACGATGATGTCGATGGCGCTCGACCGGATCAGCGAGTCGGCGATTTCGAGCGCCTGCTCGCCGTTGTCGGGCTGCGAGATCAGCAGGTTGTCGACGTCGACGCCCAATTTCTGGGCATAGAAGCTGTCGAAAGCGTGCTCCGCGTCGATGAACGCCGCAATGCCGCCCGTCTTCTGGGCTTCGGCGATCGCGTGGATCGCCAGCGTCGTCTTGCCCGACGATTCGGGGCCGTAGATTTCGATGATGCGGCCTTTCGGGTAGCCGCCTACGCCTAACGCCATGTCGAGGGTGATCGATCCCGTGGGGATCACCGGAATGTCGTTCACCTCGGTGCTGTTCATGCGCATGATCGACCCCTTGCCGAAGTCTTTTTCGATCTTCTCCATTACCGCGTTCAAGACTTTCAGCTTGTCCGGGTTCGCTTGTGTTTTTTCTGCCATTATCGTGCGTTTTTAATTATTCGTTTTTTCGTTCCGTTTCGCCACCGCTTCGTTCGGAAGCCTGCGGTTCATCGGGATTCTCCTCTTGCAGATCGAGCCGGAGCGGTTCCGGTCGCGGGCCGCGGGGAGTTTTCCGTAAAGGTAGTAAAAATTCTCGTTCGTCCGTTTCGGCGGACCTCACTTTTTTCGGCTCAGTCCCATTCGTAGGTTACTTCCACTTGTTCGTTGAACTCTTCTTGCGTGGTGTTTAGTTTCTTGCGGCAGGCCGGACAGCGGATCGCCGTCTCGGTTTCCACATAGTCGCCGCACCCCGCACAGGGGGCCAGCACCCCGTAGCCGGGTTGGGCGTAGTGGTCGAACTGCGCGCCGCAGTGGCGGCACCGGATTTTGTAGGCTGTTCCCATCGTTCTTCGGTTTTATTGGTTTCACGATGCAAAGGAACAGCGTCCGTGTGTCAGGTTTTGACACAGATGAATTTTTTTGATTTTTTTCGCTCCTCACAGCGCATTTTCGGCCATGTAGCGGCGCAGGTGGGCTTCCAGCTCCGGGGCGTCGACCAGGCGGATGTCGTCCAAAAGCCCCACCACAAAGCGGCCGATGCCCGCCATGCCCGCTACTTCCGTGTCCAAGAGCCAGCGTCCATCCCCCACCGGCGTCAGGTCGCGTTCGGCCAGCGGGTACTCTTCGCACAGGAGGTTGTAGGCCAGCATGCCTAATTCGAGCCGTACCCGGTAGCGGCGTTCTCCATGCAGGCGGAACGCATCGATGAAGCCTTCGCGGTGGTCCGCCGCATGTTCCCACTCCCCGCCGATCGTTACCGTTCCGATGCGCGAGGTCTTGAACAGCTTGTTGCGCCCGTCCGCCGGGTCATAGCACCACACTTGGACATAGTTCGTCGTAAAAGCGAAAGGTTCGACCACACGGTCGCGCACTTCGCCGCCGTGGGGCGATTGGTAGCCGTGCAGCGTCGCTTGGCGTCCCGCTTCGATCGCTTCGACCAGCGCTCGGATGTTCGGGGCATTTTTGCCGCGTACTACCGTGTCGGCCAGCGTCTTGTTGTCGTAGACCGTGTAGAGCTTGCGTTTGAGGTTTTGTTTCAGGAGGTTCGTGTCGTCGATGTTTTCGATCGCACTCTTCAGGATCACGGCTTCCTCCTCGGTGAAGTGCACCAGTTGCGAAATATCCCGGAAATGGGGCGATTCTTTGTCTAAGCGGATGCAGTCGCCCGTTTTCTTGATCACGAAGCCCGCTTCGCGGAACGTGTCGATGTAGCGGTATATCGTGCGGCGCGACATCGCAAGACGTTCGGCCAGCTGGTCTACATTGTAGGTCGTGTTGGCCGTCAGAAGTTTCATCAGCCGCAGCAGACGTTCCAGTTTGGGTTGATCCATTTTCTCAATAAAAACGCCGCAACTTTTTCGTCGCGGCTTTTTGTCTTGGCTCCGGGGGGCTCTTTCGTCGCAGGCCTCGCTTCGGCCCCCTCCTCTTTCTGTGTTCTTCTCTTCCAGTGATCCTTCTCGCTCCGGCCTTCTCTCTTTCGGGCCTCCTCTCTCCCAGTGCCCCTCCCCTCGCTCGGGCCCCTCTTATTGGGCCAGGACTTTCTTTTCGATCTCTTCCACTTGGTGGCGGAAGGCTTTGTCGGTTTCCAGGAGGTTGGTTACCGCCTTGCAGGAGTGGAGCACCGTGGCATGGTTGCGGCCGCCGATCGCCGCTCCGATCGTCGTCAGGGGGGCTTTCGTGTGTTGCTTGGCCAGGTACATCGCGATCTGCCGCGCCTGCGCTATTTCGCGGGTCCGCTCCGTGGAGTTGAAGCGCGCAAAGTCAAGATTCAGGTGCTTGCACACCACCTCGATGATGTGGTCGATGGTGATCTCCCGTTGGTAGAGCTTCACATAGACCTTCAGAATCTCTTTGGCCAGCGTCGGCGTGATCTTGCGACCCAGGAACGAGGCGTTCGCCACCAGCGACGAGAGGGCTCCTTCTATTTCGCGGACGTTGGCCGAAATGTTGTCCGCCAGGTAGGCCGCCACTTCGTCCGAGATCTGGGCTCCCAGGCGATGGGCTTTGGCCCGGATGATTTTGAGCTTCGTCTCGTAGTCCGGGGCATCCAGGCGCGCCGAGAGTCCCCACTTGAAGCGGGTCAGCAGGCGTTGTTCGATGTCTTTCAGCTCCACGGGGGGCTTGTCCGACGTCAGGACCAGTTGCTTGCCCGCCAGCTGCAGGTGGTTGAATATGTTGAAGAATGCGTTCTGCGTGCCCGTCTTGCCCGTCAGTTCCTGAATGTCGTCGATGATCAGGACGTCGATCATCTGGTAGAAATGGATGAAGTCCGGGATCTCTCCGTTCTTGTAGGCCGTCTGGAACTGGGCCTGGAACTTGTTCATCGATACATAGAGCACTTGCAGCTCCGGGTGGCGCTGGCGTACTTCATGGCCGATGGCTTGGACAATGTGGGTCTTGCCCAGCCCCGAGTCTCCATATATATATAGGGGGTTGAAGGGCGTGTTTCCCGGGTTCACCGCCACGGACATGCCCGCTGAGCGGGCCAGCCGGTTGCACTCTCCTTCTATGAAGTTGCCGAACGCGAGGTTCGGATTGAGCTGCGGGTCGATGATGATCTTCTTCAGACCCGGAATCACAAAAGGATTTTTTATATTTGCCGTGTCGGTCTGCGTGTTGAAGCGCGAGATCGCCGTCGTGTCGGCGTCGGCCGCCACGGCTACGGGCGCCGTCGCGCGCGGCACGGCATAGTGCAGGCGCGTCTGCTGGCCGTAGAGCTGCGAGATGATCGGCTTCAGAAACGGGATGTAGTTCTTCTCGATCTGATGGACATAGCTCTCGTTGGGGACCCGCAGGCGGAGCGTCGTACCGTCGAATTCGAGGGGCACGATGGGCTGGAACCACTTCCGAAACTCTTCGGCCGTGGTCTGGGCCTTGATGCGGTCCAGACAGTTCTGCCACATATCGCTATATGCGTGCGGGTTGTTGAGCATGATCGGGTGTCGTTGCACTGTTTTTGATGCGACAAAGTTGTGAATAAATTCGCAAAAAAATCTTCGGAAAGCGGTTGCAAATATTCTTTTTTTATATATAGAAAAACAACGGTTTCCGCCCCTCGATTTTTAACTCGCTGATATTGAATAATCGAATTTTATTTCTTATATTTGCATATAAA
>CAZIUJ010000027.1:0-16385 GCA_964542345.1 uncultured Alistipes sp.
CGATCTCACCGCCGGCGCGGTCCTGCAGGTACATGTTGAAACCGGTCGAGGTGCCGTAACCCGAGATCATGGGCGGGGCGACGGCGAAAATCTGGGCGTTCTTGATGTCGGCCGTGCGGGCGTAGATCTGCCCGATGACGGCGTTGACGGCGTCCTGCTTGTCGGGGCGCTGCTCCCAGCTTTTGAGCTTGACGATGCACATGCCGTAGGAGTTGCCCTGTCCGGCGATCATGCCGTAGCCGGCCACTTGGTTGAAGTCGCGGACTTGGGAAATGGTTTTCAACCGGCGTCCGATCTCCATCATCACCTCGTTGGTCTCGGCGAGCGAAGAACCCGGAGCGGTGGTGACGTTGACCATGATCGTACCCTGGTCCTCGTTGGGGACGAGACCCGTCTTGGTGGTGTTCATCAGGAGCACCAGCGCGGCCAGAGCCAAGACGAGCGTCGACCACATGAGCCACTTGTGCTTGATGAAGAGCATGACGCCGTGCTTGTACTTGTTGATCAGGGCGTTGAACGCTGTGTTGAAAGCCTTGCGGAAGCGGGCTGCGAAGTTGTCGCGCATCTCGCCGTTCTCGTCCATGTAGGGCTTCATGATGATGGCGCACAAAGCCGGCGAGAGGGTCAGGGCGTTGAGCGCCGAGATACCCACGGCCACGGCCATCGTCAGACCGAACTGCGTGTAGAAGACGCCCGACGTGCCGCCCATCATGGCCACGGGGATGAAGACGGCCATGAAGACCAGTGTCGACGTAACGATCGCCGAGGTGATGCCCGACATGGCGTCGATCGTGGCCATGTACGATGACTTATAACCGGCGTCGAAGCGTGCCTGCACGGCTTCGACGACGATGATGGCATCGTCGACGACCGTACCGATCGCCAGCACCAGCGCGAAGAGCGTCAGCAGGTTGATCGAGAACCCGGCGACCGACAGGAATGCGAACGTGCCGATGAGGGCCACGAGGATCGAGATTGTCGGAATGAGCGTCGAGCGGATGTCCTGCAAGAAGACGTAGACGACGAGCACGACGAGGATGATCGCCTCGAAGAGGGTCTTGAGCACCTCGTGGATCGAGGCGTAGAGGAAGTCGTTGACGTTCTGCAGGCGCACGATCTCGACGCCTTTCGGCAGCTCGGTCTTGATCTCCTCCAGCAAGTCTTCGATCTCCTCGATGACCTGCGTGGCGTTCGACCCGGCGGTCTGGAAGACGAGGGCCGCGATGCCCGGGTGGCCGTTGGCGTAGCCCTTATAGGCGTAAGACTGGCCGCCCAGTTCGATGTCGGCCACGTCCTTGAGCCGGAGCACCTGTCCGTCGGAAGTCGAGCGGATGACGATCTCGCCGAACTCCTCGGGCGTCATCTTGCGGCCGCGGTACTTCATCGTGTACTGGAACGCATTGTCCGAATTTTCGCCCAGCTGTCCGGCCGCCGACTCGATGTTCTGCTCGGCGAGCGCATAAGTTACGTCCGAAGGGATCATGCGATACTGCGCCATGACGTCGGGCTTGAGCCAGATGCGCATCGAATAGTCGGCGCCCAGGGCGAAGAACTCGCCGACGCCCTGAATACGCTGGATGCGCGGCTTGATGTTGATGCTCACGTAGTTGGCGAGGAAAACCTCGTCGTACGTATCGTCGGGGCTGTTCAATGCGAAGACCATCAGCATCGAAGTCTGACGCTTCATGGTCGTTACGCCGATCTTCGTAACCTCGGCCGGCAGCGAACCCGTCGCCGTGGCGACACGGTTCTGCACGTTCACCGTCGCCATGTCGGGGTCGGTGCCCTGCTTGAAGTAGACGGTGATCGAAGCCGAACCGGCGTTCGAGGCGTCGGAAGAGATGTAGATCATGTCCTCGACGCCGTTGATCGCCTCTTCCAGAGGCACGACCACCGACTTCTGGATCGTTTCGGCGCTGGCACCCGGATAGGATGCGCGGACCATGACCGTCGGAGGCGCAATGTCGGGATACTGCTCCACGGGCAGGGTCGCGAGACCCATCAGACCGGCGATGACGATCAGAATCGAGATGACCGACGCCAGGACGGGCCGTTCGATGAAATGTTTGAGTGTCATGGGCTATTCCTCCTTTGCGGTTTCGGTTTCGGCGGCAGGCTCCTCCGCGGGCTGTGCGGCGGCCGCCTGCGGCTGCTTGGGCGCGACGGGCGTGCCCTCGCGCAGCAGACCCACGCCCTCGGCGACGATCACGTCGCCGGGCGTCAGACCCGATTTGACGATGTACTCCTGACCGTTGGAGATCTTCTCCACGTCGATCATCGCGGACGAGGCTTTGCCGTCCACGACCTTATATACATAGACCTTGTCCTGAATTTCGAACGTCGCGGTCTGCGGCACGACGATGCACTCGTCGTAGATCGTGGGCAGGATGATGTTGCCCGAACCGCCGCTGTGGAGCAACTCGTTGGGGTTGGCGAAGGCGGCGCGGAGCTGCACGCTGCCCGTCGTGGCGTCGATGACGCCGCTGATCGACTCCACGCGGCCCGTCAGGTCGTAGAGCGAGCCGTCGTTGAGCAGCAGCTGCACGTCGGCCATCTGCTGCAGCGTGCCGGCGATCGAGCCGTAGCGGCGCGTCAGTTCGAGCAGCCGGTTTTCGGTCATCGAGAAGTAGACGTACATCTGCGAGTTGTCCGACACGGTGGTCAGCTTGGCCGTAGGACCGACCAGCGCTCCGACACGCAGCGGCAAGGTGCCCACGACGCCGTTCGACGGGGCCTTGACCTCGGTGTACGAAAGGTTGTTGGCGGCGTTCACGCGCTGCGCTTCGGCCTGCGCCAGCTGGGCCTCGGCCGTGAGCAACTGGTTCTTGGCCGTCGACAGGTCGAACTGCGAGATCACCTTGCGGCGGAAGAGCTCTTTCTTGCTGTCGTAGGTCAGCTTGGCCGTCGAAACGCCCGCTTTCGCTGCAGCGACGTTGGCCTCGGCGGTCTGAAGCGCCGCCTTGTAGGGCACCTGATCGATGATGAAGAGAATGTCGCCCTGGGCAACGTTCTGCCCCTCGCGGACCTTCATCTCGGAGATCGTACCCGACACCTGCGGGTAGATGTCGATGTCCTGCCGTCCGCGGATGGTCGCCGAATAGCGGGTCGGAATCACCCGGTCGGTCGTCGAAACGGTCAGTACGGCATATTGGCCGGGACCCTGGGCGACGGGCGCCTTTCCGCAGCCGGCCGCGGCGGCGCAGCACACGGCCAGAGCCGCTTTCACAAGTGTCTGTTTCATAGTCATCTCTCGTTTATGCGAATGTTGAAATCGTTTTTTCGTTGCAAAAGTAGGGGAAATTCGCGAAGTTTCTGTCTTGATATTCCGAAAAGTATTGTTCATTATCGGAATGCTTTCCGTGATTATCGGCGGAAAATCGTTACTTTTGTCCGAAAAAAGAAGTCTTCATGCTCACTTCCGTCAATCCGTTGGCAACCGCACCCGACGAACAGTTCGTCGTCGGGACGTCCGATTTCGCCTTTTTCAACAACTACGCTTCGCGCTATGAAGGCTGCGCCCTGCTGCATTGCATCGCCGGCAGCGCCGAGGCGACCGTCAACCAACATCAAGGCACGCTGCGGTGCAATACGCTCGTCTTTCTTTTGCCGGGGGCGATGCTGATGCTGACCGACCGCTCCGAGGATTTCCGGATGAACTACTGCGCTTTCTCCAAAGAGATGTTCACCGAGGCGGCGTTCCGGCTTGAAATCTCCTTTTTCCATACGCTGCGCGAGCACCCGATCCAGATGATTCCCGAAAACGAAGTCGAGTGGGCCGGCATCTGGTTCCGGATGGTGGCGTACACCTACCATGACCGCGAGAACGCCTACCGCAATACGATCATCCGCAACCGTCTGCAAAACATCCTGCTGGACAGTTATGACAAATTCCGGCGCTACTCCTTGCGCCGGACGGTCGCTGCGGTCAAGATTTCGCGCCAGGCCGAGCTGTTCCACCGCTTCGTAAGCCTGACGCACGAATACGCCGCCCGGCAGCGCGACGTAGCTTTCTATGCCGAGAAGCTGTGCATCTCGACGCGCTATCTCTCGACGATCGTGCGGAGCGTCGCCCACAGCTCGGTCAAGGAGTTTATCGACCGCTCGGCCGTCTTCGAAATCAAGATGCTGCTCCACAACTCCGACTTCTCGGTGCAGGAGATCGCCTACCGGCTCCGCTTTCCGGACCAGTCCTACCTCGGGCGTTATTTCAAGCACCATACCGGCCTCTCGCCCACCGAGTACCGCAACGCCCGGAAATAAGGCCTGCGAATCGAGGTTTTACCTCTCGGAGACGGGTTGCAGCCACTCCCAGCGCTCGGCCCAGGCGCGGAGCACCTCCTCGCGCCACCGGCTTACGGTATGGAAGCCCTGCCACGGCCCCGAGAAAGCCTCCAGGTCCGGAATGTCGGTGAACCACTTCGTGCTGAGCGGAATGTCGGAGGCGGCACGGGCAGTGCCGGGCCATAGTCCGGATACGGTAATGGCGCCTTCGAGCCCGTCGAGTTCGGGAATCTCCGAGACGATGGTGTAGCGGAGCGTTGCCGGCGCTTTGGGCGCGTAACGTACGGCGGCGCAGCTGTCGAGATAGGTGCCCTCCCATTCCTGCTGGTCGATCAGCAGTCTGAACGGAACGGCGGGAGCCGTGCTGCTTGGCTTTTTGGGCAAGGGGAACCGGAGCTCCAGGATGCCGTAGACGGGGATCGTGTCGGCCGGGCCGGTAACGCCCCGGAAGATGCGGTAAGGCGTGGCGCTCATCGGCTCGAAACGTCCGCCCCAGTTCGGGCGTGCGGGGTCGTCGGGGTCGCCGTCCATCATGTAGAGCAGGGAGGGCGTGTCGCCCATCTTAACGATACCTTTATAATAAGCGGCGAAATCTTTCCCGAGGTGGCCGGCATGGCGGATGTGCCGGTCGTAATAACCGGTCTGCCACTCCCCCGGGTCTTTGCTCCGGGCGATGAATCCGCGGTAGGAGGCGTTGTTTTCGATCATCCACAAATCCGGGAAGTGCGAGGCGATGTAGGCGTAGGCGTTGCATCCCCATTTCTTGTTGGGGCCGCCGATCCAGTAGACCCTGATTTTGCTGGCGATGTCCGGCGCGTCGTGGAGCGCCTGGGCCACGTCTTCGAGCGCACCCCACACCAGGACCCACAACGGTCTGTCGGAGGGACGCCGGGCGCACTCGACGATCCACCGGGAGCCCTCGGTCGGGGTATCGAAACCCTGCCACGGAGCGCTGCCGCGGCGTCCCTGCTTGCAAAGGGCTTTCAGCGAATCCGGAGCGAGCAGCCCGGGGCAGTGCCGACGGAGGTTCGGATAGTCGAGCGCATAGAGGTCGATCATGCGCAGGAGCTCCTGCTTGGAGCCGCTGCCGAAGCTCGGGGAGGAGACGAGCCCCTCGATGTCGAACGCTTCGTTGAACATCAAGAGGTGCGCCAGCGACTGGTTGTCGTCGGCGTCGGTGCCGCCGATGTCGGTGCTGACGAGGATTCTCGGCCGGCGGGGAACGGGATTCCGGGCCTCGGCGCCGAGGCCGGCGAACGCGAGGAGCGTCAGGAGGCCGAATAACTTTTTCATGATCGGTTTCGATTTCGGGTCGGCGGCGGGCGGCGTCGAGCCGTGCCGTAGTTCCGGCCTTGTTGGTATTCGTGGCAAAATTAGGAAATTCCGGGCGGATTTCCCAATTCCGTAAAACGGGTAGGAAAAACCGGAAAAGAGATCGACGACGTATGCCGGATTTTTCGTATCTTCGCTTCCAAAATTGGTTGGACCATGTTGCGAAAAATCCGAATCGCCGCCGCCCTCGTCTGTTTCGTCGGCATCACGCTGCTCTTCCTCGATTTCACGGGGACGCTCCATGCGTGGCTGGGGTGGCTGGCGAAAGTCCAGTTCCTGCCCGCCGTGCTGGCCGTCGATGCCGGCATCGTGGCGGCGCTCGTCGTACTGACGCTCCTCTTCGGGCGCCTCTACTGCTCGGTGATCTGCCCGTTGGGCGTTCTGCAGGACCTCTTCGGCCATGCCGGCCGGAGGCACAAGAAAAACCGCTATGCCTACTCCCCCGCCCGCACGTGGCTGCGCCGGAGCCTGCTGGCCCTCTTCATCGTGGGGCTGCTGGCCCATGCGGCCGGCCTCGTCGCCCTGATCGCGCCCTACAGCGCCTACGGACGGATCGTCCAGAACCTGCTGGCGCCGCTCTACGGCTGGGGCAACAACCTGCTGGCCTATTTCGCCGAGCGGGTCGGAAGCTACGCTTTCTATCCCACTGTCGTCTGGGTGCGCAGCTGGGCGGTTTTCGCCGTGGCCCTCGCTACGTTCGCTCTCTTGGGCATACTGGCCTGGCGCAACGGCCGCACGTGGTGCAATACGGTCTGCCCGGTCGGTACAGTGCTGGGTTTCCTCTCGAAGTATTCGCTGTTCCGCCCTGTGATCGACCCCTCGAAGTGCAACGGCTGCCAACTCTGCGCCCGCAACTGCAAGGCCGCCTGCATCGACGCGGCGAACCACCGCATCGACCATAGCCGCTGCGTCGCCTGCATGGACTGCCTCGACCGGTGCCACCGCGGTGCGATCGCCTATACGTGGCGGCGCACTCCGAAACCGGAACCGGCAACCGACGCTGCGGCGGCCGATCCGTCGCGCCGGCGCTTCCTGGGTGTGCTGGGGCTTTTCGCCTACGCAGCCGCCCGGGCGCAAGGCAAGAAAGTCGACGGCGGATTGGCCGTCATCGAGCGCAAGCAGGTGCCCGCGCGGAGCGTGCCCATCGTGCCGGCCGGTGCGCAGAGCGCCCGGCATTTCGCAATCCATTGCATCGGCTGCCAGCTGTGTGTCGCGGCGTGTCCCAATCAGGTGCTGCGCCCCTCGACCGGGTTGATGACCCTGCTGCAGCCCGAAATGTCGTACGAGCGCGGCTATTGCCGGCCCGAGTGCACCCGCTGTGCCGAGGTCTGCCCCACGGATGCGATCCGCAAGATTGGGGCGGCCGAGAAATCCTCCGTTCAGATCGGACGGGCCGTCTGGGTGCGTGCCAACTGCGTGCCCCTGACCGACGGGGTCGAGTGCGGCAACTGCGCCCGCCACTGCCCTGCCGGCGCCATCACGATGGTCTCCTCTGATCCCGATACGGCCGATGCCCCGAAAATTCCCGTCGTCAACGAGGAGCGCTGCATCGGCTGCGGCGCCTGCGAACAGCTCTGCCCGGCCCGGCCTTTCAGTGCGATCTATGTCGAAGGCCTCCGGCACCACCGAACCATCTAAAGCAAGAGTCGAGATGAAAGAGAATAAGAAGATGAATCGCAGGGAGTTCCTGAAACTGCTGGGCGGCGGAGCCGTCGCTACGACCGCCGCGCTCTACGGCTGCGGAAGCCGCACGGACGCTTCGGCGCCGGGAGCGGCGGGTCCCGTGCCGACCGACGGCATGACCCTGCGGACGACCCCCGCGTCGGGCGACCGCGTATCGCTGTTGGGCTACGGCTGCATGCGCTGGCCGACGGTGAAAAACGACGGCGTCGAGGAGATCGACCAGGAGCGCGTCAACGAACTGGTCGACTACGCCCTTGCCCACGGCGTCAACTACTTCGACACCTCGCCGGCCTATTGCCGGGGACGCTCCGAGTACGCCACGGGCGTGGCCCTGAAGCGCCATCCGCGCGACAAGTATTTTATCGCCACGAAGCTCTCCAACTTCGCACCCGCGACCTGGAGCCGCGAAGCCTCGCTGGCCATGTACCGTCAGTCGTTCCGCGAGCTGCAGGTCGACTACATCGACTACCTGCTGCTACACGGCGTCGGCATGGGCGGGATGGAGGCGCTGCGGGGCCGCTATCTCGACAACGGCGTGCTCGACTTCCTGCTGCAGGAGCGTGCGGCGGGCCGCATCCGCAATTTGGGCTTCTCGTACCACGGCGACGTGCAGGTCTTCGACTACCTGCTTGCGCAGCACGACAAATATAAGTGGGACTTCGTGCAGATCCAGCTCAACTATGTCGACTGGCGCCATGCCAAAGAAGTCAACGCCCGCAATACGGACGCCGAATACCTCTACGGTGAGCTGGAGAAGCGCGGCATTCCGGCCGTCATCATGGAGCCCCTGTTGGGCGGACGCCTCTCGAAAGTGCCCGACCACGTGGCCGCGACCCTGAAGCAGCGGCGTCCCGAAGCGAGCGTCGCCTCGTGGGCGTTCCGCTTCGCCGGCTCGCTGCCGGGGGTGCTGACCGTGCTGAGCGGCATGACCTGCATGGAACATCTGCAGGACAACCTGCGGACTTTCGCGCCGCTCGACGCCCTGACCGACGGCGACCGCGATTTTCTGGAGCGCACGGCGCAGATGATGCTGCGCTACCCCACGATCCCCTGCAACGACTGCAAGTACTGCATGCCCTGCCCCTACGGATTGGACATTCCGGGCATCCTGCTCCACTACAACAAGTGCGTCAACGAAGGCAGCGTGCCCGCCTCGTCGCAGGATGCGAACTACCGGAGGGCCCGCCGGGCCTTTCTGGTGGGCTACGGCCGCGCTGTGGAGCCGGAGCGGCAGGCCGACCGCTGCATTGGCTGCAACCAGTGCGTGCCCCACTGTCCGCAGAACATCGACATCCCGCGGCAGATGCAGCGCATCGACCGTTTCGTCGAGCAGCTCAAGCAGGAGACGCTCTGAGCGTCGGCCGTGCCGGACCTGACCGAAAGAGACCCTCGTCGCAGGGTCTCTTTTTTGGTGCCGAATACCTAAAAATGGGTAGGCGGCGGGTTGCGTTTTTGCCTACTTTCGGGGATTGCCGGATTTTTCGGGGGCCGCTAATTTTGCAGCGCAAACCAAACTGAGAATCCATGCGATCCCTATTTACTTCTTTGTTCGCTGCGGCTTTGCTGACGCTCCCTGCGACCGGCGCGGCCAAAAAACCGGTCCGAACGGATACCGACGCCGTGTCGGGAGCGACGCGCAGCGACGAATTCCGGGCGCAGCTCAAGGCCGAACTTCTGGAGGAGCTGCGGGCCGAGCTGGCAGCCGGCGAAAAAGCTGACGGGCAGACCGCTGCAACACCGGCCCCGAATGAGAACGCCGCCCGGGCGGAGCGGGCCCCGCGCCTGACGATCGGCGGCTACGGCGAGGCGGTCATGTCCCGCAACTTCTACAGCGACAACTACCTGCGCTATTTCAATCCCGAGAACTACCGCAACGACCGAAGCCACGGACGCTTCGACCTGCCGCACGTGGTGGTCTACTTAGGGTACGACTTCGGCCGCGGCTGGTCGATGGGCACCGAGATCGAATTCGAGCACGGCGGCACGGAGAGCGCTTTCGAAATCGAATACGAGGAGGGCGGCGAATACGAGTCGGAGGTCGAACGCGGCGGCGAAGTGGCGCTGGAGCAATTCTGGCTTCAGAAGAGTTTTTCGCGCGCGGCGAACCTGCGCATCGGCCACATGATCGTGCCCGTCGGCGCTACGAACATGCACCACCTGCCCACGGAGTTCTTCGGCGTCTACCGGCCCGAGGGCGAGAATACGATCCTCCCCTGCACGTGGCACGAAACGGGCATCGGCTTCTGGGGCGAAGCCGGCAAGTGGCGCTACGAAACGATGTTCCTGCCGGGGCTCGACTCGGACCGCTTCGGCAACAACGTCTGGATCGCCGGCGGTGCGGGCAGCCCCTACGAGTTCAAGATCGGCAACGCCTATGCCGGGGCTTTCCGCATAGACAACTTCTCGGTGCGGGGCCTGCGGCTGAGCCTGAGCGGCTATGCCGGCAATACGTTCAGCAACACGCTCAGCGCCAACCGCGCCAGCAAGGATACCTACAAGGGTGTCAAAGGCACGGTACTCCTCGGAGCTTTCGACCTCCTCTACGACGACCGCAACTGGGTGGTGCGCGGCAACTTCGACTACGGCCACCTCTCGGATGCCGACCGGATCACCAAATTCAACATGAACCTGCCGCAGGCGTCGCCCTCGCCCCGTCAACATGTGGGCACGGAGGCTTTGGCCGCCGGTATCGAGGCGGGCTACGACTTCTTCGCCCTCTCGAAGAAGTTGCATGCCTCCGGCCAGCGCTTCTACCTCTTCGGCTGCTACGAGTACTATGATTCGATGCACGGGACCGAGATCTCGGTCGTGCGTCAGATGTGGTGCGGGCGTCAGCGCGTCGCGGCTGGCATCAACTACTATCCGATCAAAAACATCGTCATCAAGGCCGAGTACTCGGTGGGGCTTCTGAAATCACCGTTCAACAACGAACCGGCCCTCTCGTTAGGCATCGCCTATTCGGGAATCTTCAAACGCTAACATTCAAAAAACATCCTGTTTATGAAAAATCTTTTCATTTTTTCGATTCGTGCGGCTGCTGCCCTGCTGCTTGGCTGCGGCATGGCCGCCTGTTCCGACGACAACGGTGCGCAGGGGCTGGACGATGCCCGCGAAGCGGCGCTGAAAGAGATCGCCGCCGATTTTGTCCGCAAAACCGTCGTGCCGATCTACCGTTCGCTGGCCGATGCCTCGATCGAGTTGCAGGCGTCGTGCGAAGCGATTCTGGAGGCCTACGATGAAAGTGCGCTGACCGACGATCTTATCCGTGCCGCCGGCGACGACTGGAAGAGCGCCCGCCAGTACTGGGAGTGGAGCGAAGCCTTTCTGTTCGGGGCGGCGACCGACTACAACATCGACCCCCACATCGACTCGTGGCCGTTGGACGTCAATGCCCTGCAGAGCATCGTGCTCAACAACGCCCAGACGATGGCCTCCATCGAGCAGAACCCCGACGTCGTGTCGACGCTCGGCTCCGGCCTGCTGGGATTCCATGCGCTGGAATACATGCTTTTCGCTGAGGGCGGAGCGCGTGCCGCCGCGACGCTCGACCGGCCGCAGCTGGTCTATCTGGTCGGCGTGGCCAACGATTTGTGCAACCAGTGCGTGCGCCTGGAAGCGGCCTGGTGCGGCGGCATCGACGAGGTGAGCGAGGCGAAGCGCACGATTCTGGAAGATGCCGAGCTCGACGAAGTAGCCGACTACGGCGGCTACATGATCGGTGCCGGTCAGGCGGGCAGCATCTACAAGACCTATGTCGAAGTCGGCGAGGAGATTCTCCAGGGCTGCATCGACATCGCCACGGAGGTCGGCTCGCAGAAGATCGGACGCCCGGCCAACGGCACCAGCGAGGAGGACATCAACTACATCGAGTCGCCCCACAGCCACAATTCGCGGCAGGACTTCATCGATAACATCCTCAGCATCCGCAACGCCTATGCCGGCATGGCCGAGGGCGACGCGGCGATCGGCGACTGGATCGCGAGCGTGAATCCGGCCCTCGACCGCGAGGTTCGCGATGCCATCGACGAGGCGATCTCCAAGATCGAGGCCTGCCCGGCTCCTTTCGTCGAGACCCGCACCGACCCGCGCTGGAAAGAGGCCGCCGAGTACTGCAACGTCGACCTTGTGCGTGCGCTGACCCGTGCGCAGGATTTCCTGACCGAATAACGATGGGCGGCGAAGATGAAAAAGTATCTCATCCCCCTTTGCATGACGGCAGCCTTGACGGCAGCCTCGTGCGCGGACGACAGCGAGAGCACGGTGCCCGATCCTGCGCCGAAAGAGCTCTCCGAGGAGTATTACGCCGGCGGCGAGTTGGGCACGGCGTTCAACACCACGTCGGCGGCGTTCGAGCAGCCCACGCCCGCGGTTGATGCCGACGCTGCGATGACGCAGCGCTTCCTGAACGGCGAGGCGCTTTTCGAGAAACCCTACCATACGGGGGCGACGGGCGTGCGGCGCGGACTGGGCCCCCTCTATATCCGCACGTCGTGCATCCACTGCCACCCCGGCTACGGCCACGGCAAGCGTCAGGCGGGCGCGTTCAACACGCAGCAGATCGGCAACGGCTACCTGCTGGTCGTAACCGACGCTGCCGACAACTACCTCACCTCGCTCACGGGCATGCCTCAGACGCAGGCCGTGGCGCCGTTCAAGGCGCCGATCGACGAGTCGCAGATCACGATCGCGTGGTATGACTACACGGACGAGTGGGGCAACCGCTTCCCCGACGGCGAGAGCTATGCGCTGATCTATCCCGAGGTTACGATCCCCGAAGCGGCCTACTACGTGCCCCTCGTGGGGGCGCAGGGTCCTGTGCCCTACGCGGATGTGCGGGTGCGCGTCGAATCGACGATCGGCATCTACGGCTCGGGCCTCCTCGACGCCATTCCGGATGAGGAGCTGCTGGCCGAGTACCGGCGGCAGGAGCAGGCGGGCGCGGCGCTCAACCCCGCGATCTTCGCCAACGGAATGTGGACGAAGACCTACGGCACGACGGGCCATCCACTGCGTTACACCTACGCGCTGAGCCGCGGTCCGCTGCAGGACGGCGCCGGCGTGAACGCCATGTGGAACATCACCAACGTAACGCGCGGCGACCGCCGCTACCACTACATGACGGAGGCCTACGCCGAAAAGGCGTCGCAGGACCCCGACGTGCAGGCGCAGTTCTACGCCCGTTTCCCCGAGTGGGAGAAGACGGGCGACGTGGAGCAGGACATCTATGACTACCTGATGAACAAGGAGCTGCCCGCGGAGATGTCGGACGACGACTTCGTGGACTTCGTGGTCTGGCACCGCGGACTGGCTGTTCCGGCAGCCCGCGGCCTCGACGACGAGGAGGTGCAGCGCGGCAAGAAGCTCTTCACGGAGATCGGCTGTGCGTGGTGCCACCGTCCGACGTGGACGACGGGCGACGACCGTCTGACCGATCCCAACGGCTTCTTCGAGGAGGGCGACAGCCGCCTGCCCCGCTATCCGCATCAGAAGATATGGCCCTACACCGACCTGGTGCAGCACCGTCTCTTCATGAAGAACGACATCCGCACGGGCTGGTGCCGCACGACACCCCTCTGGGGGCGCGGCATGCACCGCAAGTGCACGGGCTCGGCCGAAGCCGACCGCATGCACGACTGCCGGGCCCGCACGGTCGTCGAGGCGATCATGTGGCACGGCGCCGCGGAGAGCGATGCCCGCCGGAGCGTCGAAAATTTCCGGGCGCTGAGCAGGGCCGACCGCGACGCGATGGTGAAGTTCATCGATGCGATCTGAGGCGTGAAAACGGGAAAATATCTTTGCGGCCTGGCCGCCGTCGCGATCCTGATCGTGCTGACGGCGGCCACAGTCGTCGAAAAAGGGTGCGGCACCCCCTTCGTCGTGCGGTATGTCTACGGCGCGGCGTGGTTCGTCGGGCTGTGGGGTGTGCTGGCCGCGGCTTCAGCCGTCTATCTTGTGCGGCGCCGGCTGTGGAAGCGGCCCGCGACGTTGCTGCTCCATGCCGCGCTGCTGGTAATCCTTGCGGGGGCCGGCATCACCCGGACGTTCGGCCGGCAGGGAACGCTCCGCCTGCGTACGGGCGAGGAGCGGCACCGCTTCGACGACTCCGACGGCACGGTGCGCGACCTGCCGTTCGGCGTGCGGCTCGACGAGTTCCGCGTGGTCTGCTACCCCGGCACGCAGGCCCCGATGGACTACGTGAGCCGCCTGACCCTTATTGTTGATGACGGCGAGGTGTCGGGTGAGGTGTCGATGAACCGCATCCTTACATACGCCGGCTACCGCTTCTGCCAGTCGGCTTACGATCCCGACGGCGAGGGTGTCGCGCTGCGCGTCTCGTTCGATCCGTGGGGCATCGGCGTTACCTACGGGGCCTACCTCCTGCTCCTGGCGGCGATGGCAGGTTTCTTTTTCGAGCCGAACAGCCGCTTCCGGCAGCTGCTGCGTGGAGCGGCGCTCGTTCTCTTGCTGACGACGGGCTGCGCTTCGTCGTCGGACCCCGGGGCGCTTCCGGCTACCCTGCCGCGCGAAACGGCGGCGGAGCTGGGACGTCTCCATGTCTGCTACGGCGACCGCATCTGCCCGCTCTCGACGCTGGCGCGCGACTTCACGACGAAGCTCTCCGGGCATCCTCGCTACCGGGGCTATACGCCCGAGCAGGTGGCGGCCGGCTGGCTCTTCCGCTATGATGACTGGAAGCGCGAGCCGATGATCCGGATCAAGAATGCCGAGGCACGGCGGCTGCTCGCTGTCGAGGGACGCCGGGCGCGGCTGACGGATTTCGAGGGCGAGGCCGTCGGACGGATCCTCTCCGGCGAGGAGGGAGCCTTAGGCGATGCGGGCGAGAAGTTCAACCTGGTCTCGATGCTCTGCGGCGGCAACCTGCTGCGTATTTTTCCCTACGTCGACCCTGCCGACGGGTCGCTGCGCTGGGCTTCGCCGGTCGACGAACTGCCGCGCGAGATGCCCCACGAACAACGCCTTTTCATCCGCCGCTCGGTGCACTACCTGAACGAGTTGGCCGCGCGGGGCGATTATGCGGCGATGAACGAAACACTGCGGAAAATCCGGCTCTATCAAGAGAAGACGGCCGGTGCGGCACTCCCTGCGGCGACCCGCTTTCGGGCCGAGGAACTTTACGGCCGCTGGGCCGATACCCTGCCGCTGGCACTCGGCCTGCTGCTGGTCGGTGCGGCAGGCTATGTTTATGGCTGCCGTAGGATGCTCCGGAGCCGTCGGTGGAGCCTTTGCGCGCGGCGAACGATGGATGGGCTGCTGGCCGCGGCTTTCCTCTTTTTGGCGCTCCTGCTGACGCTGCGGGGCTATGCCGCCAGCCACTGGCCCCTTGCCAACGGTTTTGAGACGATGCAGTTTCTGGCCTGCGCCTCGCTGGGGCTGACGCTGCTTCTGCGGCACCGCTTTGCCTTGCTGCGGCCTTTCGGAGCCCTGATCGCCGGGCTGGCGCTGCTGGTCTCGACGATGGGTGCCTCCGATCCGCAGATCACGCCCCTGATGCCGGTGCTGGCGTCGCCGCTGCTGTGCATCCATGTGATGCTGGTCATGGCGGCCTATGCCCTGCTGGCCTTCGCGATGCTCAACGGTGCGACGGGCACGGTGCTCTGTCTGACGCGCCGTTGCGAGGAGGCCGAACGGCTGGCCGTCGTCGGGCGCCTGATGCTCTACCCTGCCGTCTTTCTGCTGGCGGCGGGCATCTTCGTCGGCGCCGTCTGGGCCAATCTTTCGTGGGGCCGCTACTGGGGCTGGGACCCCAAAGAGGTGTGGGCGCTCATCACGCTGCTAGTCTATGCCGCGGCCTTGCACACGGAGTCGCTGCCGCGCTTCCGGCGGCCGCTTTTCTTCCATGCGTTCTGCGTAGCGGCCTTTCTGACGGTGCTGATCACCTACTTCGGGGTCAACTTCGTGCTGGGCGGCATGCACAGCTATGCGGGATAGCTCTCCGCCTCTGCCCGTGAAAAAGGCCGTTCATCCGACGATGAACGGCCTTTTCGGTGGTACTCGGAACGGGAATCGAACCCGTACGGCCATTGCTGGCCACAGGATTTTAAGTCCGGCGTGTCTACCTATTCCACCATCCGAGCAACCCTGCTCCCCTGCGGGAAGCGGAACAAAAGTACGAAAAAAATGCGATTCCGCAAAAAAACGTACTCTTGCGACACAAGAAGACCGGGGTGCAAACCCCGGTCTTTCCTCTATTGAACTTCGATTTCCAATTTTCCATTCTCCAATCGGACATCAAGGGATTTTGTTGTTTTTATTATTTTACCACTGATATTTATAGTTCGTGTTACAACGGCAAAAACGCGCTCTCTTGTTTTAACCTTATATTCAAGAGTATAAGAAGCCGTTATATCATCGAAAAGTTCTATTTTCTGTTCATTGGATAATGAGCATTTATCATATTCTAAATTATATTCTCGAATAATACTATTCCCGGCTGCAATGCCTATGTAAAAACAATGAAAGGGATTATTCGTAGAAACAAACAGGTTTGTTATCTCAGAATCTCGCGCTGAGAAAAAAATACTCTCTGCATCGGAAGAATAGGGACTATTAAATTCTGAAACTTTGCATATTAACTCATTTTTATCAACATCGTATAGAATAAGTGTACCAACATAATATGAACATAATATTCCATCTGTCCACTCAACCATTCTATTGAAAACGCCATCTGGTGCACATAAGGCATTTTCATCTATAACAGAACGAAATGTGCGTCCATTTTTTAGAACTACTAAATCCAACTGATAATATGACGGGGATTCGTTAGGATATTGCATAATCAACGCACATATGTCCCTGTCAAAATAAATTCCGTACAACTCACCAATGGATTTAGACCCGAAAATTGGTCGTTCTGAATCTCTATACTCGAACAACCGCCTACCCGTTTTGTTTTCGAATACCCCAACCCAAGTATAATCATATAACCTACCTTTGATAATGGTAGTATTAGGAAATTGGAATTGTCTCGGATTCTCGCCATACTGATCACCATCATAAATTTCTGCAATATCGAGATTCTCGTAATCCACACCGCTGAAATCGAAACGCTGCTCTATAGGTAATAT
>CAZIUJ010000028.1:0-15858 GCA_964542345.1 uncultured Alistipes sp.
GTGGCCGTGCTGGTCGAACGCGGCATCCGCATCCCCGAAATCCACAACCGCGTTTACAACTCCTATACGGAGGGCCGCGCCCGTCTGTTCGGCTATGCCATCGACCGCAAACTGAAAATCATCGAGGAGGGCAAGGCGGCCTACATGTCGCTGACCGAGTACGAGATGCGCAAATTCCACTTCCAGCAGGGCGACAACGAGGGATTCGTCAATTATGCCCTTTCGATCCGGTCGGTCAAGATGTCGGCGATGTTCTCGGCGCAGCACAAGTTCATCCGCGTGTCGCTGCGGTCGCGCGCGGGGGTCGACGTCAACCTGTTCGCCCGCCGGTACTTCAACGGCGGCGGCCACAAGAACGCCGCAGGCGGCAAATCGTTCGTGTCGATGGGCGAAACCATCGAACACTACATCCGCTCGGTGCGCGAATTCGCGGAGGAGGGGCGGCTCTGAAAAAGTCGCGCGGGCCGCAGCTTCCGACCGCCGGAAACCGGCCGTCCGTAGCCTCTGCCAGTGGATGTCTTCGCGTCGGGGCGCTTCCCGACCTTCGGAACCCCGATGACTGTCCGCAGCGCTGATGAAAAAGATTGGAGAATCGAAATAGATTGTTTATATTTGTTTAGCCGGAGCGACGGCCGTGCGACGGTGCCGCATCCGGCGGTGCGCAACGACGGGACGAAAATCAACCAACCTATAAAATACTATGAACGTTAAAAATCTGATGACCGATCTGGAACGTCGGCATCCGGGCGAAAGCGAATACCTCCAAGCCGTGCGCGAGGTGCTGACGACCGTCGAGGAGGCCTACAACCGGCATCCCGAATTCGAGGCGAACCGCATCGCGGAACGCATCGTCGAACCCGACCGCAGCTTCACTTTCAAGGTGGTGTGGGTCGACGACCGGGGCGACGTGCAGGTCAACACCGGTTACCGCTTCCAGTTCAACAACGCGATCGGCCCCTACAAGGGCGGCCTGCGGTTCCACCCGTCGGTGAACCCCTCGATTCTGAAATTCTTGGGCTTCGAGCAGACATTCAAGAATGCGCTCACGACGCTTCCGATGGGTGGGGCGAAGGGCGGTTCGGACTTCAACCCCAAAGGCAAGTCGGACCGCGAGGTGATGCGCTTCTGCCAGGCTTTCATGACCGAGCTGTGGCGCCACATCGGTCCCGAGACCGACGTCCCGGCGGGCGACATCGGCGTCGGCGGCCGCGAAATCGGCTACCTCTACGGCATGTACCGCAAGCTGGCCCGCGAGAACACGGGCGTGCTGACGGGCAAGGGCATGACCTACGGCGGTTCGCTGATTCGTCCCGAAGCGACGGGCTTCGGCGCCGTCTACTTCCTGCGTCAGATGCTCGAAACGGCCGGCATGGAGATCGAGGGTCAGACGATCGCCATCTCGGGCTTCGGCAACGTCGCCTGGGGCGCCGCTACCAAAGCTACGGAGCTCGGTGCCAAGGTCGTAACGATTTCGGGTCCCGACGGCTACATCTACGATCCCGCGGGCCTCGATGCCGAGAAGATCGCCTATATGCTCGAGCTCCGCGCTTCGAACAACGACGTCGTCGCTCCCTATGCCGACAAGTTCCCGGGTTCGAAGTTCATCGCGGGCCGCAAGCCGTGGGAGGTCAAGGTCGACATCGCCATGCCTTGCGCCACGCAGAACGAGCTCGACGGCGACGACGCCAAGACCTTGCTGGCCAACGGCGTGAAGATCGTCGCCGAGGTCTCGAACATGGGCTGCCGTCCCGAGGCGATCGACGCTTTCATCGCCGCGAAGATTCCCTACGGCCCGGGCAAGGCCGTGAATGCCGGCGGCGTGGCTACGTCGGGACTGGAAATGACGCAGAACTCGCAGAAGCTCAACTGGACGGCCGAGGAGGTCGATGCCAAGTTGCACCAGATCATGTCGTCGATCCACGGCGCCTGCCTCGAATACGGCACCGAACAGGACGGCTATATCAACTACATGAAAGGCGCCAACATCGCCGGCTTCATGAAGGTCGCCAAATCGATGGTCGAGCAGGGCATCCTGTAAGCGTCTCAGCGCATAAAAGAAAGGTGGGAAGTCTTGGCTTCCCACCTTTTTCGTACCCAAGCAGCACCAGCCGGCCCGAAATGGCGGCAGCCACGGCTACACTGATTAGTATCATCGTAACGTCATCGCAAGAAAGGCCGCAGGCCTGACGGGACAATGACATTGCGGTTTATCATTAGACAATTATATACATGGATGTACCCCAGGTTCCTATTATCCGATTCGTTTCAGAATTCCGACCGAAGCCCCCGCCAAGGCGGGGGTTTGGGGGTGGGTCCAATCTGAATACGCGGCCGAGGGCCGCGAACTACAACGGTCGGATATAAAAATTACGGTCGAAAAAAACAGGTACATCAAAGTATATAATCAGGTATCATTATTCATTGAACGATCGCCTTTTGCGCCGGAGCATTCGCACCGCCTCGCCGCCGAGGGCGAGCAGCGACGTGCCTCCCACGACCAGCGCCCACTCCCGCCACGAGAGAGGCACGGTCCGGAAAACGTCGCCTCCCCATTCCACGATCGCCACTTGTCCCACACCGATGAGGAGCAGGATCAGGAAAAATTCGCGGCAGCCTTTCACCGACGCGAAGACCGAACGCCGGGTTTCGAATCCCCGGGCATTGAACAGGTTCCAGAACTGCATGAAGACGAATGTCGAGAAGAAGATCGTCAGCTGCCTCACGGTCAGCTCGGCGCCGCCCCGGCTCCACCCGGCCAGCAGCCCCAGCAGCACGCCGATCATGACGCCGCCGCAGACGAAGATCGTCCGGGCCATCGCCGGCGTGATGATGAACTCGTCGCGCGGCCGCGGCCGGTCGGCCATCACCTCGGCACGGGGCGGCAGCGAGGCCATCGCCATCGCCGCGAAAGTGTCCATAATGATGTTGACCCAGAGAATCTGCACCACCGTGAGGGGCATCTCCGTGCCGAAAATCGCACCGCACAGGCAGACGACGATCGCCGCGAAGTTGATCGTCAGCTGAAAGAGCACGAAGCGCTGGATGTTGCGGTAGAGCGAGCGGCCCCACATCACGGCCGTCGCGATCGACGAAAACGAGTCGTCCAGCAGGGTGATGTCCGAGGCCTCTTTCGCCACCGAGGTGCCCGAACCCATCGAGAGTCCCACGTGGGCGAAGTTGAGCGCCGGGGCGTCGTTCGTGCCGTCGCCCGTCGCCGCCACCACCTCGCCGCACTGCTGCAGCAGGCGCACCAGCCGCTGCTTGTCCAGCGGCCGGGCCCGGGAAAGAATCTTGAGGTCTCGCACGCGCATAAGCAGTTCCTCGTCGCTCGCCGCCGCAAATTCGAGCCCCGTCATGCGGTGGCGGTCATCGTCCGCCGCATCGTCCCACAGGCCGATCTGCCGGGCGATTTCGCACGCCGTCGCCGAGGTGTCGCCCGTTACGATCTTCACCGCAATACCGGCCTGCAGGCATCGCCGCACGGCCGCCGGCACCTCCTCGCGCACCGGATCGGCGATCGCCGCCACGGCCGCAAACCGAAGCCCGCCTTGCGCGATCGCTTCTTCGCAGGTCGCCGCTCCGGTCTCGGTCCACGCCACGGCCAGCGTCCGCATGGCCCGGCTCTGAAAGGCGACCAGCCGGGCATTCACCGCCGCATCCTGCCCGTCGGGCGCACACAGGGTCCGCACGATCTCCGGCGCCCCCTTGACACAGAGAAGCCGACGCCCGGAAACCCCGCTGCGGACGATCGTGGCCATATACTTGCGTTCGGTCGAGAAAGTGAGCCGGTCGACGATCTCCGCCCCGGCACGCAGCGATTCGTAGGAGAAGCCGTTCTCCTGCAGCCACACAAGCAAGGCTCCCTCCGTCGGATTGCCGAGAATCCGCCCCTCGGCATCGAGAAAAGCGGTGGTGTTGGCCGCCACGACCTCGGCGAAATCGCAGGCCGGCAGGTCATCGTAGCGCACCAGTTCCTGCACCCGCATGCGGTTTTGCGTCAGCGTACCGGTCTTGTCGGTGCAGATCACCGTTACGGCGCCCATCGTCTCGCAGGCGTGCATCCGGCGAACCAGGTTGTTCGTCCGCAGCATGCGGCGCATCGACATCGCCAGCGAGAGGGTGATGCTCATGGGCAGCCCCTCGGGCACGGCCATGACGATCAGGGCCACCGAGATCATGAAGAGGTGCAGCACCTGCTGCGAGACGGTCAGCCAGTCGCGATGCAGCAGGTCGCCCGTCAGGAGCGCCTTGCCCAGCATGATGCAGAAGATCGACACGGCCAGCGCGATGCCGACCCGGCCGATGAGCTGCGACAGGCGCGCCAGCTGACGGTCCAGCGGCGTCGGTTCGTCGGAGCGGACGGTCGCCTGCTCGGTTACGCGCCCCGCCTCGGTGCGGTCGCCCACGGCCGTTACGACCAGGCGGCCGTAGCCGTCAGCGACGACCGTACCCCGCAGCACGCGGTTCGACGGGTAGGTCGCCTCGGGGTCGAACGCAGCTTCGTCGACCGTCTTGTCCGCTTCGGGTTCGCCCGTGAGGGACGATTCGTCGACCTTGAGCGACACGGCTTCGACCAGCTCCCCGTCGGCCGGTACCGTTTCGCCGCATTCGATGACGAGCAGGTCGCCCACAACGACGTCGCGCCGCGGAATCGAGTGCATCGCACCGCCGCGCATCGCCTTGACCGGAATGTCGTCGTTGACCTTATTCAGGCGCCGGAAGCGCTGCCGCGCGTCCCACTCGAAGAAGAAGCCGACGCACGTGGCCAGCACAATGGCACACAGGATGCCCGCCGACTCCGTGAAGTCGTGCTGCACGCAGCCGATCGCGAGCGATAGCACGGCCGCCACGAGCAGCACCTTGATGATCGGATCGCGGAACTTCTCGGCAAGCAGCTTCCAGGGCGACTCTTCGCGCGGCGGCGCAATGACATTTTCGCCGTGCAGCCGCCGGCTTTCGGCGACCTGGGCGGGGGACAATCCGGCAGGATCGAAACGAATCATAAAGCAATCAGGCGGCCGCTTCCAACGGGAACTGCCGCGACGAAGCATCGAGCCGCACGGCGATGAACAACAAAATGGTGAAGGCGATCAGCGACGAACCGCCGTAGCTGATGTACGGGAGCGGAATGCCCATCACGGGCATCAGCCCGATGGTCATGCCGACGTTCACCAGCACGTGGAAAAGCAGAATCGATGCCACACAGTAACAGTAGATGCGGCCGAACGGCTCCTGCTGGTACTCGCCCATACGCATCAGCCTCAAAATCAGCAGACAGAGCAGCAACAGCACGAAAGTCGTGCCTGCGAAACCCCACTCCTCGCCCACCGTGCAGAAGATGAAGTCGGTATGGCGTTCGGGCACGAAGCCGTACTTGATCTGCGTGCCTTGCAGGAAACCCTTGCCAAGCCAGCCGCCCGAGCCGATGGCGATCTTCGACTGGTTGACGTTGTAGTCGATGCCGCGCGGGTCGCTGATGATGCCCAGGAAGCTCAGGATGCGGTCTTTCTGGTGGGGCTTGAGCACCGAGTTGAAGATGTAGTCGGTCGTCGAAAGGAAGATGATCGACCCGACGAAAAGACCCATCGGCAGGAGGACGCTGCGCAGATTGGCCCGGTAGGCGTAGAGCGCCACCCCGAAGAACGAGAGGAGTGTAACGGTCAGCAGCGCTCCGTAGTAGGTAACCGCCCCCGGCGCTATGAAGTGCATCGCCCAGTAGAACAGCAGGCTCGCAAGGGCCAGCAGCGCCAGGTAGATGATGCGCGAGCGCCACTCGCCGCTGATCGTCGCCTCGGCGAAGGTGCAGAGCACGACCAGCAGCACCAGCAGCGTCGCTGGCGAGAGCAGGAACGAGGCGATGAAGAGCGCCGCGACCAGCAGGATCGGGATGCAGAGCCACTTGTTCAGCCCCTCGCGGTAGAGCACGAAGAGGAACGAGCAGAGCACGATGCCCGAACCGGTGTCGTTCTGCAGGACGATGATAAAAAGGGGCATGCAGATCACCATGCCGACCTTCAGCAGGTCGTGGGGTTTGTTGATCGAGAACGAATAGGAGCTCATCACGCGGGCCAGCGCCAGCGCCGTGGCGATCTTCACGAACTCGGCGGGCTGCACGCGGAACGACCCGAACTCGAACCACGCTTTGGCGCCGTTGACCTCCTTGCCGAAAAAGAGCGCCGCGACCAGCACCGCCAGACCGGCAAAATAGGCCGGGTAGGCCAGCATGTGGATCAGGCGCTTGTCCAGGAGCAGCACGACCACCGCCGCGACCCACGCGATGCCGATCCAGACGAGCTGCTTCATGTAGAAGTGCGACAGCGCGAACGGGTTGACCGCATTTTCGTTGTACGAGGCCGAGAAGATCGACACGGCACCCGTTACGACGATCGCCACGTAGAGCAGGACCGTCCAGAGGTCGACCCACCCGAAGATCCGGTTATAGCGTTCAGCGATCATACGAGGGATAGTAGATGTTCATGTTCTTGATCTGTTCCAGCAGCTCGGGCCGGCGGATCGTGTCCGTAAGGTAGAACTCTTCCAGCAGACTGGCGATCGGCAGGGCCGCCGAGGCGCCGTAGCCGCCGTTCTCCACATAGACCGAGATGGCGATCTTCGGGTTGTTGCGCGGCGCGAACGAGAGGAACGTCGAGTGGTCCTTGCCGTGGGGGTTCTGGGCCGTGCCCGTCTTGCCGCAGACATCCCAGCCCTCTAAGCAGGCGTCCGTCGAGGTGCCGGCAACGTTCACGCCCCGCCACATGCCGTCGACGATGGGTTCGAAATAGCGGGGTTCGACCATCGTATAATGGCGTTCGTAGAAACGGGCGTCGAGCGAGTCGCGCCCCTCGATCTGCTTGACGATATGGGGGATGTAGTAGTAGCCCCGGTTGGCGACGATCGCCGCCAGGTTGGCCAACTGCAGGGGCGTGCAGCCCAGCTCGCCCTGCCCGATGGAGAGCGACAGCAGCGTGAGCGAGTTCCACGAGCGGCGATAGCGCTTGTTGTAGAACTCTTCGTCGGGCACGTAGCCGCTGCCTTCGTCCAGGAAGTCGGAGCCTAATTTGCGGCCGAAGCCGAAGCCGGAGACATATTTCTTCCACACCTCGAAACCTTCGCGCACACCGCCGTAGCGGGGATTGTCGAGGATGTCGCGGAAAACATAGCAGAAGTAGGCATTGCACGAGGTCGCCACCGCGAAACGCAGGTCGAGGGGCGAGGCATGCGAGTGGCAGGCCATGCGCTGGCGGCCGACCTGATAGCCCATGTGGCACTCGTGCAGGTCGGAGGGGCGCAGCACCCCTTCCTGCAGGCCGATGAGTCCCTGCACGATCTTGAACGTCGAACCCGGGGGGTACTTGGCTTTCACGGCCCGGTTGAAGAGCGGGCGGCGCTTGTTGCGCAGCATGGCCATGTAGTTGTTGCCGCGTTCGCGGCCGACCAGTTCGTCGGGGTCGTAGCTCGGCGAGGAGACCATCATCAGAATTTCGCCCGTCGCCGGGTCGATCGCCACGGCCGCCCCGACTTTGCCTTGCATGAGTTCTTCGCCAAGCAGCTGCAGGCGGGTGTCGATCGTGCTGACAATGTAGCGGCCCGGATCGGGCAGCGAGTCGTAGCGGCCGTCCAGGTAGGAGCCCTTGATCTCGCCGTAGGTGTCGATCTCCTGAATCTTGACCCCTTTGTTGCCGCGCAGCACCGTCTCGTAGGCCGATTCCACGCCCGTCATGCCCACGTAGTCGCCCGGTTGGTAATAGGGATGTTTCTTGAGGTACTCGGCCGTTACTTCGCTCACGAAGCCCAGCAGGTTGCCGCCCACTTTGCTCGGATAGCGCCGCACGGTACGGAAAACAGTGTAGAAGCCCCGGAAGTTGCATTCGTCGAAGCGGAGTTTCGCTTCTTTCGAGATGTAGCTCGCCACTAAGCGCGGCGCCCGCGGCCGAACCCGCGCATTGGCCAGTTCGCGGCGCAGCTTCGCGTAGGGAATCCCCAGCACCTCGCACAGGCGCGTCGTGTCGAAGCCTCGTTTGTCGATCTCACGGTAGATCACCATCAGATCGTAACACTCGTCGTTCTGCACCAGAAATTCGCCGTTGCGGTCCAGCACCTCGCCGCGCAGCGGGTACTGCACCACATGGCGCAGGACGTTGGCTTTGGCCAGCTCTTCGTAGCGGGCATCGAGGAGCTGCAGCCACGCCAGGCGGCCGAGCAGCAGCAGGAAAACCAGGATCACCACCCCTTGCAGCAGGCGCCTGCGGGCGAAACCGTCGACCGGGCCATTCATAGACGGGCGGTCAGTTTAGCGGTGAACAGGCGGCTCAGCAGCCACACGACGGCGACCGTTACCGCGCCGCTCGCGATGATCCGCACCACCGTGCGCAGCACATGGTGCCACGAGAGGGCTTCCATCGTGAAGAAGACAGCGTGGTGCACCAGCACCAGCACAACTACATAGTTCAGGAAAACATGGGAGCCGAGCCGTTCGGGCGACGGGATGCCGCCTTCGCGCAGGTCGTCGCGGTTGTACAGGGAGGAGAGCAGCGGCTGGCGGATGAAGGCCAGCAGGAGGGTCGCCGCCGTGTTGATGCCGGCCGTGCCCATCAGCGAGTCCATCGTCGCCCCCATCAGCAGCCCGGCCAGCAGCACCAGCACCGGCAGGGCGTCCACCGGCAGCAGCACGACGAACGCCACATAGATCAGCGGATTGAGGTAGATGCTCACCGAAAGGTTGTCGAACAGAAAGATCTGCAGCAGCACGGTAAGCAGAAACAGCAGCGAATATATGACTACGCGGTTCATCTTGCTAATTGTTGCGGAGACGTTCTTTCACGCCTTCGCTGTGTTGGAGGTCCAGTATTTCGCAGGCATCGCGGTTTTCCACCAGGATGACGTCGGTCAGACGCGCCAGGTCGGCCGCCAGCCGCACCCGCACGGTGTAGGCACTGCGGGTTTCGTTCATCGAGACGCTCTCGATGCGGCCGATCAGCACGTTTTCCGGGAAGAACTGCGAGAAGCCGGTCGTAACGACTTCCTGACCTCGCTGGGGTTCGGCATATTTCGACAGCTCGCCCAGCGACACCACATGGGGGTCGGCACCGTCCCAGTAGACCGACCCGAAATAGTCGGCACCGGCCAGCTTGCCGCTCGCCCGGAACGAGGTGTTGAGCACCGGCATGACCACCGCATAGCGGTCCGTGCAGTCGACTACATAGCCCAGCATCGCACCGTTTGGCGCCAGCACCGCCATGTCGGGAACCACTCCGTCGCGGCGGCCGCGGTCGATCGTGATGAAGTTTTGCGAGCGGTTGATCGAGTTGGAGATCACCGTCGCCGTCATCACGCGGTATTTCGATTCCTGAATGTCCAGGATGTAGCTGCGCAGGCGGTCGATGTTGGCCGCTTCGTCATATTGGGCCAGGCGTTCTTCCAGCGTCGCCACCCGTTCGATCAGCATCCGGTTTTCAGCTTCCAGGCGGAAGTAGCGGTGAGCGCCGGCAAAAAGTTCATGGACAAAGCCGGCCGCGGCGTTCGAGCGGGCCAGCAGGCGGGCTTGCGTATAGTAGGTCGAACGCGCATAGTAGCCGATGGCCAGGGCTTCCAGCGCCACGAACAGCACCACCAGATAGACACTGCGTATGAACTCGATCAGTTTGTGCACGGCTTCTTTTAATTCAAGATTGCGGACACCGGGCCCGCAATCTTTTGTTGGTTATTTCTCCGGGGACCGACCCGGACTTTTCCGGGTTCTCCCCGCCTTTTTTCCGGCTGCTCCCCGGCTCGCCTCGCCTTTCGTTCCGGCGGTTTCCCGGCTTTTCTCCGGTGCCCCGTCTCCAATTTCTCAACGGCGCCTTTCTTCCCGGCTCCTTCAGCAGCTTCTCTCGGCCCTTCCCGACAGCCTCCTCTTTCGGCCCCTTCGTCCGATCCCTCTCTCAGGTTCCTTTCCGGCAGCCTCCTCTTTCGGCCCCTTCGTCCGATCCCTCTCTCAGGCTCCTTTCCGGCAGCTTCTCTCGGCCCCCTCGTCCAGGCCCCTTCGGCAAGGCCCCCTTATTTCATCAGGAACGAGAATCGGTTGATGTTTTTCAGGGCGATGCCCGTGCCGCGCGCAATGGCTCGCAGGGGGTCTTCGGCCAGGTGGAAAGGAATGCCCGTCTTCTCGCTCAGGCGGCGGTCAAGACCTTTGATCAGGGCTCCGCCGCCGGCTAAGTAGATGCCGTTCTTCACAATGTCGGCATAGAGCTCCGGGGGCATCGACTCCAGTACTTTCATCAGCGCCGCGTCGATCTTCGTCAGCGACTTTTCCAGCGCATAGGCAATCTCGCTGTAGGAGAGCGACACGGTTTGCGGCAGGGCCGTCAGCATGTTGGGGCCCGTTACCACAAAATCTTCGGGTTCGTCATCCAGGTCCGATACCGCCGCGCCGACCGAGCACTTGATCGCTTCGGCCGTTCGTTCGCCGATGCGGATGTTGTGTTGTTGGCGGACATAGCTCTGGATGTCGTTCGTGAAAACGTCGCCCGCTACGTTCACCGACTCCGAGCAGACAATGCCGCCTAACGAGATGCAGGCGATTTCCGACGTGCCGCCGCCGATGTCGATCACCATGTTGCCTTCGGGGGCTTCCACATCCAGGCCGGCACCCAGCGCCGCCGCCATCGGTTCGTAGATCATGTAGACTTCACGGCCGCCGGCATGTTCCGCCGAGTCGCGCACGGCACGGATCTCCACGTTCGTCGAGCCCGAGGGGATGCAGATCACCATGCGGAGCGACGGCGCAAAAAGGCTGCCCGAGGTCTTGACTTTCTTGAGCATGCCCCGGAGCATCAGCTCCGTCGCATTGAAGTCGGCGATCACGCCGTCTTTGAGCGGGCGGATCGTCTTGATGTTGGGATTGGTCTTCTCGTGCATGTTGCGGGCTTGGCTGCCGATGGCCACCAGCTTGCCCGTATGTACGTCGAGCGCCACGATCGAGGGTTCGTCGACGACGACCTTGCCGTTATAGAGGATCAGCGTATTGGCCGTTCCGAGGTCGATGGCCAGCTCCTGTGTCAATGAAAAGATTCCCATACGATTTTCGTTGCTTATTTCGCAATTCCTTATATTCCAATCCTTTGCGCTTCCACTTCAAACCGCCCCCGCTTCGGCGGCGGCACATGGCGAAGCTATCCGGACAAAGGTAAAAAAAAGCCGTCAATTATTTTCTATATTTTCGGATTTTTTTTGCTTAACTTTGTATGGTTAAATTCAACCGCATGGAATACAGAATCGGAAAGGAGGCCCGGTGCGCCGTCATCGGCTACGGCAGCTGGGCCACGGCCATCGTCGGACTGCTCGCCGCCAACGAGGCGCACGTGGGCTGGTACGTCCGCAACCCCGAGGTGCTCGAAGGGCTCCGCAGCGAGGGCCGCAACCCCCGTTACCTGAACGACACGGAGTTCGACATGAGCCGCCTCGACGTCTCCGACGACCTCAACGAGGTGGTCCGGGGCGCCGACATCCTCGTGTTGGCCGTCCCGTCGGCCTACCTCAAGGAGTTCCTCGCGCCCCTCACCGAATCCCTCGCCGGCAAGTTCATCATCTCGGCCATCAAGGGCATCATCCCCGGCGATTGTTACAAGACCGTCGTCGAGTACATCCACGACGAGTACGGCGTCTCCGGCGACCGGCTGGGGCTCCTCACCGGGCCTTCGCACGCCGAGGAGGTGTCGCGCGGCAAGCTCACCTACCTCACGGTCGTCTGCTCCGACCTCGACAACGCCCGGGCGATCGGCGCGAAGTTCGCCACGCCTTACCTGCGGCTCAGCTACGCCACCGACCTCTACGGCATCGAGTACGCCGCCATTCTGAAGAACATCTACGCCCTGGCCGTCGGCATCGCCGTCGGCTTGGGCTACGGCGACAACTTCCTCGCCGTGTTGATCGCCAACAGCGCCGGCGAGATGAAGCGCTTCCTCGACGAAAGTTGTCCCGAGGTTCGCGAAACGCTCGTCTCGGCTTACGTCGGCGACCTGCTCGTAACTTGCTACTCGGTCCACAGCCGCAACCGCCGCCTCGGGCTTCTGATCGGCCGCGGCTGCTCCGTGCGCAGCGCCCTCAACGAGATGACGATGGTCGCCGAGGGGTACTTCGCCGCCGACTGCATCCGCCACATCAACACCCGCCACCAGGTCGACATGCCCATCGCCGCTGCGGTCTACAAAATCCTCTACGAGAAGGCATCGGCGCGCCGCTGCATGAAAGAGTTGACAACCAAACTAATCTGATACGAATATGAAAACACTGACACTCGACATCCGCAAATCCGGCATCACGATTTCGGACGACCTCAGGGCGAAAGCGCAGGCCGCCAACGCCCTGCTCCACTCGGGCAAGGGCGCCGGCAACGACTTCCTGGGCTGGGTGCACCTTCCCTCGTCGATTTCCGACACGGACCTCGACGCCATCGAGGCCGCCGCCGCCAAGTTGCGCAGCAAAGCCGACCTGATCGTCTGCATCGGCATCGGCGGCTCGTACTTGGGCGCCAAGGCGGTGCTCGAAGCGATGAGCGATCCTTTCAAGCTGCTGCACAAGGAGCAGCAGCACCCCACGGTGGTCTTTGCCGGACAGAACATCTCCGAGGACTACATCCACGCCTTGATGACGGCCGCCGAGGAGCACTCCGTCGCCGCGATCGTCATCTCCAAGTCGGGCACGACGACCGAGCCGGCCATCGCGTTCCGCCTCATCAAGGCCGCCCTCGAAAAGCGCTACGGCAAGGCCGGGGCCGCCGAGCGGATCGTCGCCGTAACGGACCGGGCGCGCGGCGCGCTCAAAACGCTGGCCACCGACGAGGGCTACCCCACGTTCGTCATTCCCGACGACGTCGGCGGCCGCTTCTCGGTCCTCACGCCCGTCGGACTGCTGCCCCTCGCCGCAGCCGGCGTCGACATCCGGGCCCTCGTGCACGGCGCGCAGGAGATGGAGCGGGCCACGGACGAAAAGGTGCCGTTCGACGAGAACCCCTCGGCCATCTACACCGCCGTGCGCAGCGCGCTCTACAACAGCGGCAAGAAGATCGAGATTCTGGGTTCCTACGAGCCACAGCTCCAGTACGTCAACGAATGGTGGAAGCAGCTCTACGGCGAGAGCGAGGGCAAGCAGGGCAAGGGCATCTTCCCGGCCAGCGTAACGCTCACGGCCGACCTCCACTCGATGGGCCAGTACATCCAGCAGGGCGAGCGCACCTTGTTCGAGACGATCATCTCGGTCGCCGAACCGGCCCATAAGGTCCTCATCGAGGCCGACAAGGAGAACCTCGACGGCCTGAACTTCCTCGCCGGCAAGCGCATTTCGGAGGTCAACCGCATGGCCGAATTGGGCGTGCAGCTCGCCCACGTCGACGGCGGCGTGCCCAACCTCCGCATCGAGATTCCGCACATCGACGCCCATACGGTCGGCGGCCTGCTCTACTTCTTCGAGAAGGCCTGCGGCATCAGCGGTTACCTCCTGGGCGTCAATCCGTTCGACCAGCCGGGCGTCGAGGCTTACAAGAAGAACATGTTCGCCCTCCTGGACAAACCCGGCTACGAGGAGGAGTCGAAAGCCATCAAGGCGCGGCTCTGAGCCTCGGACCGCCCCCGTCTTCGACCGAGCGAATCCCGGAGTCCCAGGATTCGCTTTTTTATGCGGGTGTGGCATAATAAATGCAGCGGGACGGATTCCTGTCTGTCTCAAGCCATGAAATTCCGTCCGCTCATCGTCCTGCTGTTCTTCGTCGTGTCCACCTCCATTCTGGTCTGGATCTGCTACTCGGCCACCAGACCCCGGCAGCAGCCGGCCGAGGAGACGTGGGTCGAGACCATCGCCGACCTCGACGCCTGCTGCCGGCGCAAGCACGTCAAGTCGTTGCAATACGACCACTTCGCCAGCATCGCCGAGCTGGAGAGTCGCCGGCAGGCCGCCTGTCTCTTCCGGGCGATGGCTCTCTCCGAGCGGCTGCAGGAGCACAACTGCGCCGAGGCGATCCACCGCCTGGGCGGCCGCTACCTGCCGCCCCGCAAGGTGCTCCTCTTCCGCAGCACGACCGACGGCAACCTCTCGCGCAGCATCGACTACGAGCTCCGCACCGCCGAGGAGTGCAAGTGCGCCGAGATCGACCGCGCCATCGGCCGCGGCAACCGCTACGCCGCCCGGCTGCTGAGCTGGTCGTCGGCCGTCGACATGCGCCACGCCGTCCTCATGCACGCCTGCCTGGAGCCGCAGGAGCAGGGCGCCGCCTGGAACTATCTGGTCTGCCCCCGCTGCGGCAACCTCTTCATCTCCGCCTACTGCGAGCCTTACTGCCCTTTCTGCCTCACCTCGGGACAGCGCTTCATCCGCTTCGAGTAGCCCCCCGGCAGCAGAAAGGCCGCCTGCTTGCGACAGGCGGCCCCGGTTTTCCACGTCGGAGAGGATTACTCCTCCTCGACCTCTTTCATCGTGTGGTAGACGTTCGTTACGTCGTCGTCCTCTTCAAGACGCTCGACGAGCTTCTCCACCGATTCGCGGCCCTCGGCATCCAGCTCCTTCGTGTCGGTCGGCAGGTAGGCCGATTCGCCCGAGACGATCTCGAAACCTTTGTCATCCAGCCACTTCTGGATCGCGCCGAACGACTCGTAGGGCGCATAGACCGTGATTCCGTCTTCCTCGGGATAGAACTCGTCGACCCCTAAGTCGATCATCTCCAGTTCAAGTTCCTCGGCATCGGCGCCGGCCGGAGCGTGGAACTTGAAGATGCACTTGTGGTCGAACATGAAAGCCACCGAGCCGCTGTTGCCCAGCGTGCCGCCGCACTTGTTGAAGTGCATGCGCACGTTCGCCACCGTGCGGTTGGTGTTGTCGGTCGCCGTCTCCACAAGGAACGCCACGCCGTGGGGGCCGTAGCCTTCGTAGACGACCTCCTTGTAGTCGGCCGCATCTTTCTCCGTGGCGCGTTTGATGGCGCGCTCCACATTCTCTTTCGGCATGTTCTCCGCTTTGGCATTCTGCATCAGAATGCGCAGGCGCGTGTTGCCCGAGGGGTCGGGACCACCCGCCTTGACGGCGATTTCGATCTCCTTGCCCAGCTTCGTGAACGTCCGGGCCATGTGTCCCCAGCGTTTCATCTTGCGCGCTTTGCGATATTCAAAGGCTCTTCCCATATCGATAGTGTGATTGATGTTTTTCTGCGACCGCAAAGTTATAAAATTCGGCGTGAAAAACCGTCATATTTTCTCCTTAAATCGTCGGGGCGCCGCGACTTCAGAGCTCCACCGCCCCGCTGCGGATCGCGAAGACGACCAGCGAAGCCGTATTCTTGCAGCCCGTCTTTTCGAGGATGTTGGCCCGGTGCTTGTCGACCGTGCGTTTCGAGATGAAGAGGCGGTCGGCGATCTCCTGATTCGAGAGGCCCCGGCAGACCAGCAGCAGGATTTCGCGTTCGCGCGACGAGAGGGGTTCGTCGCCCGCATCTTCGCGCGCATGCAGGTTCCCGGCCAGCGACGCCAGCAGCTGCGGGCTGAAGTAGGTGCCTCCCGCCACGACGGTCTCGATCGCTTCGAGCACATCGTCGATCTGCGAGTCTTTCAGCAGGAAGCCCCGGGCTCCCGCTTCGACCATGCGCGTGTAGTAGTTCTCCTCGCCGAACATCGAGAGGGTGATGATCCGCAGGTCGGGCCGCAGGGCCAGCGCCCGTTCGGTCGTCTGCGCCCCGTCGATGCCCGGCATCGAGAAGTCCATGAAGACCACGTCGGTCTCCAGCCCGGGCAGCAGGGCCAGGAACTCTTCGCCGCTGCCGGCTTCGCCCACCACGCGGCACTTCTACATAGCCGACAGATGCCCGCTCTATACGGCACTCCAGAAAGAATTTGAGAA